>DAOTUK010000214.1:0-23931 GCA_034437375.1 Chloroflexaceae bacterium | reverse complement strand
GGGTGGGGGCATAGGGTGATTGCAGCATAACCTGGCTGTGTTATAATGCCTGTGATACCGGCTCGTAAGTGAGGGCTGAGCCTGCTCATGCGCTGTCCATTTTGCCAGCACCCAGAAACGGATGTTATTGACACTCGCAAAATCAATGAAGGGGAAACCATTCGCAGGCGGCGAAAGTGCCGCGAGTGTACCCGTCGGTTTACGACATATGAGTATATTGAATTAAACCTGACGGTGGTCAAGAAGAATGGTGAACGGGAGCCGTACAATCGAGAAAAACTTATGTCGGGTATCCGGGTTGCTTGCTATCGCCGCCCGGTGTCTGCCCAACATCTGGATCAACTGGTCAATGAGATTGAAGCGGTGTTAATAGCTCATGATGGTCATGAAGTCTCCTCGTCAAAGATTGGAGATGAGGTATTGTCGCGCCTGCGAAATCTCGACGCGGTGGCCTATATTCGGTTTGCGTCGGTGTATCGTTCGTTTGCCGATATTGTGAAGCTGCGCGAGGCGGTGGAAGAAGTGTTGAGTCGTGAAAACGTAGAGAGTAGGGTAGACGCTGATGAGCGTTGAGGTTCAGGAGGAGCAGCGCACAACCGAGGAGCAGCGCACGGGACGTGCCGATGCGCCAGCGACGGATGGGGCCGGGGACGCTCCCCGCCCGTCGCTGATGGTGCGTTGGCGCAGCATAGTGCGCGAGATAGCGTGGCGAGATCTGGTGTTGATTGCGTTGGCGATGGCGTCGGGGTGGTGCTTTCTCTTCCTCCAGAGTAATTTCTTACAATATCTGGCGGGTATTGTGCCTGTCACGGCGGGGTTGATACTGGGCAAGCGCGTGAAAACGCATGTGATGACGCATGGGTTGCTTCTGGGGGGCGCGGGGTTTCTCTTTGGCCTGGTGCTTATCGCGCTGTATGCGGCGCTGATTAGCGCGGGGTTTGCGCCGCCCGTTGTCCAGCAGTTTTCCGCCGATGCGCCGCCAGCGCCATTGACGACAGCAGAGCTTATCCAATTTTATGTGAGCTTCTCATTCTTTGCGATTGTGCCCTTCCCGGCCTTTGGTACCGTCATTGCCCAGAAGAATGAGCAGCGCAAGCATGAGATGGAGCACGAGATGAATGAGCGGGGCGGCAAGTTAGAGCGCCCGGACACAGTCCGAACGCTGGATGATTTGCAGGGCCAGCCGCTCCCCAAGCTCGGTATGTATGTGAGCAACCTCTTTGTGCGCCATGGCTTTAAGATGAAAGATTATCGCTTTATGGATAAAGATCGCTACCTGGATCTTTCGCTCGAATATCAGGATGAGCCCTATCTGGTGCGGGTATCTGTGGCCGATAAGGTGAATACTGGTACGGTTGAGAAGTTGGCGCAGGATATGCGCCAGCGTTCGATTGGCAAGGGCCTGGTCGTGACTTCGACCGAGTTTACCGCCGACGCGCAGAAGTCGGCCCGTGGGCGCAAGCATATTGTGTTGATTGATGGACAGACACTCTTTGATATAGGGGAGCGTGAACACCGATGAGAATTGACTTGAGTGGACGTATTGCGGTTGTGACGGGGAGTGGTAAGGGCATTGGCCGTGCGATTGCGATGACGTTGGCCGAAGCGGGAGCCACGCTGGTAATCAACGATGTGGCCGAGGATATGACCCGCGAAAGTGTGGCCGCGATTGAGGCGGCCGGCGGTACGGCCATAGGGGTTGGGGCCGATATTAGCAATGCCGACGATGTAGAGCGCTTGATGAAGACAACCATGGACACCTATGGGCGGGTAGATATTCTGGTGAATAATGCGGGTATTACCCGCGACTCGCTGTTGATGCGCATGAAGGATGAGGATTTTGACAAGGTGATCCAGGTCAATTTGCGCAGTGTGTACCTGTGTACCAAAGCCGCAGTACGACCGATGATGAAGCAGCGGTCGGGGCGCATTGTAAATATTTCGTCGGTGGTGGGATTGATGGGAAATCCGGGCCAGGTCAATTATGCGGCGTCGAAGGCGGGGGTTCTGGGTATTACCAAAGCTACCGCCCGCGAGGTGGCCAGCCGTAATATTACTGTGAATGCAATAGCGCCAGGGTTTATTGATACCGATTTAACGCGCGTGCTTGGTGAAGAAACCGTCCAGGCTATTCTGGGGTCGGTGCCGCTTGGGCGCTTTGGGCAACCGCAGGATGTCGCCTCGCTGGTGTGTTTTCTTGCGTCTGATGCGGCGGCCTATATGACCGGGCAGGTTATTGCCGTTGATGGCGGCATGGTGATGTCCTGACCTCTATGTTCCACAAAGTTTTAGTTGCTAATCGAGGCGAGATAGCCGTACGAGTTGTACGCGCCTGTCAGGAGTTGGGGGTGCAGTCGGTGGTCGCGTATAGCGAGGCCGACCGCGATTCCCTGGCCGTGCGCTTGTCTGACGAAGCCGTGTGTATTGGGCCCGCGGCGCCGGTACGCTCCTATCTCAACCCACCCGCGCTCATCAGTGCGGCACTGATTACCGGCTGCGATGCTATCCACCCTGGGTATGGGTTTCTGGCGGAGAACTCCTATTTTGCGGAGATGTGTACCGGCTGCAATTTGCAATTTATCGGCCCCTCTGCCGAAACCATCCGATTGATGGGCGACAAGTCGCTGGGCCGCACCACGGTGCAAACCGCGGGAGTGCCCGTGATGCCGGGGTCAGACGGCGAGTTGCGGAGCCTGGAAGATGCGGTCGAGATTGCCCGCACTATCGGCTACCCGGTGTTGCTCAAGCCAAGCGCGGGCGGCGGCGGACGGGGTATGCGGGTAGCGTACCATGAAAGCGATTTGTTGCGGGCCTATGCCACGGCGCGTTCAGAGGCCGAGGCGGCCTTTGGGCACGGCGATTTGATTCTTGAGAAGTATCTGACCCATGTCAACCATGTCGAGATACAGGTATTAGCCGATAGCTATGGCAATGCCATTTATCTGGGAGAGCGCGATTGCTCCATGCAGCGCCGCTACCAGAAGATTATTGAAGAGACACCCTCTAGTGTCGTGGATGATGCCATGCGCGAGCATATGGGCGCCGCGGCGTTGCGGGGGGTACGGGCAATTGGCTATGTGAATGCGGGCACATTTGAGTTTCTGGTAGATGCGCAAAAGAACTACTACTTTATTGAGATGAATACCCGTATCCAGGTAGAGCATCCCGTGACAGAAATGGTCACAGGCATTGACCTGGTGAAGTGGCAGCTTCGGATTGCGGCCGGCGAACGCTTGACGCTTGAGCAGAAAGACGTTAGAATACGCGGGCACGCAATTGAGTGCCGTATCAATGCAGAAGATCCGGAGCGGGGTTTTCTGCCGGTTGCTGGTGAAGTAGAATTCTTTCTCCCACCGGGCGGCCCTGGTGTGCGTGTTGATTCGCATCTCTATGCAGGGTATACGCTCCCGACAGCGTACGATTCTTTGTTGGCCAAGGTGGTAACCTGGGCAGAAGATCGTGATGAGGCGCTGAACCGAATGCGCCGGGCGCTGAATGAGTGTATTATTACGGGCATAGAAACAACGATACCTTTCCATCTTGCGGTGCTTGACGATCCATCCTTTCGGGCCGGCACAATTTCAACTGGCTATGTTGCCGAATTGTTACAACGTTGGAAGGCGCGACACTGAGTCGGTCGGTTGGTACACGCACAACGGAGATGGGACGGGGGGGGGAGGGGGGTCATGTCTGGTCTGCGTCACCGAGTACGGGTGACGGCGTTGCAGGTGCTCTTTGAGATAGATGTGGCAGATCATTCCCTGGACGCGGTGTTGGAGCGTCGGTTGTCCGATGAGCCCTGGGGTTCTGAGGCAGGGGCCTTTTTGAGCCATCTTGTATATGGGGTCTGGGAGCATCGGTATTTCCTGGATGAGGTGATAGGGCAAGCAGCGCCAAGTTGGCCGGTTGCCCAGATGCCTGCGGTAGACAAGGCTATTTTGCGCATCGCATTGTTTGAATTGCTGAAAGATGATGTGGAAAAGACGCCGGCCAGGGCGGTGATTAACGAGGCGGTTGAGTTGGCGAAGATGTTTGGCAGCGATAATTCAAGCCGTTTTGTGAATGGTGTACTCGGAAGCGTCATGAGTCAGCACAAGTAGGGTGCTGTGTGTTGCGTTCTGGGTAGACAGCGTGGCAACACGCTGGATGTGTGGGTATCACGCCAGGGTTGGCTACGGTGCCGCGCTTCTTTTTTTGGGTTATTGGTCATGGTCTGAGTTCAATTGTTTATGAAAGGTGGTCGTCAATGGAAGAACGCCTCAAGAAGATTATTGCTGAGCAACTGGGCGTTGATGAGGGTAAAGTGGTTCCGAGTGCGTCGTTTGCCGGCGATCTGGATGCAGACTCGTTGGATCTGGTTGAGTTGATTATGTCGCTTGAAGAGGAATTTGGGGTTGAAATACCAGATGAAGATGCAGAGAAAATTCTAACGGTTGGTGATGCATTGAATTATCTGCGAGAACATTCTTCCGAAAGTTAGCGGCCTTGCAGATGGGGATACCCCCAGTTACGATGGGGCCCCTCTGCACAAACCGGATTTGGAGTACCAGCATTGGCGGTTTGGGCCAATGCTGGTAGGTGATCAATGGAATTTCTTGGAGTTGGCCCGGCTGAATTGTTCTTTATTCTGGTTCTGGCGCTGCTCGTAATTGGCCCGGAGCGGTTGCCAGAGGCGGGGCGGTTTCTTGGGCGACAGGTGGCACGGGTTATGGCGTGGCAGCAGCAGTCGTCCGAGGTACAGGCGATTCAGCAAATACGCCAGGAGTTTCAAGACGAGATTGTCAGCCTGCGCAATGAGATGACCCGTACCCGCAAGCACCTGGATGCGAACATACATCCCCTACAAGAGGAAATCCGTTCCGTCAAGGGGCTTTCGGATTCGTTGGCGTTGAGCCAGTCCAGGGGGCCGGGGCAGGCGGTGCCGACGAGTGGTCGGGGCAAGCGTGCCGCGAATGGTCGTTCGCAGGAAGCGAGCGAGCCTCCAACAGAACCGGGCCAGGATGCTACCGCAGCCGGCGCTCCGGATGCGCTCCACAATGGTACGCATACGCAGGCGGAGGAGGTGGTACCGGCAGCGGTGCCGGCGTTAATGCGCGATGTCCAGGCGGTAGCCGCCGATCAGCAGATGATGCTGGTTCAGGTGCAGGCGTTGATGCAAGACATGCATGCATTGTTGGCCTATTTGCGCGAACAGGGGGTGCTCTCGCCAGAGTGGGAGCCGCCGTCGCACCGGGTTGCGGCCGCGGCGTCGCCGTCGTCCCCTTCCCAAAATACGCCATCTCAGCGTGAGAATGAATCGGCATGACCAGGGAGCAGCACATGGGTTCCCCAGGTGGGGGGGTAACCGCAGAGGATGAGAAGCGGTTATCGTTGATAGAGCATTTGCGCGAGCTGCGCGACCGTCTGGTGCGGGCCGGTCTTGCCGTGCTGGTGGGTATGGGGGTGGGGCTGTTTCTGGTGTTGGGGCCGTTGCGGTTGGTAGATGTGATTATTGCGGCCTTTGCCCCCACCGACCGACCCTATCCGCCCTTGCAGGCCGTGGGCACGGTGGAAGCGTTTTCCAGTTATATGAAGGTCGCGCTGGCGGTGGGGGTGGTGCTGGCGATGCCGGTTATTGTCTATCAGATTATTGCGTTTGTAAGCCCTGGATTGACAAAGAAGGAACGGCGCTATGTGTTTCTGGCGTTGCCCTTTGTCATGGGCTTTTTTTTGTCGGGGGTGGCGTTCGGGTGGTTTGTCACGGTGCCGGTGGCTATTCGCTTTCTGATCGGGTTTAGTGATTCGGCGCTGATTGCGGTACAGCCGTCGCTGGCCGATTTTCTTCAGACCGTGACGGTGATGGTGTTGATCAATGGTGTGGTATTTGAGTTGCCCGTGGTTATTTATGTGCTGGCGGCGTTGGGGTTGATAACGGCCGCGCAGCTTGTGGCCTATCGGCGGTATGCTCTGCTGGTGGTGGTGGTGGTAGCGGCGTTTATTACACCAACGGGCGATCCGGTGAATTTGTTGTTGCTGGCGGTGCCAATGTATTTGTTGTATGAGTTGGGGGTGGTGTTGGCGCGGTTTGCGCCAAAGCGGAAATAGTGCGATCATAGGGGGGGAGGGGACGCAGAGGAGAAGGGGCCGCTGGTGCTCCGGGTGTGCTCTGCGTTTTTTTGTTGGTTTGAAATTGTTTGTGGGGCAAGGGGGTGTTGATGGGACAGCGTGGGTTTGATTGGCGTTGGGTGGGCTTGATTGTGGTGGTGGCTGTGTTGGCCAATATTCAGCGCTTGCCCTGGCCGCTGGTGGCGGTGTTGTTATCGGGTGGCGGGGGGTACGTGGTATGGCTTGGGTGGCGTATCTGGACGAGCCATTCGCCGGTGGGCGGCCAGAAGCGGGTGACGTATTGGCGCGGACAGCGTATCGAGTATGATTCGCCGCAGGGTGGGGGGCGAAAGTTGCCGTCGTTGCGGGCTATCGGGCCGGCGCTGGTCTATCTGATAATCGGGGGGGCGCTGGTGTTGACCGGGTTGGCGGTGGTGTTGCAGCATATTGGGGTATGAGGCGGGGGCAAAAAATGCCTCAGGGGTTCTGGTAGCCCAGAACCCCTGAAACAAGAGAAGAGAGGAGAAGGAGATGGTTATAGTATAGCATGGGTGGGGCGGTTTTTTTGTAACGTAGATTACATGGGCGGCACGAGGCGGCTCATTTGCAAAGTGTGCCCTCTTCGGCTACTCTGGGAGTGCCACAGCGTTGTGTTGTTTCCACATCATCCAGTATGGAGGAGCAAACTATGCGCCGAACCAAGATTATCGCCACGATTGGGCCGGCCAGCGATAGCACCGGTATGGTTATGAAGCTGTTAGACGCCGGTATGGATGTGGCCCGCATTAACTTTTCGCATGGAACGCAGGAATACCACGCCCGCAATATTCAGCTATTGCGCGAGACAGCGCGACAGTCCCGCCGTCCGCTGGCTATCTTGCAAGATTTGCAAGGCCCCAAGATACGCACCGGCTCCCTGCGCGGGGGCGAGCCGGTGGAGTTGGAACCCGGTCAACGCTTTACTATTACCACCCGCGCCTATGAAGGCGACGCTGAGCGTGTCTGTACCACTTACGAGCCGCTGCCCCACGATGTCCGCGCCGGCGATCGTATTCTTATTTCAGATGGCCTGATTGAGCTGCGCGTGTTGCGCTGTACCAATGATGAGGTTGAAACCGAGGTAGTCTTTGGGGGGGAGCTGCGCGAGAAGCAGGGTATCAATCTGCCGGGCGTGCATGTTAGTTCGCCCTCGCTCACGCCCAAAGATGCCGCCGATCTTGAGTTTGGCCTGTCGTTGGATGTAGACTATGTGGCGCTCTCGTTTGTGCGGCGGGCCACCGATATAGCCGATTTGAAGATGCGCATTTCGGCGGCGGGCAAAAAGACCCCGGTGATAGCGAAGATAGAGAAGCCGGAGGCGCTGGACGACATCCAGGAGATCGTCCGTGCGGCGGATGGTATTATGGTGGCGCGGGGCGACCTGGGGGTAGAGATACCCACGGAGAAGGTGCCGGCCGTGCAGAAGATGTTGATAGAGGCGGCCAATGATGCGGGTATTCCGGTGATTACGGCGACGCAGATGCTCGACTCGATGATACGCCACCCCCGCCCTACCCGCGCCGAGGCCAGCGACGTGGCCAACGCGATTATTGATGGCACCGACGCGGTGATGTTGAGCGGGGAGACGGCGGCGGGGCTCTATCCAATAGAGTCGGTCAAGATGATGGCGCGCATTGCCGAGGCCACCGAGGCCAGCGGACGGCGCACCGAACACGACCCGCTGCTGGATTTGCGCTTGCGGCCACGCGAGAGTATCCCCCGCGCGGTGAGCGAGGCGGCTATCGCGCTGGTCAAGGCGCTCTCGGTAGATGCAATTGTCGCCCGTACGCTGAGCGGCAACACGGCGCGGCTTATCTCTAACCAGCGCCCACCTGTGCCGGTGCTGGCGCTGACCCCCGACGAGGCTATCTGTCGGCGCATGAATCTCCTGTGGGGGATAACGCCAGTCTGGACCCACAAGGCGACCGACGATGTGTTGGAGAAGGCGCAGCAGGTCTACGATGCGCTTATGCAGTACAACCTGGCCCACGAGGGCAATACCGTTGTGCTGGTGGGGGGCTATCCCTTTGGGGCGCGGGGGCCGACCAACTTTTTACAGGTGGTGCAGATTGGGGCCGACCGGCCCACCGCCGCGGATGTGGAGGGGCGGAGGTAGGAAAAAAGCTGCTCACTGGCTGGCCTGCAACTGACGAATGCGATGTATTGGCGATGTCGGGTCTTGCAGCGATTGCTGGTACTGCTCCGCCATGCATCGCCCTCGGCTATATACTCGTCTATCGCCTCTTTGTTGTGCAGGTAGTAGGTGATGGTCGCATGGATTTTTTCCAGGCTCAGTCCGGGGTGGTGTTGGGCCATTTGTTCAGGACTGAAACCGTCATGGTAGAGCTTGATAACATGTTCTATACCGATGCGGTGTCCCTTGATGCGGATGTCTTCTGATTCGAGAAAATCAAAGTAATCTTCTAGATGCATACCGTCCCTCCACTATTGGCTGGTTTCTTGCCGCCGATTCACCCGGCTGCCGCCGCTCCACAACCAGGTACGGTTATCGCTTTCAATAAAGCGGTCGGCCGCGTCGGGGCCCCAACTGCCCGGCGGATAGGTCGCCAGCGGCGGGGCCGCGTTGCCCTCCCAGGCGTGCAGGATGGGGTCTATAATATGCCACGAGCGTTCGATAGCGTCGCTACGGATAAACAGCGTTGCATCGCCGATAAGCGCGTCAAGTAGCAGGCGCTCGTATGCTTCGGGGATGCTGCACTCGCCAAAGGTATCGGCGTAGTTGAACGACATATCCACCGTGCGCATCTCCGTTACCGTGTCGGGCACCTTGGCCTCAAAGCGAAAGTGTATCCCTTCGTCTGGTTGAATGCACAGGCTCAGCACGTCTGGCGAGATGCGGCGCTCTGGTGGCAAGGGAAACATCAGGTGGGGCGGGCGGTGAAATTGGATATTGATTTCGGAAACCCGCGTGGCCAGCGCCTTGCCCGAACGCAGGTAGAAGGGCACCCCCTGCCAGCGCCAGTTGTCTACATACAGCCGCATCGCGCCATAGGTAGCGGTTTCGGAATTTTCAGCCACGCCGGGCGCGTCGCGGTAGCCCTCGTACTGCGCTCGCAGCGTGTTGCGTTGCACCAGTTTGTCGTTCATCGGGCGCACCGCTTCCAGTACTTTGGTCGTTTCGTTGCGTACCGCGTCGGCGCGGAAGGAGGCCGGCGGCTCCATCGCCACCAGCGCCAGCAATTGCAGCAGGTGGTTCTGGAACATGTCGCGCAGCACGCCGGAGGTGTCGTAGTAGCCGGCGCGGTGTCCCACGTTGACCGTCTCCGCCACGGTTATCTGCACGTGGTCAACGTAGTTGCGGTTCCACACTGTTTCAAATACGGTATTGCCAAAGCGGAAAAAGAGGATGTTCTGGGCCGTCTCCTTGCCCAGGTAGTGGTCTATGCGGTAGACCTGGTGTTCCTGGAAGGCGTTGTGAATGCTGTCGTTGAGTTCGTGGGCCGAGGCCAGGTCGCGCCCGAAGGGCTTTTCAATCACCACGCGCCGCGTGCCGCCATCCTCGCGGGCCATCCCCGCCGCGGCCAGGTTCTCAATTACCGGTACGTACAATTCGGGTGCGGTAGCCAGGTAGTAGAGGCGGTTGGCCGGGCCCTGCTCTATCTCGCGCAGTTCGTGTTCCAGGGTGTGAACGTCCTCTGGTTGCTTCAAATTGCCACGCACGTACCACAGGGTTGGCTCGAAGCTCTCCCATAGCTCCGGGTTGAAGGTGGTGCTGGCAAATTCCTGCGCCGCGTTGCGCATCCGCTCGCGGAAATCGGCGTGGCTGTAGGGGCGGCGGGCAAAGCCGACGATGTGCGTATGGGCGGGCAGGCGCTCCTTGCGGTAAAGCTGGTACAGCGCCGGTATGAGCTTGCGATAGGTGAGATCGCCCGATGCCCCGAAAATAACAATCGTGTTGGGTAGTGCTTCGCCCATACTTATGCCTCCCCCTTGCGCTTGACCGCGTGGCCGCCAAACTGGTTGCGCATAGCCGACAGGAGCTTATCGCTGAAGGGGTCTTCATCGCGGGAGCGGAAGCGGCGCTGCAAGGCCAGCGTAATTACGGGGATGGCGCAGCCCAGTTCGACCGACTCTATCACTGTCCAGCGTCCTTCGCCTGAGTCGGGCACATAGGCCGCAATATCCTCCAGCGTGGGATTCTCGTCCAGGGCTCGCTCGATCAGATCGAGCAACCAGGAGCGTACCACGCTGCCGTGCTGCCAGATGGTGCTGACCTGGTGCAGGTCGAGCGCAAATTCGCTCTTGCGGCGCAGCAAGTCCAGGCCTTCGGCATAGGCTTGCATCATGCCATACTCGATGCCATTGTGTACCATCTTGACAAAGTGGCCGGAGCCGTGCGGCCCCACGTGGCCCCATCCCTGGTCGGGGCCGGGGGCCAGCGTGGCAAAGATAGGCGTGAGTTGCTCCACCACGGACGCTTCGCCGCCAATCATCATACTATAGCCTTCGGTAAGCCCCCATATGCCGCCGCTGGTGCCCACGTCAACAAAGTGCAGGTTCCGCTCGCGCAGCCATTCGGCGTGGCGTATGGTGTCCTTGTAGTTGCTGTTGCCGCCATCAATGATAATATCGCCCGCGTCCAGCAGGTCGGCTAATTGAGCTATCGTCTCGTCGGTGGCGGCGCCGGCCGGCACCATCACCCACACCACGCGGGGGGCGGACAGTTTGCCTACCAGATCGGCCAGCGAACTGGAGCCGACGGCCCCTTCGGCGACGGCGGCTTCAACTTTGGATGGCGTGCGGGCATAGGCGACGACGCGATGCCCCCCCTTTGCCAGGCGGGTGACCATATTGGCGCCCATCTTGCCCAGACCAATCATTCCCAATTCCATGTTGTTTTCCCCTTCTCATACAATGGTATCTACTCCTCCAATGCGCTGGCCGCGGCCGCGTCTACCATCCAGCGTACCTTTCCATGCACCGGCTGTACCACCTGCGCGGGCAATACGTCCGGTTGCTCCTCGCCCTGTAGCACCTGCTGCAACCGCTCTGCTTTCTCCGCACCCGCCACGAGAAAGACGATGTGGCGGGCATGGTTCAGGGCCGCGGGGGTGAGCGTGATGCGCCACGCTCGTACCTGTTCGACATAATGCGCTACCACCAGGCGGGTTTGCTCCTGGAGCGCGGCTGTACCGGGGAAGAGCGAGGCGGTGTGGCCATCGGTGCCCATTCCAAGCAACGCCATATCAAAGGTGGCCATTGGCTCTTCGGCAAGTGGCGCGGCAAAGAAGTTCTGGAGCATGTTCTGGTAATGCTCTGCGGCCTGTTCGGGGCGTTGTTCCCCCGGTATGCGGTAGATATTACTGGCCGGTATCGGTACGCGCTTGATCAGGCTATCGTACGCCATGCGGTAATTGCTGTCGGGGTGGTCGGGCGGTACGCAGCGCTCGTCACCCCAGAACAGATAGACGCGCGACCAGTTGATACGGGCGGACAAATCCTTGTTGGCCAGCAGGGTATACAACTGGCGCGGGGTGGAGCCACCGGCCAGCGCCAAGGCAAGGTAGCCGCGGGTGGCAATGGATTCTGCGGCCTGGAAGATTATTTCTTCGGCGGTGGCGTGCATGAGTTGCTCAACGGTCGCATAGGTTTGTATGTCGGTTTCGTTCGCTTGCTCTGTCATAGTTCCGTTACGTCCTTTTCTGTTTTGTGCGGAACGACGTAATGCTACGGGTAATGGGTGGTATCCGTACCACCAGCAGTACTCCTAAAAGCGTAGCGTAGATAAGCGGTTCGGTCAAATCGGCTTTGACGAGCCAGATAAAATGGAGGACGGCCAGCAGCGCGGCCAGGTAGACCAGCCGGTGCAACCGTTTCCAGTTTTTGCCCAGGCGCTTCATCCACCCCCGCGTAGAGGTAATCGCCAGCGCCAGCAGCAGGACGAACGAGGCGAGCCCGGCCATAATATAGCGTTTTTCGGCTATTGTCTTGCCGATAGCGCCTATGTCGAAGCCATAGTCGAGCCCTACGAAGGTGAGCAGGTGGAGCGCGGCATAGCCGGCCGCGTACAGGCCCAGGGGGCGGCGCAATGGCAAGACCTGCCGCCACCCAAACAGCGTGTTCAACGGCGTACACGCCAGTGAGAGGAGTAGCAAGATCAGGGCCGCCTCGCCTGTGCGCAGGGTTATATCCTGTATGGGGTTGAAGGTGAGGTGGCCCTGGGTGTAGTCCCAGATGAGCCAGGCGAGGGGCACGAGCGCCCCCACGTGCGCCGCCCACGAAAGCCATTTCCTATGCATTGTCGCTCCCATTGCTAGTACAATTTGGTCGGGTCCATACCCTTGTACAGGTGGGCTACCTCATCATCATACCCGTTCAGGTAGAGCGTGTCGCGCCGTCCGCCCTCGCCGATACGGCGCTCGGTTTCTTGCGACCAGCGCGGGTGCGATACGTCCGGGTTGACATTGGCGTAAAAGCCATACTCGTTGGGGGCGGCGGCCATCCAGAGCGAGACGGGCATATCCTTCACCAGGTCAATTTTGACAATAGATTTAATGCTCTTGAAGCCATATTTCCAGGGCACAACGAGCCGGACGGGGGCGCCATTCTGCGGCAGCAGCGGGTGGCCATACATCCCCGTCGCCAGGATCGTTAAATCCTCCATCGCCTCATCCAGACGTAACCCCTCGACGTAAGGCCAGGCAAAGGATGCATTCTTCTGCCCCGGCATATTCTGCGGGTCGTAGAGCGTCTCAAAGCGGACATACTTGGCCTCTGCGGTTGGCTCTACGTCCTCGAGCAATTTGGATAGCGGAAACCCCTCCCACGGAATGACCATTGACCACGCTTCGACGCAGCGCAGCCGGTAGATGCGTTCCTCCGTCGGAAAGGTCTTGCGGAGGTCGTCTATGTCGTACGTTTTGGGGTTGTTGACCAGGCCGCCCACCGCGACAGACCAGGGCGAGGTGGGCAAGGCCTGGGCCAGCGTGACGGCTTTCTGCTTATCGGTCGAAAATTCATAATAATTGACATAATTAGTTATTTGTTCGTAGGTGTTGAGCGGGTCGCCCAGTTCGTCGGTGTTGACCGACGGGGGCGAGGGGGTGGAGGCGTTTGGGGCAGGGGGCGGATTTTGTACCCCGCACGCGGCCAGCAGCAGGGCGCTGGCCACGGCGCCGGCCCCGCCCATAAAGCGGCGGCGTGAAAGGTAGATATGTTCGGGGGTTATTTCAGAAGCGGGTATCTTTCGCATACGGTTTGCTCCTTTCCATTATGATGCTTTGCGCGGCATCACTTCGCGCGGCACCGCCTCGCGCGGCACCGCCTCACCGGTTATGATACCAGTTTTACGGCGGTGTGGGCATAGCCAAAAGGCATGTCTGAAGGTAGGCAATTTTCACTACCGGGTGTGCTGGCGACATGCGGTAGAATGGAGAGAGTGTCTCGACTGGAGGAGCAACCATGGGCCCCAACCTATCGCAAGCCGACACAGACCAGCGCCGTTGTGCAGAAGCGTTGCTGATGGCCATTACCGAGGGAACCGCCGCTGTGACGGGGGGCGATTTCTTCCGCTCGCTTATGCGCCATCTGGCGGCGGCGTTTCAGGTGCGCTATGCCTTCATAACCGAGTGTACCGATAAGACGATGACGCGGCTCCGCACGCTGGCGCTGCTGCGCGACGAAGATTTCACCGATAACATCGAGTATGATGTAGCGGGTACCCCCTGCGAAGATGTGGTGGAGGGGTCGGTGCGCTACTACCCGGAGAAGTTGCGCGAACGCTTTCCGAAAACGACGATGGAAGCGTACCTGGGGGTGCCGCTCTATGGCTCTGGCGGCGATGTGTTGGGGCATATTGCGGTAGCCGACGATAAGCCCATGCGCTGTGAGTCCGCCGATATGTCTATCTTGAAGATTTTTGCGGCCCGCGCTGGCGTTGAGCTAGAGCGCCAGCGGGCCGAAGAGGCCCTGCGCGAGAGCGAGCGCCAATTGCGCCACCTGAACGAGCAATTGGAGGATTACAACCGCAACCTGGAGCAGAAGGTGAGCGAGCGCACCCACGAGATAGAGCGGCGGCGGCAGGTGGCCGAACGTCTGCGCGACCTGTTGACGATTCTCAACTCCAACCGTTCGCTGGATGAAATACTGGATTACATTGTCGCTGAGGGTGGTATGTTGCTTGGTACCCAGAGCGGCGCTATCTATCGCTTGCAACCCGACCAGGCGGCCTTTGCCTTGCAGGCGTGGTGTGGGTTGCCCGACACGCTGGTAGAATATCGCTCCTTTCCGGTGGGGCGCAGCTTTCTGGGGGTGGCCGTGGCGCAGCGCCAGCCGGTCATTATCTCCGATTTGTCCGAGGCTGCGCGTGATGCGATTGGCCTCAGTCCGCATTGGTGCGCACTGCTCAGACAGCACTACCGCACGCTGGTGGCTGTGCCGCTGGTGCGCCAGGGCACATCTGATCATCGCTCGGAAACGTATGGCTGTATTGCGCTCTACTATCCCCACGTGCGCCAGTTTTCAGACGAAGAGATTGGCCTGGTGGTTGCCTTTGCTTACCAGGCCGCGCTGGCTATTGAGAATGCTGAACTGCGCCAGCGCGCGCGGCATGCGGCGGTGGTGGAGGAGCGCGGACGATTGGCGCGAGAGTTGCATGACTCTGTCACGCAGTCGTTGTACAGCCTGACCTTGCTGGCGGAGGGGTGGCGGCGTCTGTCCAGCGCCGGGCGTCTGGAAAACGTCACTGATTCGCTGGCGGAGCTTGGCGCTATTGGGCAGCAGGCGTTGAAGGAGATGCGCTTGCTGGTGCATGAGTTGCGGCCGCCCGTGCTTGAGCAGGAGGGTTTGCTTGGCGCGTTGCACCAGCGGCTTGGCGCGGTGGAGCGGCGGGCCGGTATTGATGCTCGCCTGCTGGCCGACGATGTGATAGCCTTGCCCGCGCCTGTCGAAGAGGAGCTGTACCGTATTGCTCAGGAGGCGTTAAACAATGCGCTCAAGCATGCTTCGGCGACGGCGGTAACGGTACACGTTCACCACGATGCGCAGTCGGTGGTGTTAGAAATCTATGACAATGGCACTGGCTTTGATGCCGCGACGGTGGATAGCAAGGGCGGTATTGGCTTGAAGAGTATGCGCGAACGGGCGGAGAAGTTGGGCGGTACGCTCGGTCTTGGGGCCGGCCCGCAGGGGGGCACCAGTGTGCGGGTGACGATACCGTGGGGGTGAGGCGGTGGGGCGAGCGGCGGGAGGCGGAGCGGCGGGAAGGGCCTAGGGGGTGGGGAGGTGGTAGTGGGCCAGCATGTGTTGGAAGATAGCCAGGATGGTTCCAACGTTATCCAGGTAGTAGCGGTCGCTATCAATCACCACTGTGTCGCCTTCCAGTTTGAGAAAGTGCCATTCGTCGCCGGTCGTGACACATCCAAAGAGGGTTGCGAGGTCGTGGCCTTCACGCTGGTTAAACAGGCGGGCTCCGACCATCTGCCCGGCGCATTGCCCCAGACCACCCTCAATAGGGTAAAATCGCTATAGGTCATACCAATGACTTCATACGTTGTGGATGGTTGCTATTACCCCATATGATACCAGAAATCTGGCCCGTATGATAGGGTACAGTGACGGGTGAGGCGGGCGGCGGGGCGCGGGAGGCGGGCGGCGGGGCGCGGGCGGCGGGGGGCGAGATGCGGGCGGCGGGCGGCGGGCGGCGAGATGCGGCGACGTTGCAATCGCCATGATATTGGCCATACGTCATTGGCAGGAGCAGAACGTTTCATGTTATAATGATAACCCATACCAGGGCAGGAAAAAGGGATGTGAGGGGGAATTGTTTGGCTACCATCCTGATTGTAGATGATGATGTATCGCTGCTGGCCCATCTAGGCTCGCAGCTTGAACAAGAAGGCTATGACGTGCTCAAGATGAGCGCGGTCAAGCCGGCCGAAGCGTTGTTTGAGCAACAGCAGCCGGATCTGGTGCTGCTTGAAGTCAAAACCAGCCGTGGCGACGGTTGGCAATTGCTTGACCATATCGCCCCCCATGCCCCCGTGATTGTGTTGAGCGCCAACGGACGCGAAGAGGATGTCGTGCGTGGCCTGGAATCGGGGGCCGTAGATTATATCCCCAAGCCGTACCGTATTTCAGAATTGCTGGCGCGTATCCGCCTGCGCCTGAACGACTCAGATTATTTTCAAGAGCAGAGCGTGGCCCCCGCCCCCGCCCCTACCCCATCATTCAACTTTCCCCCGGCCCCGGTCGCTCCTGCGGCCCAACCGTCCCCCTCTGGCGTGCGCTGGTACCAGGAATCATCCGAAACCTCCGCCGCATTCCAGCGCCCTTCGAACGATCACGAATCCGTCTTTATGTCAGAAACGGATGCGTTGGCGCTGTTGCAAGATTACCAGGTCCCGCTTGATGCTGATGCGCTAGACAATGGCGATGATACGCTGCCGGCCGATGAAACACCGGGCCGCCGATTGTCTCTTGCCCGTCGCCGTAAGGGTATTACGCTGGTTCAGGCCGAAAACGATTTGCATATTCGGATGTGGTATCTTCAGGCGATGGAAGAGGAGAAATTCTCCTTGCTGCCGCGTGGGCCTATGGCGTCCCAGATGATGCGGGCCTATGCGGACTATCTGGGGGTTGACCAGAGCCAGGTAGTAGATTACTACGAAAAGTTCCATGCCTCCCATCTCCAGGAGCCACCCATTATCCCCGGCCCGTCAAGGAAATTATCCATACCGCAGCCCTCAAAACTCGTGGTCTGGGCCACGGCGGCTATTCTGGCGCTCGTTCTGGGTATCACGCTTATCTTTTCCTTTGACCCGTCCGGTGTCAATGCTATTGGCGAGAATTTGCGCAATCTGGTAACAGAGCCTACGGCCACTCCTACGGCCATACCGACAAATACGACGACCCCGACTGCCACGGACTCTCCGACACGCGCACCGACAAAGACCAGTCGCCCGACGCGCACGCCGACGCGAACCAGTCGCCCGACGCGCACGCCCATACCCAATCAATCGCAAACCCCGACGAGTGGACGACAGCCAATAGCCCCGGTGCAACCGACGTTGCCGCCGGTGCAACCGACCGCGGCTCCGGCCCAACCGACCGCGGCGCCCGTGCAACCGACCGCGGCGCCCGCTCCACCGGGACCGCCGACGGCCGTACCGGAACCGCCGACCGCGGCGCCCGCTCCACCGGAACCGCCGACCGCAGTACCAGTGCAACCGACGGCTGTACCGGAACCGCCGACCGCAGTACCAGTGCAACCGACGGTTGCCGAGCCGATGCCCACGGTTCAACCCTGGGTACCGTAGCGCCTGGGGAGGGCCTGGCTGTTCTAGGGATAGTGTGTGCAAGGGGAGGCGTCGGGCCACCGGTGGCGATACCAGCGACCCGATAGATTTTGGATGATGCGTTACTCTGCGAAGGTAGCCAGCACCCCGCCGGATTCGATGGTGGTACCCTGCCTGGCTTGAATCGTGCCGATTTTGCCGGCTTTGGGGGCCGCAATCTCGTTTTCCATCTTCATTGCTTCCACAATAAACAGGACTTGCCCCGAATCAACTTCTTGTCCCTCTTTAACCCGTAGCGCCGTTACGGTACCTTGAATAGGCGAGACGATAGCGTTTGAGGGGGCCGCGCTGGCCTTCGACTTGCCGGCCGCAGCCTTCTTGCGGCGTGGTTTGCCCGCACCCTTCCCATTCTCGCCCGCGCCGCTTTCGCTCACCCGCACATTGAACAGGCGGCGGTTGACTTCTACCGTGAAGGTACGCATTGGTTCTTCTGGTTCGAGTGGTATAGAAATATCGGCCTGTTCTGGGCTGGCTTTGAGTTGCTCTATGAGTTCAGGGTGTTGGGGTATGAAGTTGACGCTGACGTTGCTGTTGATAAAATCTTCGTGCTGCATGACCACGTGGTAGAAGGGTATGGTGGTGGTGACTCCCTCTATCAAGTAATCTTTGAGTGCGCGACGCATACGGGCTATCGCTTCTGTCCGATCCATCCCCCAGGCAACCAGTTTTGAGATAAGCGAGTCGTAGTATTGGGGAATAGTCCAGTTTGAGCGGACGCCGCTATCTACGCGCAGCCCAAACCCGGATGGTTCGCGGTAGGCGCCGATAGTGCCAAGGGCCGGGCGGAACCCGGCGAGGGCGTCCTCGGCGTTGATGCGGCATTCGATGGCGTGCCCGCGGGGGGGGATGTCGTTCTGGGTAAACCAGAGCGGCTCGCCCTGGGCAATGCGTATCTGGGCTTTCACCAGGTCAATGCCAAAGACCATTTCGGTGACGGTATGTTCCACCTGGATGCGCGAGTTCATTTCGAGAAAATAGAAGTTGCCGTCTTCGTAGAGAAATTCCAGCGTACCGGCGCCAACGTAGTTGACGGCCTGGGGCAATCGAATGGCGGCTGCGCCGATGTCGGCCCGCTGCTGTGGGGTGAGGACGGGCGAGGGGCACTCCTCGATGAGTTTCTGGTGGCGGCGTTGTATCGAGCAGTCGCGCTCGCCGACATACACGACATTGCCGTGCGTGTCGGCGAGTATTTGTATTTCAATATGGCGCGGGTTGGTGAGATATTTTTCAATGTAGAGCGCGTCATTTTTGAAGGAGAGGATGGCCTCGCGGCGGGCGCTTTCGAAGGCGGCCTCTATCTCGTCCGGGCGCTGTACCACGCGCAGCCCCCGTCCGCCGCCACCGCCAACAGCTTTAATAGCGATGGGGAAGCCAAATTCTTTGGCAATGCGGTGCGCTTCCTCCACATCTTTCAGTGGTTCGAGCGTGCCCGGTACCATGGGGACATTGACCGAGCGGGCAATGTTGCGGGCCGCTACCTTTCCACCAAGCGCTTCGGTTGCTTCGGGGGGGGGGCCAATGAAGATGATACCGGACTGTTCGACGGCGCGGGCAAAGTCGGCATTTTCTGAGAGAAAGCCATAGCCAGGGTGGATGGCACCCGCGCCAGATTGGCGGGCGGTGGCGATGATACGGTCAATGTTCAGGTAACTCTCGCTTGAGGGCGGCGGCCCAATCATATAGGCGTCGTCGGCATAGCTTACATGCATCGCGTCGCGGTCTGCTTCAGAGTAGACGGCGACCGAGCGTAGCCCCAGTTCGCGGCAGGCTCGCATAACGCGCAGGGCTATTTCTCCTCGGTTTGCAACCAATACGGTGTCAAACTTTGCCATGGTTGGTATCCTACTTCCTTTCCATCAAACCACGTCGTTTGCGGGGTTTTTTTTTGATACATACGATCAGGTTGGTCTGGATGTTATGGCGCGGGGCTCGTGGTATGCAGGTGGCGCAGCGTTGCGGGATGCATACCAGCACCATCGCCGGTCTGGCCGGTTGTTGCGCCGGCCACTATCCTGGCGCTGGTGGTACAGACAGGTATACGGGTGCTCCTCCAGTTGGTTGGCTGTTAGTGCTGACCGCGTGATTGTACCACGAGCTTTCCATAGACGTCAATGTTTTGCATCGTTGACAAGTGCGCTATGTGCTGGTTCTTATTATAGGGGTGGTAATTACAGTGCTATGGGGTTATACCTGTGACAGGTGCGCTGTGAGGCGAGGCGGTGGCAAAATATTTTCCGTTCCCAGGTACTGTTGTACGAGCGTCGTTTGATTGCTCTAGCAGGGTGATTGCAACGTCGCCGTGCCGACGACAGAATCAGGCTTTGTTGCATGCGCAGCCGGTGATGTGCGCCGTCGGCGCGAGATACGGGGGGTGGGGCGCGGCTTCGCCGCGCCCCACCCCCCCCAAAAGGTGGTTTTGCGGGGCCCGTCCCTGTCCGCTCCCCAGGTGTCCTGGTTGACGGAAGACGTTGCAAGTGCCTTGATTGCTCTAGCGGTAATCACCCGAATATGGGGTAAGAAGATGCTATAATAAGAAAGTGATTGCTGGTTCGGGTGATTACCGCTACCTATTTCGTAGCATCGTGTGCGTTCGTATCACGTATCCTCGCGTCACGCATCACCCGTCACTGGTATGATTGCTGGTTATGACCGGTTGCTATTGGCAAGAGCGTGTTTGGAGCGAGAACTATGAAGTCTCCTTTTCCTGGAATGGACCCCTATTTAGAGGGCCGCGAGTGGTTGAGTGTGCATACCGAGTTGAGTACCGAGATTGCGCGGCAGTTGGCGGCCCGCTTGCGCCCGCGCTATACGGTGCGCACGACGCGGCGCTTTTTTGATGAGGTGTTGCGCCATAGTATTACCGTGGAGGTCGGGTCGAAGATTGCGCCACAGCCGCTACAGCAGACCACGGCGTTGGCCGGGCGGGTTCCGCATGTGACGATTGAAGTACGCGATGTGCGTACCCGCAGTCTCGTGACGATTATTGATTTGTTGACGCTGGCGAATAAGCGTGGTAATGGCCGCCGCGACTATCTGGCGCGGCGCGAACGCATTTTGCAAAGTGCCGTCCATCTGGTTGAGATAGATTTGTTGCGCAAGGGGGAGCGCTTGCCAGTGGAAGCGGATCTTCCCGATACGCCCTATATGGTGGTGCTGAGCCGCGCCGAACGACGCCCCACGGTGGAGCTATGGCCCATTGCGCTAGAGGAGCCATTGCCAACGATACCGATACCGCTTCAGGTGGGCGAGCCTGATGCGGTGCTTGATGTGCAGGCTGCGTTGGATACGGTGTATCATTCGTTGAACTATGATTTGTCGGTAGACTATACGCGCCTGCCCGATGTTCCGCTGGAGGGTGATGCGGCGGCCTGGGTGGCAGAGGTGCTGCGCTCGCGGCGGGGCTAAGGGGAGGGGAGTAACGTTCCCCTCCCCTGCGGCGGCCCTACCATTGCCGAAAGAGCAGTAACACCTCCGGGTATTTTGTGACCAGTTCGTCGCGGCTAAGCCAGAATTGCGTGAGATCCTGGCCAAGCCGGTGCAATACCTTGCCGGGCACACTGACGCGCAGGCGGTTGTCGGTCTGTTTAATCTGCGAACGAATGGTATAGCGTTCGTGGACTTCGTACTGGGCAATGAGCGGTAGGCCGTGTTGGTACGTTTCAAGCGCAATGTCGTAGTTGCCCGCGCAAATGGCCAGGTCGGCAATTTTGCGCAGACAGGAGCCGCGCAGGCGCAGCGCGTCTATCCCTTTGCGTTGGGCATAGAGGCGGTTGTGTTCGTCGTAGAAGGTTTGCCAGCGCGACCATTCTTGCTGTTCCCAGGCCAGCTCTACCAGGTCGGCAAAGCTCTTGTAATCGTTGAAGCGATCCCCTATTTGCTGGCTAATCTGGCGGCACGCTTCTAGCCGGCTGCGGGCTTGTTCGACTTTGTGTTCAAGCAGGCTGTTGAGCGCTTGCGAGTAGAGAATGCGGGGTTTCAGATTAACGGGGCCGTGGGCCAGGGCCCAGTTTTGTTCTTCAACCGCTTTGTCCAATTCGCGGAGCGTCTGGAAGGCAAAGGCGCGACCGACGCGAACGGTGCTCATCCATTCCAGGTCGTTCTGGTGGGCAAAGAGGTTGAGCCCGCGGGTGTAGTAGGCCAGCGCGTCGTGGGGTTGGTTGAAGCGGACATAGACTTCGCCCATGGTGGTATAGGCGGCGGCCAGGCCGCGGGGGGCGTCCAGTTCTTCCCAGAGCTCCAGGGCGGCGTGACAGCTTTCAATGGCGGCGTGGCGGTTGCCGCGCAGGGCGTGGATGTAGCTAATATGGTTGAGTATCCAGGCGATTTGTTCGGTGTTGTTGCTCCGCAAGCAGCCCTGGTAGGATTCGAGATAGTCGGCCAGCGCCTGGTCATAGATGCCCTGGTTGCTATAGGCCCATCCGCGCGCGTGCTGCGCCTGGACCAGCCAGTTTTCTAACTGGTGCATCTGGCTCAGCTCGATGGCCTGGTCGAAGTCCTCCATAGCGTCCTGGTAGTGGCCCAGGCGTATACTGGCGTTGCCCCGTTCAATCAGCATAGCGATATGTTGGGCGGGGGTGCGGTTGGGGTTGGTAATGAGCCGGGTTGCCAGGTCGTAGGCTTCCTGGTATTGGCACTCGTCCAGGAGTAGACGCACGCGGCGGCTATCCAGTTCGTACACACTTTCGGGGGTGAGGTGGTGGGTATGCGATTGTAGTTCGGTGAGCAGCTTTTTGCGCAGGCTCAGGTTGTAGGTCTGGGTGGTCTGGTCAAACTTGGTAATGAAGGTTTGCAGGCCCTCTTCGCTATTGATGAAGATGGTGTGGCGCAGTTGTTGCACGTGCAGGTGGTGGCGCTCCCATTCAAGCGCGGTGCGTTCCAGAAATGGCTCGCTGCTCGATCTGGTATTGCTTTGTTCGTAGGTAAGTTGCTGCGTGGTGTGGTACAGTTCATCCAGGCGCTGGCTAATGTCTGCTATGCGCCGTTGCATATAGTCTACTGTGAGTTTGCTCTGGCGGCGGCGCTTGTCGCCGTTGGCGTCTATGCCCGGCCAGGCGTGGTCGTTGATGATGCGTTGAATGTCGTCATGCAAGCAGATGCGGCCATGCGGAAGCTGTTTTATATCCACATATTGCGATGCGCTGTCGAGCAATGAGCGGGCGGTATCTTCGGGGATGGCCAGCAGTTCGGCGGTCATGGCGACGTCGAGCGGGTAGATATGGGCCAGGATGAGCGTTAGCCAGCCTTTGAGCTGTTGGGTATGGGCTATGTGGTTGGCCAGTTCGCGCTCAAATTCGTGCTGGCGTTGTTGGTGCTCTGCGGGCGAGGCCGCTTCCAACTCGGACAGAGAACATGTGGTTAGCCAGGGTAGCGTATGGGGATGGGCAAAGCGCTTGACCGACAGGTCGAGCAGCGGAACGCGCCCGTTGCTCAGGAAGATGAGCTTGTCAATCAGCGCTGGTTCTAGCGAGATGCGGAGCTCTTTTTCCAGGTGGTGCATATAGGTTTGGGCGGCTTGCTGGCTCAAGGGTGGCAAGATAATCGTTTTGACATCCTTCCCAAGCTCTGCCGAGAGCGATTCGCCAATAGCCTGGACGTTGCGACCGGCCAGCACCACGACCACGTTTTGAAGCTGTTTGCCGGATTGGATCAGGTTGTGGAGGATAGAGAGGTCGCCCAGGGCATCGAGGGTGTCTACTAGCAGGATGACGCGGGCGGTAATCATATTAAAGCAACTGATGAAGGTCTGGTTGACAGCGCGGGCGGCCTGGCTCAATTGCTCGAAGCCAACGCCGGAGAGTTCCATTTTGCGCCAGTTGAGCAGCACGCGCAGGTAGGGCTCGAAGATTTTGGGGTCTATGGTCTGGGCTATGGTATAGCCAATGTTTTGAAGTTTGTGCATGGTGGGGTCGTTAAAGTCTATGATGTCTGTGACAACCAGGTTGGAGTCGTCATTGGTGCTGGTATAGCGTTGGCGTAGCTCTTGCATCAGACGAGTCTTTCCACCGCCGGCCGGGGCATCTATGCAGACAACCCGCAGGGTGCCCCATTCGCGTATTACGCTGTCTATGTAGGCCAGTTCGCTTTGATAGCCCACAAAGGGAATCGGTTTACTCATAAAGGTTCTCTCGTCTCGTTTGTTTGTACCAGGGTCGCAACGCCTGATAGTAAAAAAAGTTTTTCTAGCTATTTATACCACACTGCCTGTGTGGTTTCAACAACCATTCCTTCCGGAGTGGTGACACTGAGCCGAATGGTGTAGGGGCCGGGCGGGTATCCGCCGGTGTCCCAGACGCCAAGCAGGCCGTTTTCTATGCCACGCCCGCTCCGGTGCAAGAGATTCCACGCGGAAGGGTGGGCTCCGTGGCCCACATCTAGCGTGTAGGGGTGGCGGGCGGTTCCGTTGATGAATATCTGCGTGCCGCTTATTTCGCCACTGGCGCTGATGGGGGTAAGGATGGCCAGCGCTTTGTCGGGTTGTTGGGGCGGCGGGCAG
>DAOTUK010000213.1:0-29738 GCA_034437375.1 Chloroflexaceae bacterium | reverse complement strand
TCTGGCGGAGCTGGTTGCCGTTCTCGTCGGGCGTCATGTCGGGGTCGAGGACATTGGCGTTGACGCTGATGGCGCCGCTGGGCACGCCGGGGTGGGGCGTTGGGGGTCAAAGGTTGGCACACCCGGTTGAGGGGTGCCAGTGCCGGGCGCGCCGGGTTCCGGGTAAGGTTGGATAGTGCCCGGCGTACCGCCCACACCGGGCGTACCGCCCACACCGGGGCCGGGCGTGCCCCCCACGCCCGGCGTACCGCCCACACCGGGCGTGCCCCCCACACCGGGGCCGGTTGTACCGCCGGGGCCAGGTATACCCGGTTGGGCATCGGCTGTAGCGGTGAGGTCGGCACTACTGGCCGGGCCCGTACCAGGGCCGGGCGGGAAGGTGGTACCGGCCGGCGGGGTGGGGGTTGGCAGGCCGGCGACACTGGTAGCCGTAAGCGTCCCCGTGGCGCCGGGCGCGGCGGCGATGCTGGTAGGCGTGTTGGTTACCTCGGTTGCGACCTCTTGCTGTGCGCCGAACAGGAAATGAAAGAGCATGGATGAAAGCGCTGCGAAGATGAGCAAGACAAGCATACCCAGGAGCAGTAATGTATCGCGGTTGACCTGAATGTTCTCCGCGGGTGGGGGCGATGATTGATCCTGATCATCCTCCTGCTGCGGGTTGATGTTCTGCGGATTATCTGGCTGCACTATATATCCCTCTGCTGCTTGACCATCTGCGATAGGGGGTAGGGCATGGGCAAACGTCGCTTCCCTACCCCGCGTCCGTCCGGACTAGTTGAGTTCTTCAATGGTACTGGTTTCCAGGTAAATAATACGTTCGGCAATATTAGTTGCGCGGTCTGCGGCTCGTTCCAAGGCATGCACAATATCGAGCATATCCAGGACTGCCTCAATGCGCTGCGGGTCTTTGCGGGCCTGGTCAATCAACTCTCCCCGCAGGCGATCTTCCAACTCATCTACGCGATTGTCCAGCTCTGACAGGCTATGGGCCATATCGGTATCCTGGCGCAGAAAGGCCTCTAGACTGGTATTGAGCATTTTCTGGGACAGCGACGCCATCTCGTACATAGCGCCGGGCGGGGTGACAAGCATGGGGCGGGTAGTCATGCGTTTAAGGCGGCGGGCAATGCTGCTGGCATAGTCGCCTATCCGTTCCAGTTCAGACGATATGGCAAAGACGGCCCCAAGCAAGCGTAGGTCGGCGGCCACCGGTTGTTGGGTGGCGATGAGCGTAATCACCTGTTCTTCCGCGTTCCGTCGGGCGGTATCAATCTCGTTGTCATCGTCTATCACCTGGGCGGCAAGGCTTGTGTTCCACGTTTCCAGGCTGCGCATGGCGCGTTCCAGGGCATGTTCAACCTGGTTGCCCAGGCGCAACAAGTCTTCGCGTAGCTCCGACAATTGACGTTTGAACCGTTCACGTGACATAGCTTTCTCTCCTCTCTTCTGCACTTGTGCTGTTCTGGGTCATTGCTGCTTTGGCAGGACAAGATTGCACATCCTAGCATACCACATTTTCGGCGGGTTATGGGTCATGAAATCGTAGCAAACCAGGTCATAGCCATACCTCCGGTTGATGACCGCCCTGGAGCGTTTCCAGTACCGCGATAAGCCGCTCAATCCAACCCGAAGCCAGGCTACGACGATTGAGCCGCACAAACTGGGCCCCAATGGAAACGCTGCGGTCGCGCCCAAAGCGGCGTTGTAACCGGCTGCGGGCGTGCTCCGATGTGGGCATCTGGATAAGGTATTCGTCGTCGGTGGTGGTAATGGCGTTGACCCCCGCGTTCAGGGCCAGCGCTTTGATATGGAGCCAGGTCAACAGATTGGCGGCCGGCTCTGGCAATTCGCCAAAGCGGTCGCGCAGTTCGCGCCGCAACGCCTGGACGGTGTGGGGCGTGTGGGCCGCCACAAGACGCTGGTACACATCGAGCCGCATCGTTGTTTCCGGGATGTAATCATCTGGCAGATACGCCGAAAGCGGCAGAGTCAATGTCACCAGCGGGTTGACCAGCACATGCTCGTCTAGCACCAGCGGCGGGGGCGATGGTGAGCGTTCCTCCCCGCCATTGCGCTCGGCGGCGGGGACGTGCGGGGAGGGGGGCGGCGCGGGGTCGGGGGTGTGCTGCTTTATCTGGTGTACGGCCTGTTCCAGCAGACGCGCATAGAGGTCGTAGCCAACGGCCGCAATATAACCGCTCTGCTCGCTGCCAAGCAGATTGCCCGCCCCGCGTATTTCCAGATCGCGCATGGCGATACGGAAACCGGCCCCCAATTCGGTGGCCTCCTGAATCGCTTGCAAGCGTTGGGCCGCGTCGCGGGTCATTGTGCCTTGTTCGCGGTAGAGCAGATAGGCATAGGCGCGGCGCGTGCTGCGCCCCACCCGTCCGCGTAGTTGGTAGAGTTGGGCCAGTCCATAGTTGGGGGCATCATCTATAATAATCGTGTTGGCATTGGGCACATCAAGCCCATTTTCAATAATCGTGGTACAGACCAGAATATCGTAGGTGCCGCGGAAAAATTCCAGCATCACCTGCTCAAGGTGACGCTCGTCCATTTGCCCATGCCCCACCCCAATGGTCGCTTCGGGCACCAGTTTGCGCAACCGCTCTACCACCCGCTCAATGCTATGCACGCGGTTATGCACAAAGTACACCTGGCCGCCGCGCTCAAGCTCGCGGCGTATCGTCTCGCGGATAAGGTTTTTGTTATAGGGCACCACATAGGTTTTAATGGGCATACGGTATTCGGGCGGGGTTTCAATTACGCTCATATCGCGGATACCGGCCAGGGCCATATGCAACGTACGCGGTATGGGTGTGGCGGTGAGCGTTAGCACATCTACCCCGGTGCGCAATTGCTTGAGGCGCTCCTTGTGGCGCACGCCAAATCGTTGCTCCTCATCTATGATGAGCAGGCCCAGGTTCTTGAACCGCACATCATCGGAGAGCAGGCGGTGTGTGCCGATGAGGATGTCTATGCTACCGGCCGCGAGCCGCTGGACAATGCCGCTTTGCTCCTTCTGGGTGCGAAAGCGCGAGAGCATTTCTACAATCACGGGGAAGGTGTCCATCCGTCGTGTGAAGGTTTCGTAATGCTGCTGCGCCAGCACGGTGGTGGGCACAAGAATGGCTACCTGTTTGCTATCCTGTACGGCCTTGAAGGCCGCCCGCAAGGCTATCTCCGTTTTGCCAAAGCCCACGTCGCCACAGATGAGGCGATCCATCGGGTGCGGCGACTCCATATCGTGCTTGACATCGTGCAGGACGCGCACCTGGTCATTGGTTTCGATATAGGGAAAGGCGTTTTCCAGGTCGCGCTGCCACTGGTTATCGGGCGCGTAGGGGTGGCCTGTGCTGAGCTTGCGTTGGGCATAGAGCGCCAGCAGATCGTTGGCCAGTTCTTGCACCGCGGCACGAGCTTTGCGCTTGGCCTGTACCCACTCCTGGGTGCCCAGACGGGTGAGACGCGGCGACGATTCGCCCGCCCCAACGTAGCGGGCTACGCGGTCTATCTGGTCTACGGGAATATAGAGCCGTTCGCCAGAGGCATAGCGCAGGTTCAGGTATTCGCGTTCGACGCCGTTGACGGCGCGGCGCACCATCCCTTCGTACAAGCCGATACCATGTTCAATATGTACCACATACTCGCCGGGCTTGAGCCCGCGCAGGAAGGTTTCGCGCTCGCCTTCGGATGAGGCGCTATTGCGGCGTTGGGGGTGGCGCGGGGGGCGGCGATGGCGCAAGCCAAACAGCTCGGTATCGGTATAGAGCGTGATACCAAAGGGGGCCAGGTGCCACCCCTCCGAAAGTGTGCCGTGTAGAAAGGTGATGGTTTTCTGGGGCAAGCGGCTTGTGCGGGTGGCTTCGGCAACCAGTTCTTGCAGGCGGGCCGCGTGGGTCGAAACGATGATGACCTGCTCTTCGGCGTGCAAGCGCGTCACGATGTCGTCTACTACGCGGCGCAGTTGTCCCCCGAAGAGGTCGGCGGCCGTAAAGGCCGGGGCAGGGATGATCTGGTCGGGGGCGAGTGTGTCTGGTGCGGAGGCGGGGTCGGCGGGGTCGGCGTCGGCGGGGTCGGCGGGTGTGCTGCTCAGGTTGACCGGCAGCGGGGCGGGGGTTGGGCTGTGCTGATTGAAGAGCTCTTCCCAGAGCAGGTAGGGCCGCGGGGTGTGGGGGAGCAGTTCGCCGCTTTCAATAAGCGTCTGGCGTTGCTCTTCGGCTTGCTCGTGTAGCGCGGCGGCGCTCTCGCGCAGGCGCGGCCTATCGCTCAGCAGGATGGTACTGCTGGCCGGCAGGTGGGCCAGCAGGCCGGGGCATTGGCTCCCCTGCCGGCTCGTGTGCTGGTGGAAGAAGGGCAACAGCGCGGCCCATCCTTCCAGGCGGCCGCCGGTTTCCAGAAGTGCCACGCTGGTTTCCCATTCCTCGCGTACCTCCGGGCGCAGGGTGGCGGTATCGAGCGTGTGCAGGTGGTGCAGTACCGCTTCCCGTTGCCAGGAGGCAATTTCAAGCGCGGGGCTTATCGTTGCGCTCTCGATGCGCTGTTCGCTGCGCTGCGTCTGCGGGTCGAAGCGGCGCAGGCTATCTATCTCATCGCCAAACCATTCGATACGCAACGGGTGCGCGTCGGCGGGGGGCCAGATGTCCACGATACCCCCGCGGCGGGCTACCTCGCCCGCCTCCTGTACCATGCTTGTGCTGCGGTAGCCGCAGTCAATCCAGCGGCGCAGCAGTTTATCCTGTGGCTGCCACTCGTTGATGGCTACCTGCGTGGTGGCGTGGGCCAGGTCGTCGGGGGTCAGGGTCGGTTGCAATAGCGCCGACAGCGAGGCGACAATCACCAGCGGCGGGGGGGCCGGGGCCGTGGGGGGGTGCTGGCGCAGGGTGGCCAGGCGTTGCAGCGTATGCAGGCGGGCCGGCAGCAGCGTCATATCCGGCAAGGTGTGCTGGTAGGAGGGCGGGAGCGTGGCCGGGTAGAAGCAGACCTGTTCGGGCGGGAGCCACTGGTGCAGGTCTTCACACGCGCGCAGGGCGGTATCGTGGGGGCCGGGCACATACACCAGCGCGTGTGGCTCGTGGATGAGGTTATGGCGGGTATAGTCGGCCAGGCGTTCGGCCAGCGCGGCCACCACCACCGGCCGCGCCGCCGTGAGCAACGCGGCCACCCGCACGGATGCGGTGGAGGCATCGCAGCGCGGGGTGGCACAGGCGCGGGTGAGCGCATCTATTGCTGGCAGAGCCGCAAGCCGGTTTACAAGGGTGGTGAGCATAGAATATGGTACAATGGCCGTGGCTCTGGCCCTGAATAGAACTTTTGTTGAAGGATAGAAAACATATGCAAGCCCAGGATGTGACGATAGAATGGCTGCAAAGCCTTGAGTATCACGTACAACCAACCTCTCGTACCCCCACGATAGCGGGGGTTGTCGTCAAAGATTTGCTGGTGCATCTGGATGGACGCGGCGATGTGACCGAATTGTGGAGCCGCCCCTGGGTAGAGCGCGACGGGGTGATACCCCCGGAGCACGTCTACCAGAGCGCTACCGATGTTGGCGTCGTCAAGTGCTGGCACTTCCACCAGATTCATACCGACCAGTTTACCGTAACCCGCGGCAAGCTCCAGGTCACGCTGGTTGATATTCGCCCCGACTCGCCTACCTTCGGTCATGTCAACCCGATTTTTCTTGGCTCGTTGCGTCCGCGCCTTATCAAAATTCCGCCCATGATTATGCATGGCTGGAAAGCCCTTTCCCACCCGGAAGTGCTGGTGGTCAATCTGCAATCGCATGTGTTTGACCCCGCCGACGAATACCGCGTCCCCTGGGATTGTGTGCTGTCTGAGGTGTGGGGCCCGCGCAATGGGTAGCGTGTGCCCCCCCGGTGACGAGTGCTGCCTGATGCGGTGAGCGTGTTGCTCTCTTTGCGCACTCCACGGCCGCCCCATCGCTTCGCCGCATCGCATCGCATCTCGTGTCTTCGCATCTCGTGTCCCCGCCTCGCTTACCGCTCCTCCACCGCGTTGGGGATATGGTTCAGCCGCGCAATACGCCCGGCGTGGTCAAGTTGTAGCGCGATCACATCTATGCGCCATGGCGTATTGCCGCTGTGCTGGTGGGCCTCCAGATAGGCGTAGGCCAGGCTAATCAGGCGGGCTTGCTTGGCCGGTGTCAACGATTCCTCCGGGCTCCCATAGCTACCGTAACCCTGGCGGGCCCGTACTTCAACAAAAACAAGCTCCTCACCATGTTGGGTGATGAGGTCAAGCTCACCGATAGCACAGCGCCAGTTGCGTTCCAGAATGGTATAGCCCTGGCGCAACAGGTATGCGGCCGCCGCAGACTCGCCAAAGTGGCCGAGGCGGCGGCGTTTGTCGGACCCCTGGTTTTCAGACATACGCTACGATGGGCGGCTAGGGCCGCACAAACCGCGCCGATCCCCGACGCAGTACGGCAATACTTTCAAAGATGGCTACGACAATCTGGGGCGGCAGCGAGGCCGCGCCCTGTTGAACGCCGCGCTCCAGAGCCGCGGCCAGGGCTTTGCCCTCGTCGGCGCTAAAGTCCTGGTTCAGGCGCAGGCTGTGTCCGTCCAGGTGTTTGGGCGAGGGTTTCCAGCCACTCCGCACCGCCAACCCAAGAATGGTCTTAAAATCTTGTTCGGTGAGTTCGCGCTTGTATTTGCCATCCAGAGTTCTCAATTCATACGACATGCATGTCCCTTATCATTTCGTCCGGGCGACTTTCAGCGTATCGGGGATGTGTTGGTACAAACGATGATTTCTCCTGATATTATACACTGATTGTGGGGCAAGCGGGGCATAATCGTTGCTGCCCTACCCAATCAAAATCTGCTCCTCTGGGTATTCCACCAGTTTGGGCGGTTGCTGCTGCGCAATCGCCACCACAATGGTCAATGCCCCCAACCGCCCCCAGAACATAATCAACGTAATCACCAGTTGTCCAAACAGGTTCAACTGCCCCGTAAAATCAAGCGACAAACCACACGTCGCAAACGCCGACACCACCTCAAACAGCGCCACCGATACCGTCGTGTCGTGGGTCATCGTAATAAGCCACGTCGCCAGCATCACCACCAGCAACGAAATGGTCAACACCGCCGCCGCCTTGCGCACCATCACCCCGCTAATGCTGCGCCGCCCTATCTGCACCACCGGCAATCCCCGCGCATAGGCCCACACCGACAGCGCCAGCACCGCAAAGGTACCGGTGGTAATACCGCCCCCCATGGACGCCGGGGCCGCCCCGATAAACATAAGCGCCAGGAGCACCAGTTGGCTGGCGTTAGATATATCGCCAAAGGGCTGCATACTTGCAAAGCCGGCCGTCCGTGCCGATACCGACTGAAACATACTGATCAATATCTGGCGGTGCCACGGTTCGCCATCGAGCACCTGGCCACCGCGCATCTCCGAGAGCAGCAACCCGACCCCCCCCGCAACAATCAGCGACACCACTACCAGCAAGGTAATGCGCGTGTGTAGCGAGATGCGCCGCTCTTTGGGCCAGCTTAGCAGATTGGCCAGCACCGGAATACCAAGCCCCCCTAGAAAGATGAGTGACCCCATAATAGTGAGCGACACGCTATCGTTGGGTATTCCCTTCGGGTACTGCACAGGGTATTTGCCGAAGAGGTCAAACCCCGCGTTGCAGAAGGACGAAACGGCGTGGAACACTGCAAACAACACCGCATCGTCGCCCAGGTCGTCGCGCCAGTGGAACCAGAGCAAGAGCGCCCCGGCCCCCTCTATTGTCACCACCGTTACCAGAATACGCTGTGTGAGCTGGACAATCGCGCCCGGATTGAGCAGACCCAACGAGTCGCTGAGGGCCAGCCGGTCGAGCAGCGCTACCTTGCGCCCAAGCAGGCGAAAGCTCACCACCGCAATCACCATAAAGCCAATGCCGCCAACCTGGATTAACCCAAGCAGCACCACCTGCCCTATCAACGACAGATCATGCCCAGGGGTAATAATGGAAAGGCCGGTGACGCTCAGCGCCGAGGTGGTGGTAAACAATGCTTCCATAACCGTCAACTGGCGCACGGCCCCAATGCCCGGTAGCAGCATTAACATGGTGCCAATAACGATAAGAAAGCCCAGACCGCCAACAATGCGGAACAATGGCGGGATGGGCCGCCGGCGCATCACCTTGCTCGGCCCGGAGCGGTGAACGTTGAGAATAATGCTTGCGCGTTCGCGCAGACGTAGCCTCATGTCAGTTCGTGGAGCCGCGCAATGTCTTCATCTGCGCCCATAATCACCAGCACATCATGGCTCGCAAAGGTATAATTGACTGATGGCGACACGGTGAGCGTGTCCTCGCGCTTGACCACCAGTACCGTGACCCCGAAGCGATGGCGCAGGTTACTCTCTATTAGCGTGGTGCCCACCAGCGAACGGGGCACGCGAATTTCGGTAATGCTATAGCCGGGCGCCAGTTCAAGCTGGTCAAGCACGCCCGGCCCGCTCAGCACATAGGCCAGACGCCGCCCGGCCTCATGTTCGGGCAACACCACCCGGTCGGCCCCCACCCGCAGCAAAATGGTGCGTTGCCGCTCGGTGGTAGCCTTGCAGACAACGTAGCGTACCCCTACGCTCTTTAACGCCACCGTCGTCATCAGGTTGCCCTCGAAGTTATCGCCAATGGCTACGACAACCGTATCAAACGAGGTAATATCCACCGCCCGCAGCGCATCCTCATCAGTTGAATCAAGCACCACCGCCTGGGTAATCTGGTCGGCCAGGTGTTGCACAATCTCGCGGTCGCGGTCTATCCCAAGCACCGCAAAGCCGCGCCCCACCAGCGTACGGGCCAGGCTTGTTCCGAAACGCCCAAGCCCGACCACCGCAAACTCCTGCTTCAAGCTCTGACGCGGCATATTCCCCCATTCCCTACATGTGCTGTCATCACCAGGCGGCCCCCTGGTTGCATGGGTTTATCTCCTTGTCTCGTGTAGCCGTCTGGCCTCAGTCGCTCGCAGCGTGCGGCCCCTCCGGCTCCTCTGCCGTGCGTTGCAATTGCTCGACGCGCAGTTCGGCCGCATCCAGCAAGCGTTGGCAGGCGGCGGCCAGCCGGGTACCCTCCTCGTAGAGCGTGAGCGATGTATCTAGCGGGAGTTCGCCCGTTTCGAGCTGTTCCACAATCGTTTGCAACTGCTGGTACAAATCTTCGTAGCGTTCAACCGTGGTTGTCGTCATGGTGTGTTTCCTTTCCAATATGCCCATAGCCCCCGCGGCCCCTGCCCTGGACAGGCAACAGGGGTGCAAAAGCCCCTCGTCCCCAGGGAGAGGGGTTTGGGGCGGGGGTAGAGTCCTCGCCTGAAACATTGTGCGCCAGCGGCGCTTTACGCACTATTCCGGGGCGCAATGTCCCCGATTCAGCATACCACAGACCGGGTACAAAACATATATGTAGCGACACTGAGGGGAGACAGCAACCCGTACCCCGAAACCGTTGTGGTCGTCGGCAGGACTCCACTATCGCACATCGGACATACGTTCCTTCAAGCCCCTACTATCACCGCGGAGGACGAAAAAAATTATACTGGTCTGTCCTGAAATCGTCAAGCCTTCCCCCCTCCCCGCGTCCTCGCCGCCCCGCGTCCTCGTCGTCGCTACTCCGGTACGGTCAACTCTTCGGCAATTTCGATGGCGCGGAGGAGTGCCGCCGCCTTGTTGCAACTTTCCTGGTATTCTGCGGTGGGGTCACTATCGGCAACCACGCCACCGCCGGCCTGGACATAGGCAACGCCATCTTTGACCACCATGGTGCGCAGGCTGATGCAGGTATCCAGGTCGCCATTGAATCCGACGTGGCCAACACACCCGGCGTAGACGCCGCGCTGACTTCCTTCCAGTTCGGAGATAATCTCCATAGCGCGTATCTTGGGAGCGCCGCTCACCGTACCGGCCGGGAAGCAAGCCCGCAGCGCGTCTAGCGTGCTCATATCGCGGCGCAGTTGGCCCGTGACATGCGAAACCAGATGCATGACGTGGCTATACCTTTCGACCACCATAAAAGCCGGTACGCGCACAGTGCCCGGTTCGCTCACGCGACCGATGTCGTTGCGCCCCAGGTCAACCAGCATCAGGTGTTCGGCGCGTTCTTTCTCGTCGTTGGCTAACTCTTCGGCCAGCGCGTCATCTTCCTCTGGCGTTTCGCCGCGCCGCCGTGTGCCGGCGATGGGGTGGGTGGTTATGTCGCCATCCTGTACGCGCACAAGCATCTCTGGTGAGGCTCCCACCAGGTCGCCCTCATCGGTGTGCAGGTAGAACATGTAGGGGGAGGGGTTGACGGTACGGAGGGCGCGGTAGATGGTAAAGGCGTTGGCGCGGGTAGGCAGACGGAAGCGTTGGGAGGGGACAACCTGGAAGATGTCGCCCGCCGCGATATAGTCCAGGGCCCGCCGCACATTCTGCTCGTACTGTTCGCGGGTGAGGTTGGATTGTACCGGGGTAGCGGAGGGGATCGGCTCGCCCGGCTGCCCCTCGGTTTCGCTATGGTCGCGGGGGGGGGGCGCTGTGCCCGCCGCGGCGGGGGAGCGGGCGGGGCCCCGTTGCCCGTTGGAGCGTTTGTAGTCCAACAGTTCAGAGCCACGCGGTACCGGCTGGCGCAAGCGCCACACAAGCCGCTCAATGCGTTCGACAGCGCGGGCATACTCTGCCTCAAGGTCGGGGGTGTCCAGGTGGACGTGGGAGAGCACTTTGATTTTGCGCCGCAGATGGTCGAAGATGATGAGCGTATCTACAAACATCCAGATACCTTCGGAGATGGCGTAGTCGCCCGCTTCCAGGCGCGGCAAGCGCTCTTCAAAGTAGCATACCGTTTCGTAGTTCAGATAGCCGACGCCCCCCCCCACAAAGCGGGGCATATCGGGAATATGCACCGGTTGGTAGGATCGGACGTAGCTGTGTAGCACGGTCAAGGGGTCGGTATAGGGCAGGGTTTGCTTGTAGCCTTCCTGGACGGCGTGGGCGATGCCCTTGTCCATGTGGAGTACCATATAGGGGTCGCTGCCAATGAAGGAGTAGCGGGCAATGTTTTGTCCCCCCTCTATGCTCTCAAGCAGAAAGCTATAGTCGCCGTGGGCTATCTTCAGGTAGACCGACACGGGGGTTTCCAGGTCGGCCATAATTTCGCGGTAAATGGGGCAGATGTTGCCCTGTTCTCGTAACTGGTGTACCTCTGCCAGCGTGGGATAATACATAGGCTACCCTTTCCATAACAGGCCCATTGCCTCTTTCATTGCGCGGAGCGTTTCGGTTGACTCGCGGCATGCACGTTCGGTGCCAGCGGCCAGGACGTCTTCCACAATGCGCGGGTTGGCTTCCAGCGCGGCCCGCCGTTCGCGTATGGGCGCGAGAAAGCGATTGATGGCCGCGGCCAGTTTGCGCTTCACTTCCACATCGCCCACCTTGCCTTGCTGGTAGCGCTCTTTTAAATCATTTACTTCGTCGGTATCATCGTTGAAGGCGTCGTGGTAGATAAAGACCGGGTTCCCCTCGACCTTGCCGGGGATGTCGGCCCGTACGCGGTTGGGGTCGGTATACATGCCGCGCACTTTCTGTTCGACGGTTTTGGCGTCGTCGCTCAGGAAAATTGCGTTGCCAAGGCTCTTGCTGGCTTTGGCCTGGCCGTCGAGCCCCACCAGCGTGGGCACATCGCCTATCAAGGTATCTGGCTCTGGCAACACCTCCCGTTCATACAGGGCATTAAAGCGCCGCGCCAGTTCGCGGGTGACTTCCAGATGCGAGGCCTGGTCTTTGCCCACTGGCACCAGGTTGGCCCGCACACAGAGAATATCGGCGGCCTGCAAGACGGGGTAATTAAGCAACCCCGCCGAAGGCTGTTCAATCTCAAGGTCGCGCATCACATCCTTGAGCGTTGGCACCCGTTGCAAGCGCGGCACGGTAACCATGTTTGAGAAGATGAGCGCAATTTCTGGAATTTGCGGTACCTGCGATTGGAGCACATACGAACTCCGCTCCGGGTCTATGCCCACGCTGAGATTATCCAGCACCACCTCGCGGATGTTGCGCTGCGTTTCTTGCAGATGCTCGCGCTCTATGCGCGTGGTGAGCATATGCAGGTCGGCCACGAGAAAGAAACAATCATAGCTCTCTTGCAGACGCACGCGGTTTTTGAGCGTACCAACGTAGTGCCCCAGGTGCATTTTTCCGGTGGGGCGATCTCCTGTTAAAATACGGGGCCTGTTCGATTGCTGTTCGGTCATACTTCTTCTTCCTCTCCAGATAGGGCTTGTTCCACCGATTGCCACCACCCCCGCACCTTCTGGGCGCTAAACAGGAGGTAGTCACGGTCGGGGCTGAAGACTTCTAATGTGATGGTATCGTCATACCCGGTTTCCTTGATGAGTTGAATGGCGCGGGGCCACTCGATACGGCCAGCGCCAAGCGGTAAATGGTCATCGGTGCGGTACCAGTTGTCGCTCAGGTGAACATGCACCAGGCGTTTTTTAAAGGCTTTCAGGAGCCCTTCCAGCTTGTCGCCGCCCACAAAAGCGTGTCCAACGTCCAGATGGAACCCCAGGCGGGCATCGGCATTGAGCATAGCCCGCAGGTCGGATATGCGCAAATCGTGGTCGGGCACGTGCTCCACCATTATACCGAGGTTGTAGGCCGTTGCGCGTTCGGCCAGTTGCGCAAAGCTCTCGCAATTCCAGCGCAAAATGTCTTCGTGATCAAAGGCTTTGATCCCCCGCCCGATATGCACCGTCACCCACGGTACCCCCAGGGTCGCAAAGGTTTCCAGCGTATCTACGGTGCTATCAACCGCGGCCTGGCGTACCCGCGCGATGGGCGACGCAAAGGGGAGATACCACGCGGTATGCCCAACAATGCCAAGCCCGCCCCCATCCAGAATAGCCCGCAGTTCGGCGGTGTCTATCTGTTCCACCGTCGCGCCTGGCCCTTCGATGGTCAAATCAAGAAAATCAAACCCATTGTCCGCTATCCAGCGGGCTTCATCACACGCATTCTGGCGTGGGTCGTTCATTGCCCCCAACCGCATACCGTCGCTATCCTCTCGTTTCAAAAGCTGGTCTGGCCCGGAAAGGTACTCCGCGCCGGACGCTGGCCCACCATTTTTCCCCAATCCGGAGTGTATCTCTATATCTCCACAATGTCAACTGGCGCGGCGGGGGGCGGGGAGCGCTCCGCCCGCTCCGCCCGCTCCGCCCGCTCCGCTCGCCTCTCCCGTCACCCGGCTGTCATACCACGCTCAGGAAGCCACAGCCTGGCCTGTGCTATACTAGACATGCTTTTTTGGGTAGAGGACTATTGTTCAACATAAGGAAGAGAACGATTGATGAAACACCAGTTTGTCCTGGTATGCTTCCTCCGGGTATTACTGCTGCTGTCGGTGACGCTTGCGCTGGTGGCCGTACCGCCCGGCACCGCGCGTGCCGCGCCGCCCCTCCCACAGCAACCGCCCCCCGCGGCCTGGTTTGGAAGCCACCAGCCGATTGTGGCCCCGCTTCAGCCGGTAAATATCAGCGTGACCAGTAGCGCCCACCAGGGGCCGGCCACGCTGGTGGTCTTTGATAGTGTGGGGCGGTCGGTGGGGTCGTGGGAGTTTTTTATGCCGCCCGAAGGCCGTACCAATGTACAGGTTGTGCCGCGTGGTGCCCTGGGCGAGCATTGGGCCGTGTTATTTGTCAATGGTGAGCAGGTGGCCAGTGGTACCATCTACCGGCTGGATGCCCAGACGACGGTACAAACCAATGCCGAACCCTTTGAGGCCCTCTATCTTCAGATGGCCGACTTTCTGGGCCATAGTGTGTTAGAATACGCGCTTGATGGGCATATGGTGCATGGCTACCGCTCGCCCGATAGTCCGCTCATCTGGCTGCGCGACCACTACTACCAGGGGCGCGGGTTCAAGTATCTTGAGCCTGATGTAACAAGTGTGCTTGCCGCTTTTCGGCGTGCGCAGGCCCCCGATGGCCATTTCCCCGATTTTCTGACGCGCCCTTCCTATAACATACCAGCGATGCGTACCCCCGTCGAAGCAGATGTCGAATATCTCTTTGTGCTGGCTGTCTACGATGCCTGGAAGATGACGGGCGACGATGCCTGGATGCAAGGCTATCTCCCGTCTATGACCCGTGCGCTGTCCTATACGCTCACCGATGCGCAGCGGTGGGAGCCGGCCCTGGGTCTGGTGAAGCGTCCCTTTACCATAGATACCTGGGATTTTGAGTATGGCCCCACGACGATTGACCCCAATACCGGCGAGCCGGCCCCGCGCCACTGGATAGATGACCAGACGATATGGGGGATTTTCCACGGCGACAATACCGGCCTGGCTGCGGCGCTCAATGCGCTGGCGCATATGGAGGAGCGCCTGGGCTTCTGGTCGGATGCGGCCCGCCACCGCCAGCAAGCGGAGGGCATTATGCAACGGCTCAATGCGCTGAGTTGGAACGGCGCATTTTATACCCACCATGTCACGTTGCAGCCCTTTGATGTGCCTGGTGTGGATGAGGCGACACAGCTTAGCCTCTCAAATGCCTATGCCCTGAACCGCAATGTGTTGAGCAATGAACAGGCCCGCGCGATTATTCAGGAATACCGTAGCCGGCTGATGCGCCCCGGCAATCTCTCGTTTGCGGAATGGTGGAGCATTGACCCGCCCTTTCCCCAGGGGGCGTTTGGGATGGCCGGGCGGCTTGGCGAAAAGCCGGGTTACTATGTGAATGGCGGTATTATGCCGCTGGTAGGCGGCGAATTGGCGCGGGGGGCCTTCCGCTACGGCTTCGAGGCGTATGGGTTTGACATCTTGCACCGCTACTATGACCTGGTGAGCACAACGGGCGCATCGTACCTGTGGTACCACCCCACCGGTGGGCCGGGCGCTATGGGGAGCGAGGTACTGGCTACCGATGGGTGGGGCTCCAGTGCGATGCTTGCGGCGCTGATGGAAGGGGCCGCGGGGGTAGAGGATAATGGCACACGCTATAGCCATGTGACGCTCAGCCCGCGCTGGCCCGCGGCCAGCGACGCGGGGGATTATGCCTATATTAGCGATGTGACCAGCGCCTATGTGGTGGCCCGCTATGCCGCATCAGATGGGTATGTCGCCTATCGCTGGAATTATCAGAAACTTGGCGGGCGTTCGATCCTATCGCTGGAAGCAACCGGCAGTGGCGAGTCGGTTACCGTGCGGCTCTTGCTACCGGCCGAAACGCTGGCCGTGGAGCGGGTGACGGTGAATGGGGACCCGGTAGACTATACCTATACAACGATGGGCAGCAGTCGCTACCTCACCCTGGCAGCGCTGCCCAACGGCATTATCCAGGTAGAGGCAGAACTTACCCCCTAGCGCCTGGCGGCCCCGTGCGCCACACGGGGCCGCCAACGCCAGGAAGTGTCCCCCCAGGTGTGAACAGTTGGCAACGCCGGGCGGCTTACCCCGCTTTGCCGCGATACCAGGCCACGGCCCGCGCAAGCCCGGCCTGGAAATTTTCTTGCACCTGGTAGCCGATAGCCTCCTGAATTCGGGTGATGCTGGCCAACGAGTGCTTCACGTCGCCGGGGCGGGCCGGCTCAAAGATGGGTTCTATATCAACCTGTAACAGCGATTTCAGGGCTTCGATCAAGTCAAGCAAGGTGTATTGTTCGCCACAGCCAACGTTATACACCTGGCCCGTCTCTGTGCCGTGCGTACAGGCCAGCAGGTTGGCTTCGACCGCGTTGGCCACCGCCGTAAAGTCGCGCGATTGCAGACCGTCGCCGTAGATGGTCGGTCGTTCGCCGCGCATCATGCGGGTAATAAATTTGGGTACAACCGCGGCATATTCCGACTGGGGGTCCTGGTGGGGCCCAAAGATGTTAAAGTAGCGCAGGCTCGTGGTAGGGAGTCCATAGACCTCTGCAAAGACTTTGCAGTAATATTCACCCGTGAGTTTGCCAATGGCATAGGGCGACAGGGGGTTGTTGGGCATGCGCTCGTGTTTGGGGAGCTCTTCGGTGTCGCCATAGGCGGAGGATGAGGCGGCACATACTACCCGTTGCACGGTGCCGGCATCACGGGCGGCTAACAGCACGTTGAGCGTGCCGGTAATGTTCACTTCGTTGCTGGTAAGCGGGTCGTCAATGGAGCGGGGAACGGAGGGGAGCGCGGCCTGGTGCAGCACGTAGGTAATGCCCTGCATCGCCTGGTGTACTGCGTCGAGATCTCGAATATCCCCTTCAATGCATGCAATATCCTGGCGTAGGGCAGCAAGGTTCTCGTGGTTACCGGTGGAGAAGTTATCCAGCACCCGCACCTGTTCTCCCCGTTGTACCAGTTCCGCGACGATGTTTGAGCCGATAAAGCCAGCACCGCCGGTTACTAAATAATGAGCCATAATTCAGAGTTCCTCCTTCATTATCAATTCTAGTTCCAAGTGTGCAAACGTGTTGGTGCGTTGGGGATGTTGGGCTGGTGGGGGGCCTTGCTTGTTCCTGTCCAACGGATGATACCATGTCTCGCGTCGCACATCACCCGTCACGAGATAGGGTGCGTTCACATCACCATGCCTCGCGTCGCGCATCACCCGTCACGGGTATACCAGGCACAGCAAAGGGCGGGTAGCACCACCCGCCCCTGCCTGATTGCTTGTGTCGAGCGTCGGTCTGGTATGTTTAGCGGTTGTGCGTTATTATTCATACTCCTGCTGGTTGGATGGACGACTACCAAGCATGGTTTGAAAGACACGCACGGTGTCGTTAAAGACCCGCGGGATGGTCTGGAGGGTGGGCCGCGCGTTCAGGGTAATGCGAAAAGCGCCAATGGCATTGAGCGGGAAGCGCACCACCTGGTTCATCACAATGCGTCCGACGGTGTTGGTGAGTTGCCCCAGTTTATCGTCTGTTTCCTGTTGCTGCTGTTGCTGTTGCTGTTGTGGTGGGGCAAAAATGTCGTTTGTCATACGGCGCAGTTCTTCGGCGCGACTCAAGATTTCGACCGGGCCGTCACCCCGGAGATGGGTCTGGCAGCCGAGCCGGTGGCCATCGTCAAGCCACGATTGCTGGAACCAGTTTTGTTCGGCCCCAGAGGGGGGGCTCAGATTTTCGTTCCCTTGCAAGACACGACAGGCGCACGTTTGACACAGGCCCAGACCATCGCAGAGAAAGCCGATATGGGCCCCATTGCGCCGCGCCACGTCTATGACGCGCTCGTCTACCTCGCCCGTATATTCGACATTATTGATAATTACTCTTGTCATAGAGATGCTCCCTGTCTCCTCTCATTATGAGAACTTGTTGGGCCCCTGGGCGGGTATCGCGCTCTAAATTGACCACGGCCCGCCCACGGCCCGCACTTATGCCTGGGTGGTTGCGGGTGGTTGCTTGCCGGCGGGGGGCGCGCCGGCCCCTTGCGTCTCGCCACCACCGGTCATATTCCGAATAACCTTGCCCGTGTCCTGCAAAATCTCTGGCATCTGGGCAATGCAGATGGGCGCTATCTGGCGGCTGCGGACGCGCTGAAACCAGATAGACCCGGCCCCAATCATGTTCATGGGCATACGAAAGACTTGATTTGAGAGTATGCGCCCCATGTTGTTAAACAAAAGCCCCAGGTTGCCGCCAGTGGTCGTACCTTCCTGGGGCGAAAATACCTGCATCGTCTGGCGGCGCAGTTCTTCGGCGCGGCTCAGTACTTCAATCGGGCCCGGCCCCTGGATGATGGTTTCGCAGGCCAGGCGGTGGCCGGCGTCGAGCCAGGCCGGCGAGAACCAGCGTTGTTCTAGCTCGCTCGGCGGGCTGAGATGCTCCGACCCCTTCAAAATGCGGCAGGCGTTGGTATCCATCAAGAAGAAGATAAGCCCTTCGCAGACAAACCCGATGTGGGCCCCGTTGCGGCGGGCTACGTCAATCACCCGTTCACCAACCTGGGCATCATAGGCCATATCGTTGATAATAACTTTTGGCATTCTGCTCTCTCCATTCCATACTTACAAACTGGTATTGACCACGGCTTAACCGTTCGTTATGGGAATGTTTTCTGCTTTGGCCCGTTCTTTGCCGCCACCCATAACTTGTTGGGCAGCGCGGCTCCCATCGTTAAAAATTTGCTGTACGTCGTTGATGGCTTTGGGCACATTCAGCAGGTTGCCGCTATTTTGTCCAACCACCGAGGCGGCCCCGAAGATGTTGGAGGGAAAGCGGACAATTTGATTGATAACTGTGCGGCCCATATTGTTGAGCAGCAAGCCGGCATTTTCGCCAGAGGTGGTGCCTTCTGGCGGCGTAAAGACGGCCATAGAAAGCCGCCGCAATTCTTCGGCGTCGCTCAGTACCGCTACCGGGCCGGGCCCTTGAATGGTCACCTGGTCGGCCAGGCGGTGGCCGGTTTCCAACCACGAGGGTTGAAACCAGTTTTGTTCGACTGGCGATGGGGGGCTAAGGTGTTCGAACCCGCGCAAAATACGGCACGAGGTAAAAGGAAACACATACCCGATATGCGCCCCGTTGCGACGCGCAACGTCAAGCAAAAGCTCACCGATTTGAGCTTCATATTCTTTATTATTGATAATAACCTTTGGCATACAACACTCCTCACTGGGTATACAATCACTGCTGGCGATACCACAAAACGCCGGTTAGTGGCGCTACCGTCTGGCGCTTTCTGGTGCGGGCAGCGCTGACGACCCCGATGACGACTGTCCATCAACTGGCCCGCCCAACATCTGTTGTACGACACGAAAACCATCTGTGGTCATCTTTTGAATATCCGTCAACATCCCCTGTGCTTCGGCCTGGGCGCTCTGCTCTTCTGTCCCTTTTGCATTGGCTGGTTTGCCGCCAAGGTGGGCGACAGAACTCAACATGTTGCCAGGCAAGCACATCAATTGATTCAAGACAATGCGTCCGACATGGTTAAACAATTGCCCCATATTATCGCCCGCTTCGGTGTCTTCTGGCGGCGCAAAAATAGCGATTGTCTGGCGGCGCAGCTCTTCGGCGCGGCTCAAGATTTCGACCGGGCCAGAGCCGCGCAGGGTGACTTCGCAGGCCAGCCGGTGGCCCGCATCGAGCCACGATTGCTGCAACCATTTTTGTTCTAGCTCTGTTGGGGGGCTAAGATGTTCGGCCCCGCGCAGCACCCGACATGCGCTTGATTCGACAAAAAACGCCCCCAGACCATCGCATAGGAAGCCGATATGAGCCGCATGACGGCGGGCAATGTCAACCAGGCGTTCTCCCGATCCGCCCTGACATTCAATACCATTGATAATGACCGTGGCCATAGCCTTGTCCTCCTTCTCCTACCTACCAGCAGGCTCCACAATGCTCTATTGTACCATAGAAATAGGCAACTTTGTGTACTATAGTACCGATGAAGGCAGGATACCGTGGGTGTTGTGGTGCGTGTTTACAATACCGGTATGCGTCCCTGGGGTTGCGGGCATCGTGCCCACCCCGGAGCAAGCGGGACGCGCTCCCAGGAGCGAAAAAATTTCTGCCACCCCCGTGCCTCGGTTGCATATCTTCAGTTTTTTGCGTATAATGCAACGTTAAATCCAGCGTTTACCAAATTGCGTTATCGCAAGGGTTGCGAAATGCTTGAACGCAAGAATGAGGACCCGTCCTCATTCTCTCTTTCGGGTTTGTTTGAAAAAGGGGGACACGTATGCCAGACGCACCAGGAAGCCTGATGCAGGCGATTTTGCAGCGAGGGGTAACACGGCGCGATTTCCTCAAGTTTTGTTCCACCATGGCGGCCACGCTGGCTCTGCCAGTAGATTCTGCCTCATTCATTGCCAATCAGCTTGAGGAAGCGGCCAAGCCTCCACTTATCTGGTTAGAGTACCAGGATTGCGCCGGGAACACCGAGTCGCTCTTGCGCGCCAGCAAGCCGACCGTAGCCGATATTGTGCTTGATGTGTTGTCGGTAGATTATCACGAGACGATTATGGCCGCGGCCGGCCATCAAGCAGAAGCGGCCCGCGAGGCGACCATGGAGAAATTTGCAGGGCAATACCTTGTGGTGGTCGAGGGCTCTATTCCCGTGAAGGAGGACGGCATCTACTGCTGTATTGCCGGGCGCACGGCGCTTGATCTGATTCAAGACGTGTGCAGCGGGGCAGCGGCGGTTATTTCGGCCGGCTCGTGTTCGTCGTTCGGGGGGTTGCCTATGGCCTCGCCCAACCCTACCGGCGCGCGCAGTGTGGGCCAGGTTATTAAAGATAAGCCGATTATCAATCTGCCCGGCTGTCCCATGAATGTCGAAAATTTGACCGCTACCGTCGTACATTACCTGACCTTCGGTTCGCTGCCGGCTACCGACCAGTTTGGGCGGCCATTGTTTGCCTATGGCTCGCGCATTCACGATGATTGCGAGCGCCGCGCCCACTTCGACGCGGGACAGTTTGTCGAAGCGTGGGGCGACGAGGGCCACCGCAAGGGGTGGTGTCTCTACAAGATGGGGTGTAAGGGGCCACAGACCTTCCACAATTGCCCGATTGTGCGCTGGAATAGCGGCACAAGCTGGCCCATTGGGGCCGGGCACGGCTGTGTGGGGTGTTCCGAGCCCCACTTCTGGGATAGTATGACCCCCTTCTACGAGCGGTTGCCGGATGTGCCGGGCGTTGGCGTACCCGTCAACGATCTGGGGGTTACGATTGTCGGGGGTGTAACAGCCGCGTTTGCGGCCCACGGGGTTATCAGTGCTGTTCGGGCCAAGCTCAACCCGCTTGAGCGGCACGAAGGTGAAGTGGAGGGTTAAGCCATGCCAAAGATTTATGTTGATCCCCTGACGCGCATAGAGGGGCACTTGCGGGTTGAAGCGCAGGTGGATGGGGGCGAAATTACCGATGCCTGGAGCTCCGGGACGATGTGGCGCGGGGTAGAGCTGATTTTGCAAAACCGCGACCCACGCGATGCCTGGTACTTCACCCAGCGTATTTGTGGCGTGTGTACCACTGTGCATGCGCTGGCCTCCGTACGAGCGGTGGAAAATGCGCTTGGTATTGAGATACCCTTGAACGCCGTGCTGATGCGCAACTTGATAGAGGCGGCGCAGTATATTCAAGACCACGTAATCCATTTCTACCACCTGCACGCGCTGGATTGGGTGGACGTGGTGAGTGCGCTCGACGCCAGCCCGGAAGCGACGGCCAAACTGGCCCAGTCGCTCTCAGACTGGCCCAACAATGGCGTCTCCAATTTCAAGGCCGTACAGGATCGGCTCAAGGCGTTTGTCGAGGCGGGGCAGTTGGGCATCTTTGCCAATGGCTACTGGGGGCACACGGCCATGAAGCTACCGCCAGAGGCTAACTTGATGGCCGTCTCGCACTATCTCGAAGCACTCGATTTTCAACGCGAATTTATCCGTATTCATGCCGTTCTGGGCAGCAAAAATCCCCACCTGCAAACCTATGTGGTGGGCGGCACGGCGCTGCCGGTTAACCCAAGCGGGCAATCGGTGTTGAACGCCGAACGCATTGCACTGCTGAAGCAACTGTTTGCCAAGGGGTTGGACTTTGTGAGTAAAGTCTACATCCCCGATTTGCTGGCCGTGGCCGGCTTTTACAAGGATTGGGCCGCCATTGGCGGCGGACACGGCAACTTCCTCACCTATGGCGACTTTCCTATGGCCACAGGCGACCCAAGCAAGCGCCCGGAGATTCTCTTTCAGCCGCGCGGCTATATTCTCGACAAGGACTTGAGCAAGGTCTACCCCGTGGAGCAGGAGGAAATTGCCGAGTATGTCACCCACTCCTGGTTTAACTACAGCGGCGGCGACGGCAATGCGCTCCATCCCCAGGAGGGGCAAACCAGCCCCAACTATACCGGCCCCAAGCCGCCCTACGAATTGCTGATACCGGAGGGCGAGGACACCGGCGACCATAAGTATAGCTGGCTCAAGTCGCCGCGCTACAAGGATACCCCCATGGAGGTCGGCCCGCTGGCGCGTATGCTGGTGGCCTATGCCTCGCCCGACGCACCCAACCACGAGTCGGTCAAGGAGAAGGTAGATGCCGTCCTGGAGAAGCTCGACGTGGGCGCCGAGGCGCTCTTCTCGACGCTTGGGCGCACAGCCGCCCGCGGTATCGAAACGTGGGTTATGGCCGAAGTTACCTCGCAGTGGATAGACGAGCTAACCGCCAATATTGGCACCGGCGATTTGCGCGTGCATAACGGCGAGCGATGGGACCCGAAAAACTGGCCCGCCCAGGCGCAAGGGTATGGGATGACCGACGCCCCCCGCGGCGCGTTGGGCCACTGGGTCAACATTAGCAATGGAACTATCGAGGGCTACCAATGCATTGTCCCAAGTACCTGGAACGCCGGCCCGCGCGATGGCAATGGCCAGCGCGGCCCCTACGAGGAGTCGCTGGTGGGCACACCGATTGCCGACCCTGAAAAGCCGTTGGAAATTTTACGCACTATCCACTCATTCGACCCCTGTATGGCCTGTGCGGCCCACGTCTTGGATACCGACGGTGAGGAGATTATCTCGGTGAAAGTGCTATGATGCGTCGCGGAGCGGGCGCGAGGGTGGACTGATACCCGGGCCCATCTCGCGCTCTATACGCGATACGAGGGAGAAAAACTATGGCTATCCCATTTCGAGGAACCAGGCGCTCCGGGCCAGTGTACGTATGGCAGATACCCGTACGGCTCACCCACTGGGTCAACTTCCTGTGCATTGTGGTGCTCTGTTTCACCGGCTACTATATCTTCAACCCCTACGTACAGGTAAGTGCGCGTGAGGCATATGGCGTTTCGTTTATGGGCATGATGCGCTCGATGCATATGGTCTTTGCCTATATCTTCATCGCCAGCATTCTCTTGCGTACCTACTGGGCCTTCTGGGGCGGCAACCAGTGGGCTAGTTGGAAGGCGCTTATTCCCTTCTTTACGCCCGAAGGCCGCGGTATGATGAAGGATGCGCTACTCTACTATACCTTTATCCGACGCGAACCGCCCACCACGATGGGTCACAATGCGCTGGCCGGCTTCACCTATGGCTTTATTGTGCTGCTCTACTTCGTCCAGATATTTACCGGCTTTGCGCTCTATGGGATGGGTGACCCCGGCGGGATGGTGTGGAAGATGACCAGTTGGATCTTTCCCTACATAGACGCGCAGCATATCCGCATTGCCCACAACCTGATTATGTGGCTGTTGATCGGCTTTGCCATTCACCATGTCTATAGCGCCTTCCTGGTGGATTCAGAAGAAGCGAACGGGTTGATGACTAGCATCTTTAGCGGGTGGAAGTTTGCTTGCCCCGGCCACGGCCGCAAGGAAATTGACCGCTTGAGCGGGATGCTGGATATTGAACCAGAGGCGGCAGAGAAGGGGACAGAACCACGGCCGCAACAGCCGGGCGAACGGTGGAAACCGAAGCAAGAGCGCCCACCGGCGCGCCGACGCAGGAAGTAGGAACGTATGACGGATGGGCACGAGTCCGCACCCCATACACTGGTGCTTGGCATTGGGAATATCCTGTTGCGCGACGAGGGGGTCGGGGTGCGGCTTGTCGAGCAGTTGCAGCAACGCTACGATGTGCCAGAGCGGGTGCAGATTCTCGATGGGGGCACAATGGGCCTGGATTTGATGGCGACCATCGAGGGCGTTGGGCAATTGCTGGTGATAGATGCCGTACAGGCCAATCTTGCGCCGGGCGAGCATATCTGCCTGTATGACGATGCGATACCCACCTTTTTGGGGCGGGGTATGTCGCCCCACCAGATAGGCTTGAGCGATATTTTAAGCGTGGCGCGGCTGCGTGATATGCTGCCGCGCCGCGTGGCGCTGCTTGGCGTCCAGCCGGCCCTGGTGGAAACCGGCCTGGAATTGTCGCCAACCATCGCGGCGCAGATGGAACGGCTAGAGCAGGTAGCGTTGGACATCTTGCGGGAATGGGGCATCGTTCTGCCATCTCATACCGCAAGGTGTGCTATAATCACAGATAATCGTGCATGAACTTCCTTTTACTGAGAGTGTGCTCCACGCCGCGCTTGACACGGCCCGACAGGCCGGTGCGGCTCGTATCACCGGTATTACCCTGGTCATTGGTGAGCTGAGTAGCTTTGTAGATGACTCGGTACAGTTTTACTTTGATATACTCAGCAAGGGAACGCTGGCAGAAGGAGCCATGCTGACGATTCGCCGTGAGGCGGCGGTAGCAACGTGTTGGCAATGTCAGCATACGTTTACCGTGCGGCCGCCTCTGGAGCCGGAGTGCCCGGCGTGTGGCAGTGCGCGGTTGCATGTGACTGGCGGGCAGGCCAGTACTATCGAAAGCATTGAGGTAGAAAGCGATGAAGATACCAGTTGTCCAGACTATTCTCAACGCGAATGATCAGGTAGCAGCAGAAAACCACGCGGCCTTTGCGGCGGCGGGGGTGTTTGTCCTCAATATGATGGCCTCGCCCGGCGCGGGCAAGACCACGTTACTGCTGGCCACCGCCGACCATCTACCGGCGGGTGTGCGCCCCGGTGTCATAGAAGGCGATGTCGCATCGCGCATTGATGCCGACACGATAGCGGCGCGGGGTATACCAGTCGTCCAGATTAACACTGGCGGCAATTGCCATCTCGATGCGCCTATGGTACGGTCGGCGCTACCCCATCTCCCGCTCGATTCGCTCGATCTGCTGTTTGTCGAGAACGTCGGCAACCTCATCTGCCCGGCCAGTTTTGCGCTTGGGGCCCATCTTGCGATGGTCGTACCAAGCGTTTCGGAGGGACACGACAAGCCATACAAATACCCTGGCATATTTGCCAGCGCCGATGTGGTGGTACTCAATAAAGCCGATTTAATAGACGTGTTTGCGTTTGATGTAGATTACTTTCGGCGTGGGATTGAGATGGTGAATGCTGATGTCCCGTTGTTTGTCGTATCGGCGCGTACGGGCGAAGGGCTAGAGGACTGGGTAACCTGGCTTGTCAACCGTATGGCCGTTGATCAGGGAACGCAGAGATAGCAAGGTTTACGCAAACAAGGAGGTTTCAATGGTAAGCAAAGTACTCAAGGGTATGTTCATTCTGGCGCTGGTGTTGATACCAGGGGTTGTGGCGATGACCACCTCTGCGGCACCAGCAGTGCGTCCGCAGCAAGCGGGCGACGCAGAAGCGGGGCGCTATGTAGCGGCGCTCACTGGTGGCTGTGGTTGCCATATGGGCGACGCCGGCTTCCTGGCCGGTGGTAGTGGGCCCAACATTACGCAGGATGTGGAAACGGGTATTGGTGGATGGAGCGACCAGGAGATAGCCGACGCGATCCGTTTCGGGTGGCACCCGGATGGGCACCAGCTTGGCGGTATGCCCTTCCCAATGTTTAGCCAGATTGCAGACGACGATATTATGGATCTGGTCGCCTTCCTCCGCACGGTTGAGCCGGTGACCAATGACACATCGCGGCCGCCCCGACCGGAGCCGTTGCCGCGCTTTGAGCCGGCCGCGCCGCCCCCCGCCACGGCCCCGATGGAAGGCGTGGCCCGCGGTGACTATATCGTCAATGCGACCGCGGCCTGTGGAACATGCCACACCCCCACCAACGAGGATGGCACGCTGGATATGTCGCGCTATCTGGGCGGCAAGATAGGGAGCCGTGGTATAGTGGCCAACCTGACGCCGCACGAAACCGGGCTTGGTAACTGGACAGAGGCACAGATAGCCACCTACTTGCGCACCGGCGTTCGCCCGGACGGAACCAAAGCCGACGGTGGCCGTATGGCGCACCTGATTGAGGCCGGCTATCAGCACTGGACTGAGGCCGACGCGATGGCCGTAGCGATGTACTTGAAGAGCCTGGAACCAATCGCACTTGAGATGCCCGCGCCAGAGCCGCCCGCGCCAGAGCCGCCCGCGCCAGAACCGCCCGCGCCAGAGCCGCCCGCGCCAGAGCCAACGCCCGCGCTAGAGCCGGCCCCGACAACGCCGCCAGTATTGCAACCCGCGCCCCCGTCGGAGCCTATCTATATCGGCGACCCATTCAAAGACCTGTGACCATAGACCGACTGGTTGTATGATGGTGGTGCAAGACCTGGTAGGGTTGTTCAAACCTGCCAGGTCTTGCTGCTCCTGGCCCTGTGGTACATGTTGGAGTAAGCACCATGGGCGACAAAGAGGAACGGTTCTCATGTAGTGGGGACGCTTTCTGGGAGCGCGGGCATCTTGCCCGCCTGCCCCAAAACAGGCGGGACACCTGCGTTCCCAGGGTGGTTCCCCGCCAAACGGAAACCGTTGCAACAAATATAGCGGTTGACACCGCTATACCATCTGCCGTAGAATATGAGAGTATCTCGCCTGTGTGCTGATGGAAAGGGTGTCTGGTGTGCCAGCGTGCTATTCTCCTACCCACATGCGTATGTACCGTGGCCAGCCCTGGTACAGTTGGCCTATTCATGGAGCAAAACGCCAGCGTCCGATGCGCAGCCAGGAACCGTTGGTTGCCCCTACCTGTCAACATCGGGGGCTATGAGACAACGATGGCTGAACCTCCCTCCGGGGTGTGCAAGAGCGCGGCTGGTAGCCCCGTTTGTACAACAGGAACTCCTGGGAATATGTGCAAGAAATGCTGAAGAGTGTCGTTTGTTAGGGTACGCAAGGAAATACACCACCCTATCTTGAAGCTAAAGTTAAGGTAATTGTCTCTATGAAGATGACAGTCCAAGTAGGATCTCTGTTTGAGTCGGCAGCACCAATGATCGCCCTTGGCGTATATGAAGGAGAATCCCTGCCTTCCGACATCGCCTCGTTGATGGAACCAGACGATTTTGTCGGCAAGTCTGACCAGGTGCTTCTGGTCTATCCGCGGGGTACGTTGCCCTCACGCCGCGTGTTGCTGGTTGGTATGGGCAAACGGGCCCGCGCAACGCTTGATACTGTGCGCCAGGCCGCCGCAAAAACATTGCGCAAAGCCCAGGAATTACGGATAGCCGAGGTCGCCCTCTTCCTGCCTATGCCCCACGAGTCGGTACTCGTTTCCGAACAGGTGCAAGCGATGGTTGAAGGGGCGGAACTTGGCAGCTATCGCTATCTCGATATGAAGAGCAAGCCCAAACCGGAAGAAACCTATCGCGTTGAAACGCTGACGCTGTTTGTCGAAGAAGACCTGGACGGGGCGCGGCAAGCGGTAGCAACCGGGCAAGCGATTGCCAGCGGGGTGATGCTGGCGCGTACCCTGGCCAATACGCCCGGCAATGTCTTGACCCCCATCCGGCTGGCCGAAAAAGCGCAGGCCTTGGCAGAGCAATACCAGATGGAAGCGACCATCTGGGATACCGACGCCTTGCAACGTGATGGGTTTGGGGGGGTACTGGCGGTAGGGCAAGGCTCGGCCCAACCACCACGCTTTATCGTCCTCGAATATGGCCGCGCCTATGCAGATGGCCCGACCATCTGTCTGGTTGGAAAAGGTATTACCTTTGATACCGGCGGTATTTCTATCAAGCCAGCGCAAAATATGGATGATATGAAGATGGATATGAGCGGGGCCGCGGCCGTGTTGGGCACAATGGAAACCCTGGGCCAGCTACAACTACCGCTCCATGTCGTCGCCCTGATTAGCGCGGCTGAGAATATGCCGGACGCCAGCGCCTATCGGCCCGGTGATGTGATTACCACCTTGAGCGGCAAAACAGTGGAAGTACTGAACACCGATGCCGAAGGCCGTATTGTGCTGGCTGATGCGCTGTTTTACGCCCAACGCTATGAACCGGTCGCCATTGTAGACCTGGCTACCCTGACTGGCGCTATCAATATTGCGCTTGGCCCCCACGCGGTTGGGATGATGGGCAATCAGCAGGAACTGGCCGACCGGCTATCGCAGGCCGGTAATACGACGGCTGAGCGGGTCTGGCAACTCCCGCTCTGGGAAGAATACCACGACATGTTGAAGAGCGACATTGCCGACTTGAAGAATATTGGTGGCCGCATGGGGGGCTCTATTACCGCCGCGGCCTTCCTGGCGGCGTTTGTGGGCGATTATCACTGGGTTCATCTGGATATAGCAGGAACCGCCTGGACGGAAAAACCGGCCCGCTCCTATCACCAGAAAGGCGCTACCGGCGTTGGTGTGCGTCTGTTAGCACAATTCCTGCGTGATTGGGCCACGGCCTGAGCTTACTCGCCAGGCTCAATCCGGGATCATAAAGAGTAATATTATAGAGGGTCAGCAAGATGGAACTCGATCAATTTATCGTACGCTTCTGGGGGACACGCGGTAGTTATCCTACTCCAGGGCCAAAAACCATCCGATATGGTGGAAATACGACCTGTGTCGAATTGCAAGTGGGGCGGCAAACGCTCATTATAGATGCAGGGACGGGGATTATTAACCTTGGCCACGATTTATTGCGCCGTGCAAAGCAACATGGGGGTAGTCCGCGGCCCATTGTTGCTACTATCTTGCTGACGCATATGCATCATGACCATACCCAGGGCTTTCCCTACTTTTTGCCGGCCTATATTGGCACCAGTACGTTACATATTCTGGGCCCACGCACGTTTGATCAGGAAATTGAAGAGATATTGAACCACGCCGTATTGCCGCCCAGTTTCCCCGTGAGCTTGCATGAAATGCCGTCGGTCAAGGTTATTCGCAGCCTGCAAGGCACCGAGATGGTTGCGGTTGACCAGGAAGATGGCAATTTGCACATTCACAACATTTTCAAGGAGCATATCGAAAGTACGCCCGACATTGTGTGTGTGCATATTCACAAGAGTTATGCCCACCCCAAGAGTGGGGTCTACATTTATCGCGTTGAATGGTGCGGCAAGTCGGTGGTCTTTGCCAGCGATACCGAGGGCTATGTAGATACCGATCAACGGTTGGTGCGGTTTGCTAAAGACACCGATGTGCTTATTCACGATGCCCAGTACACGGAAGAGGAGTATGCCGCCAGCAAGCAGGGGTGGGGGCATAGTACCCCGGCTATGGCGTGTGAGGTAGCCCGCCAGGCCAACGCGAAACAGTTAGTCCTCTTCCACCACGAGCCGCTCTATGATGATGATCGCATTGCCGAAATTGAGCAGAAGGCCAAGGGGTTGTTCCCCAACACGATGGCGGCGTATGAGGGGTTGGAGATTGTGCTGTAGCGACGATTGGGCGGGGGGGTGTCTGGTGTGTGCGGAACGAGGGTTTCTTGACCAGCGCTTCCACAGACGATAGCGCCCCCGACCAGAGCGGCAACGCCGTACCCGCACAAGCCCCCACCCTCCCTCCGGGTGCGCCCTTCCCGCGTACGCTTGATCAGCCGGGGCCCGCTTCGCGCAAGGCGCGGTTGCGGGTTTTTCCTGCGGCCGGCCCCCACAATGCGCTCTGGTATTTTCCCCGTGCCACTGGCGGCTATGGGCCCGTGTTTCGCAACGCGGCCTTGATACAACTGGCGCGATATGTTCCCTTTCTCCCCATGAAGAATGCTATCTATCGAGCGCTTGGGGTGCGCGTAGGCCACCATGTTTCGGTTGGTCTGATGGTGATGCTCGATATTTTCTTTCCCCAGGATATTACCCTGGGCGATAACTGTATTATTGGCTACCAGTCAACGATTTTGTGCCACGAGTTTTTGCGCTACGAGTGGCGACGCGGGCCGGTGTGGGTGGGGCGCGATGTCACTATCGGGGCCAATACAACGATTTTACCGGGCGTGGTGATTGGCGACGGAGCCACAGTATCGGCAATGAGTCTGGTCAACCGCGACGTTGCGCCTGGGGCGCGGGTTGGCGGCGTCCCGGTGCGGGAGCTGTGAGGC
>DAOTUK010000212.1:0-7814 GCA_034437375.1 Chloroflexaceae bacterium | reverse complement strand
GCATAAATCGTATGAACATCGCCATTATTCCCGGTGACGGCATCGGGCCCGAAGTGATAGACGCGGCGCGCCAGGTGCTTGACGCCCTGCCGCTGGACGTCGCCATCGTCGAAGCGCACGCCGGGTGGGGCACCTTTCAAGCAACCGGCGCGGCCCTGCCCGACGCCACGCTGGAAATCGCACAACAGTGCGACGCCGTTTTCTTCGGGGCGGTCGCCTCGCCAAGCCACGCCGTCCCCGGCTACCGTAGCCCCATTGTCGCGCTCCGGCGGGCGCTCGAACTGTACGCCAACATCCGCCCCGTGCGCGGCATCACCCCCGCCACCAGCAACGTTGATCTGGTTGTGGTGCGCGAAAATACCGAGGGCTTGTATAGCGGGCGCGAACGGCTCGAAGACGACGGAGCCACCGCCATTGCAGAGCGCGTCATTACACGGCGCGGCAGCGAACGCATAGTCCGCGCAGCGTTTGAACTGGCCCAGACCCGCGCCAGCGAACGCGGCCACCCCCCCAGGGTGACGCTGGCCCATAAAGCCAACGTCCTGCGCGTGAGTGATGGCCTCTTCCGCGAAACGGCCCTGCGCGTTGCAGAGGAATACCCGGCGGTGGCGTGCGACGAACTGCTGATAGATACGGCCGCCATGCACCTGGCCCAGTCGCCGCAACGCTTTGACGTTATCGTCACCACCAACATGTTTGGCGACATCCTTTCCGATGTGGCCTGTATCCACGGCGGCGGGTTGGGTCTGGCCAGTAGCGCCAATCTGGGCGACCAGGCCGCCCTCTTCGAGCCGGTGCATGGAGCCGCCCCCGACATCGCCGGCCAGGGTATTGCCAACCCATTGGCCGCCTTCGGCTGTGTGGCGCTCTGGTTAGAATGGGCCGCCCAACGCAAGGGCCTGGCCGCGGGGAGCCAGTGGGCACGGCGGCTGCGCGAAGCAATGGACATACTCTTGCGCGAGGGGCCGCACACGCCCGACCTGGGCGGGAGCGCCACCACCGCGCAGGTGACGGCGGCGTTAATTAATCGCTTGCAAGCATGACGAATTCATTGATTACGGGGATTGGATGGATAGCGAGAGAGATAGACTAGAAGGAGGGAAGGTCTGATGAACGTTGAATGCCCTGAATGTGGTGCCGAATTTGACATGCCGGACGATACCATGATGGGGGAAATAGTCGTGTGTCCTGAATGTGGCGTCGAGTTGGAAGTGGTAAACCTTGACCCGCCGACGGTCGCTTTAGCACCGGAGGTTGAGGAAGACTGGGGGGAATGATGCGCGTTGCTATCCTCTGTTCACGGGTTCGTACAGAAGAGAAACTGCTCTTTGAAGAGCTTGAACGGCACGGTCAATCCTATGTTCGGGTAGATGACCGCGACGAAATTTTCGATTTACAACAGCGTGACTATCCGTACGATGTGGTGCTGGAGCGGGCTATTCAACATAGCCGTGCGGTTTCTATGCTGAAAATCTTTAATGATGCCGGCGTCCCAACCGTTAATAGTTTTCAGACTGCCCAGATTTGTGGCGACAAGTTTTTGACCAACCAGGCCGTGGTGCATGCCGGGGTGCCTACCCCGCGAGCCCTGCTGGCCTTTACCCCCGAAACCGCGCTGAATGCGATAGAGCAACTGGGCTACCCGGTAGTGCTCAAGCCGGTGGTGGGTTCGTGGGGGCGGTTGGTGAGCAAGATTAACGACCGCCAGGCAGCGGAAGCAGTGATAGAGCACCGTACCGTGCTTGGCAACTACCAGCACTCGCTCTTCTACATTCAAGAGTATATTGAAAAACCGGGGCGCGACATTCGCAGCTTTGTGATAGGCAACGAATGTATTTGCGCTATCTACCGTTCAAGCGAGCACTGGATTACCAACACGGCCCGCGGCGGACAGGCCAGCAATTGCCCCGTCACCCCCGAACTAGCCGACATCAGCGTACGGGCGGCGCAATCGGTGGGCGGCGGTATGGTATCGGTGGATATACTGGAAACGCAGGATGGGCAGTTGCTCGTCAACGAGATTAACTATACTATGGAGTTCCGCAATAGTATTGATGTGACCGGCGTGAATATTCCAGGGCGTATGATAGAGTATGTGCTGGCCGTAGGACGAGGCGAGGTATGACATTGCGGGTAAGTATTGTCGGGGCGTCGGGCTATGTGGGCGGCGAACTGCTACGCCTGCTGCTGGCCCATCCCCACGTGACCGTCGCCCAGGCCACCAGCCGGCGCTATACCGGGCGCTATCTCTACCAGGTACACCCCAACCTGCGCGAACAAACGAAACTGCAATTTGTCCACCCGGATATGGTCGAAGCGTGCGACTTACTCTTCCTGGCGCTGCCCCACAAAGAGGCCGCCCGCACCATTGAGCAGTATACAGCGCTGGCCCCGCGCATTATTGACTGTAGCGCCGACTTTCGGCTACGCGACGCGGAAACGTACCAGCGCTGGTATGGCGACGAGCACCCCGCCCCCCACTGGCTCGACAAGTTTGTCTATGGCCTGCCAGAGGTCAACCGCGCGGCGCTCCGCGGGGCCAACTTTGCCAGCGGCGTGGGGTGCAACGCCACCGTCACCAACCTGGCCCTGCTCCCGCTGGTGCAGGCCGGTCTGGTTGACGAGACGCGGCCGCTGATTGTTGACATCAAAGTCGGCTCATCCGAGGGCGGGGCCGAAGCAAGCGACAGTAGCCACCACCCGGAGCGCTCCGGGGCGGTACGGGCCTTTGCCCCCGTGGGCCACCGCCACACCGCCGAAGTCGAACAGGTCACCGGCTTGCGCAATGTCCACCTGTCGGTAACATCTATTGAGATGGTGCGCGGGGCCGTGGCCACGGCGCAGGTCTTTGCGGCGCGCCCGGTGAGCGAGAAAGACCTGTGGAAAGCCTACCGCGCATTCGTGAAGGAACAACCCTTTGTGCGGGTGGTGAAGGAGCGCAGCGGTATCTACCGCTTCCCAGAGCCAAAGATAGTAGCCGGTACCAACTATACCGACATTGGCTTTGCGCTGGATGAGCAGAGCGGGCGCATTGTGAGCATTGGCGCGTTGGACAACCTGGTGAAGGGGGCCGCCGGTAGCGCGGTACAGTGTATGAACCTGATGTGCGGCTTTGAGGAGACGTCCGGGTTGGGCTTTGCGGGGTTGCACCCGTAGGGGGGCGATACGATGACGGAACAACCAGATCATGTGGTAGAGCGAAATATTGCGCTTCTTGGCGATGTGATGCGCTATTTGCTTGCAAAACCCCATGTTATGGGTTCGTTGCCCGATAGCTTTGAACTGGTTATCCTTCCCGATGACGACCCGGCCCTACGCCTGTACAATCTGGAATTATTGGATAGGTACGAGGGGGAGGGAAAGCCAATTGTTTTTGCACTGATGAAGTCTGGTCATACTCCGGATGGCGAGATGATTCCACCACACCTCTATGTACCGGTTGCGGCGTAAGGACAACCACACGCTTGACCCCCGCCGTGCCCCATGCTATACTTGAACGTGTGTTCGTATTGTCGGGTAGATAGTGGTCTATGGGAGGGAATACATGTTCAAGAAACAGACGCCCAATATCATGGTTATGGATATTGCGCAGACGATCGGCTTTTATCAGGATGTTCTAGGCTTTGCGGTAGTGGTGACTATGCCCCCCGAAGGGGCGCCGCTGGTATGGGCCATGGTACAGCGCGACGGCGTGGAATTGATGTTCCAGCAGCAGGACAGTCTCGCCGAAGAGATGCCCCTGTTTGGCGACATGCCCGTCGGGGCCTCGCTCTCGCTCTACATGGAAATAGACGACGTGCAAGGGATGGCCGATACACTCAAGGGCCGGGTTGAGATTGTCCGCGATGTGCATACCACCTTCTATGGGATGCGCGAATTTGCCTTCAAAGATTGTAATGGGTACATTCTTGTATATGCAGAACAGGTGAGTCAATCCTCATGATCGTGATCAAAGTTGGCGGGAGCGCCGGTATAGACTACGACGCGCTGTGCGATGACCTGGCCGGGCTGTGGCAGCAGGGGCAGCGTCTCGTCCTCGTCCATGGCGGTTCCAACGAGACAAACCAGGTCGCCGAAGCGCTTGGACACCCCCCCCGCTTCGTCACCTCGCCAAGTGGCTATACCAGCCGCTATACCGACCGCCGCACGCTCGAAATCTTCGAAATGGTCTATTGCGGCACAGCCAACAAGGGCCTGGTAGAGCGGTTGCAGGGGCGCGGGGTCAACGCGCTCGGCTTGAGCGGGTTGGACGGGCGCTTGCTTACAGGCAAGCGCAAATCTACTATTCGCATTGTCGAAAACGGGCGGCAAAAAATCTTGCGCGACGACTGGACGGGCACGGTGGAACAGGTGAATACCAACCTGCTCACGATGTTGCTAGAACAAGACTACATGCCCGTGATTGCGCCGCTGGTCAGCAGCGAGAAGGGCGAGCCCTTGAACGTAGATGGCGACCGTGCGGCCGCGGCGGTGGCCGTGGCGCTTGGGGCCGAAACGCTGCTCCTGCTCTCAAACGTGCCCGGCCTGCTGCGCGAATTTCCGGATGAAGCCTCGCTCATTCCCCACATTCCGCGCAACGACGTTGAGTCTTACCTGACCTATGCTGAGGGGCGCATGAAAAAGAAGGTGCTTGGCGCAGCGGAGGCGGTAGACCAGGGCGTCGGGCGGGTCGTGCTTGGCGATGCGCGGGCGGCCGGCTGTGTTTCCACCGCGTTGCATGGCCAGGGCACCGTTGTATCGTGAGCGGGGCACAGGCTCCGTGGGGCTATAGCCTGCTAGTTGCCCACCGTAATGGCGGGGATAGGCAAGCTATGCGTGGGCGGTAACGCCTGTAGCACTATCGGCACCTTCACGATAGGGTTACGCATGTCGTTGCTTTCAATGATAATACTTGAGCGGTAGGGCTCGGTGCGTGGGCCGGGCGCAACCCATTGCAACGTAAGGGTGGCTTTTTGCTCCTGTTCGGGGGCAAGAAGCCCATTTGTTTCTGACAGCACGGTTGCCCATCGCGTGCTCAAGGGTTGCCGTTGCATATGCAGCGTGAGCATACGGTGGAGCGGCAACGCTTCGCCACACCCGAGGCTTTGCACCTCGCCGGCCGACATCTGAAGACCGGCCATCGCGTTGGCGGGTATATCGTTGACCGTGCGGTAGTTGAACAGTATGTCACCTCCGGGCTTGAGCAACACTTGAAAGGTGAAGGTACGGCTCGATTTCTTAAAGAGCGGAATATTTTCAAATGTGACGACAAAGCCCTGGGGCACCTGGGCATACCAGACACGACCACCCGCGGAGGGGTCAAAGTCGGCGCGGAGGGGCATAAGCGCAACCCCATCCGTCTCAGCCACTGGTTCGGGCGGGCAGCGCGGCTTGAAGCCGTTGGTTTCCAGACCTTCGCCTAGAATAAGTACCCCATTTGCACTGATGGTCAGCTCTGTGTAGAAGGTATCTGAGATGGGGAAGGAAAAGCCAATCGGAATGGGGTCTGAGGTGGTATCATCCTTCAAGGTGAGCGTCGTCGCGCTACGGGGCATATCAATCCAGGTTGTGGTCACGTCGTCGTCATCCTCATCACTGCGGCCCACAGAGTAGCGTTCGGGCGGAACGGTGAGGGTATAGGCCAGGGGCATGGTGCCGGTATTGGCAAAGGTGATGGTTCGGGTGGTTTGTCGTTCGGGGCGCAGCGTGGCTTCAATGGTGTCGAAGGTGGCTTCAATGCGGGGGCTATCGGGAATAAGGCGGAAGGTCAGGTTATGTTCGGCGCCGGCCGTAATGGATACGGCGCGGCTCTCTTGCACATACCCCATAGCCCTGGCCGTTACGGTGGGGGTATACGCTTTGCTCTGCGTGGGCAGGGTGATGGTAAACATGCCCTCGTCATCAACGGGAACGGTCGGGCCGTCGCGTACTTCGACCGTCGCGTTCAACGGAGCGCTAGTAATGTCGTCGTAGACGTGGCCATGGACGTGGGCGTTGGTTGCGGGGTTGGCGTGTACCGCCACCACGACGGGAATGGAGAGGGGCGTTTCGGCCAGGTTGCCGCTGCTCACCAGCACCCGTGCGCGGTAGATGCCGGCCTCTGCAAAGGTGCGGGTGTCTACGGTTATTTCAAGTGTTTCTGATGCGCCCGGTGCAACTGCGTCCAGGCGAGAGGGCACCTGGAGCCAGGGCACATCTACTCGCGCCTGTTTGACGGCGTTGTAAATATCCAGGCGGCCATAGCCGTACAGGTTGTTGGGCGTTGTCGTCGCCAGACAGCGGGCATCCTCGCTGGTTTGCGGGTCTGATGCGGTCAGGGGTCGGGCGTTCTGGGTCAGGAGCGCGTAGGTTGTGGTATAGTCACCGATGAGGTCCGGGTTAGCCGACCAGAGCAGCGCGACCGCACCGGCCACGTGGGGCGCGGCCATAGACGTGCCGCTGAGCGTTTTGTAGCTCAGGCCGCTGTCGTTCGACGTGGAGCTTACCATATCGCCGGGCGCGGTGAGATCGGGCTTCATAACCCCATCCAGGGTAGGGCCGAGTTTGCTATAGCGCGTCAAGGCGTCGCTTGAGTCGGTGGCCCCAACGCTAAACACATTGGGATAGTCGCCGGGCGACGCCACCGAGCCACATTCTGCGCCGCTGTTGGCGTTGCCAGTGACAAAGACGGGGAAGATGCCGGCCGCGCGCCAGGCTGCAATAAATTCGGTGTAGATGGTGTTGCCCCCGTCGCTTGAGGCCCACGAATTGTTGACCACGTGGGGGCGCAGGTCGGGGCGCGGGTTTTCGCCATCGGGGTTTGTCGGAGCCAGCAACCATTCTGCGGCGATGATGATGTCGGTTTCGCTACAGACGGCGCTACTACAGCCACGCGCCGCAATCCAGTTTGCGCCGGGCGCAACGCCAACGGCCGGCTGGTCTGCGCTCCCATCGCTGCGGGCAACCATCGTGCCCATCGTATGGGTGCCGTGGCCATTCGTATCGGCGGGGATAGAGGATTCGTTCACGGGGTCGTACCAGTTGTAGCTATGGTTAAAACTGCGGGCGCTGCGATAGCCGCGGTATTGCTGGACAAGGGCGGGGTGGTCATAGCGCACGCCACTATCAACGTTAGCAACGGTGATACCGTCGCCGCTTATACCAAAGTCATACCAGACCTCGTCGGCGCCAATGGTATCTATATTCCAGCATACATTGTTGCTGTTGGGGATACAGTTGGCCACGAAGGCGGGTTGGGGGTCATCTTCCAGGCTGACGGTATGGTTGGCCCGCAGCATAGCGACGTCGGCGCGGGCGGCCAGGTTGGTCATATCGCGTTCTGTTCCGCGCACAATCAGGGCGTTAATAATCCAGAGCGGGCGATAGGGTATAGCCTGTGTGTCAAGCCAGGTACGCACGGGGCGCTGGTTCTGTTGGGCATGGTCGCGCAAGGTCTGGTATACATACCAGCCACGCTCGGCCCAGTTGGGTATGGTATAGGCGGCGGAGAGGTCGGGTTGCTCGTGTAGTAGCACCAGAAAGTCTCTCCGCTCGGTGGGCGATTCGGCAAGTTCGCGTTGCAGTTGGGGGTCTATGCGGGGGCTTGTCGCGGCCAGGGTGGTGCTTCCATTGGCCTGGGTGCGGGGGGGCACCACATCGGTGGGAGGGGTGGCGTTTGCTTCGTAGAGGGTGGGGGTACGGGTGCCGGTGGTGTCGTTGGTAAGCGATATGGCGACCGTGGTTTGCATCCCCAGGGCCACGCTTATTTCCACTGTGTTGGAGATGGTGGTAAAGGAGCGGGGCAGCGTTTGCTCCGGCAGGGTTGGTCGGTAGTCTCCGTGGGCGGGTAGGGGTTG
>DAOTUK010000211.1:0-28730 GCA_034437375.1 Chloroflexaceae bacterium | reverse complement strand
GGGTGGGGGTTGGCGTGGGGGTCGGGGGCAGGGTCGGGGTGGAGGTCGGGACGCCCGATGGTTGCGGCGTCGGCTCCGCGTCGCCCTGCGTCTCCTTCCAGTCGGGGTCTTTCTCCGCCAGAAAAGCCTCGACAATGGGGTTGAGTCCGCTGGTAGAGAGGTTGTTGTAGCCCAGATTGAGCGTTTCCAGGCGTTCCAATTGGGCCAGTTCCACTGGCGGGGCCCCGCTCAACTGGTTGGTATGCAGGAAGAGTACCTGCAAGCTGGTCAGGTTGCCCAATGCGGGGGGAATAGAGCCGCTCAACTGGTTTTCGCTCAGCCAGAGCTCTTCTAACTTGTCCAGGTTGCCAAGCGTGGGCGGTATCGGCCCGCTCAGGTTGTTCTGGTGCAGACGTAGCCGCGCCAGGTTGGAGAGGTTGCCCAATTGGGCCGGTATGCCGCCCTGCAAGCGGTTGTTGTCGAGCAGGAGCCAGTGCAAGATGCTCAGGTTACCCAGGGAGGCGGGGATGGTTCCGTTGAGCGCGTTCTTCTGCAACCCCAACTGCTGCAACATGGACAGGTTGCCCAATGCGGGGGGGATAGGGCCGCTCAACTGGTTATTGTCGAGCCACAACTGTTGTAGCAGCGACAGGTCGCCCAGGGAGGCGGGGATACCTCCGCGGAGTTCGTTATTACTGAGCCAGAGTATCCGCAACTTGGAGAGCGTGCCCAGACTATCGGGCAAGGTTCCGCTCAGTCCGTTGCTGTAGAGCGCCAGCATCGTGACGCGATCTTCGGAGCAGAGGACGCCGTACCAGTTGCAGGGGGTATTGGTTTCGCCCCATCCATCGTGAAATGACCAGTTGGGGCCGCCAGTGCTCTGGTACAGATCAAGCAGGGCCTCACAATCGGCGGGGTGCATATTGGTCTGGGTGGCGCAGTTGGTGGTGGCGCGGGTGGCGGTGGGGGGGAGCGCTCCGATGGCCAGCGCTCCGATGGCCAGCACGATAGCCCAGATGATAGTGGCGCGTAGGCGCATCACAAAGCCTCCTCTCGCGCTCTATGCATAGCCGCCAGGGCCGCCGCACTTTCCGCGTCGGTGTGGATGATATGCTCAGTATACGTCGGCAGACTCAGCAAGGTCTGTTTGAGAAACGAGGGATATATCACCTTGTCGGCAAGCTGATCGAGGGGCACCCATTCAAACAGCAGCTTGTGCTGCCGCTCGTCATGACGCACGAACACCTTGTCCAGCGTATGTAGGGATGGTTCGGGCGGCAGGGACATCAAGAAGATAAAGGCCAGTTCGTGCCCGGCCCGCCCGCGATAGACAAAGAAATTTTCGGCTATCCACAGCAACCGCTCGATATATACCCGCACGCCAAGCTCTTCGTACATCTCGCGCAGCAGCGTTTCGTTGGACGATTCGAGCAATTCGCCGCGCCCGCCCGGCAGAAACCATAAACGCGCTTCCTCATCTTCATCGCGTTGAAAGAGGACGTGGTTTTGATACAGCGCCACCCCCGCTACCCGACAGCTAAACCGCACCCCCTCGACATCGAATCGTAGCATATTCACGGTAGTACAAGCTCCTCTACCACCCGATCCCAGGTAATGGGCCGCACGAGCGCCTGTCCGGCCAACCCCAGACGCGCGGCCAGGGGCGCATCAGCCATGAGCCGTTCCAGGCGGGCCGCTATCAACCTCGGTTCGGGGGTGACGACATATCCATTCACCCCATCTTGTACAAATTCTAGCACACCTCCGGCGTCGTTGGTAGTCACCACCGGCCGCGCGGCCCCAAACGCCTCGACCGTGGCAAAGCCGTAGTCCTCGTCCACCGGGGCATAGTAGACGGCCCGCGCCCCGGCGTAAAGTTCGACCAGTTCGGCTGTTTCGACAAAGCCGAGAAAGTACACCCGTTGGCCCAATCCCAGGGTGGCGGCCAGCGTTTCTAGCCGTTCGCGCTCTTCGCCCTGGCCGGCAATGATGGCCCGCACGGGGCTATCTGTCTGCGCCAGCGCGTGTAGCAGTACGTCCAGACGTTTGGCGGCGTCCAGGCGCGACGCCGATAGAATATAGTCGCCGTAGGGCCCCGAACGCAGGTGCGCGGCGTAGCGACTGGGGGGGTAGAGTGGCACGCTTGGCACACCGTTGAAGCGTTGCAGGCGCTGGCTCACGTTGCGCGAGATGGTGTAGACGCGCTGCGCTTCGCCCAACCCCTGCCGATCCATCTGAAAGACCGACTGGCGCACTGTGCGGTGTTCGGGGATGTTACAAACGTCGCTGAGGGGCGTACCGTACCAATCGTACATTTGCCGAAGTTGATGTACAAGCCACACCACTTTGCGCGGGTGGCGCACCAGGTAGGAGGGAAATTTGGTGCCGATAACCTGGTCAATCGGTATTTCGTTGACGCTGGTCACATCCACCAGACGCCACGCCAGCGCACTCTCGATAATGCGCGGTGGAGGGTGCCAGGCAAAGGGCAGGCTCACCACGTCTACCAGGTGCCCCCGCGCCAGGAGCGCCTCGCGTAGCCCCTCAACCAGATATTCGGCCCCGCCCCGTACGAAGGGTACCTGCGCGGCACAGATGAGTATGCGTTTGGGTTGGGTCATACCAGTGATGGGTGATGCGTGAGGCGAAGCCACGTGTTCGCATCGCGCTCTATAAAGTAATTATCCAAAGTTGATGTCATATGGTGTCCAGGTTCCCCGCTCGCTCCCCGTCTCTCGCGTCTCCGCCTCCCCGCCTCGCGTCTCCCCGTCTCTCGCGTCTCCCCGCCTCCCGCGTCTCGTCTCCCCGCCTCCCCGCTCGCGTCCCCGTCTCTCTCGTCTCCGCCTCCCCGCCTCTCGCCTCCCGCCTCTCGCCTCCCCGCGTCTCGCCTCCCGTCCCTATCGCTTCTGGAAGACAAAGATATACTCGTGCTTGAAGATGTAAAACCCGTTTACGAGCGCCCGATAGCGCCAGAGTTCGCTCTGGGTGCGCTTGCCGGCCGTCTGGTCAAAGTTCTTGACGATGATGCTTTTCAGCAGAAAGCCGTGTTGCAGCACCGCTTGCATGGTGAGGAAGCCAAGCGGTATCCATTCGCCACTGGCGTATTTGTCGCCAATCACCAGCACCAGAAAGCGCCCCCGTTCTAACACCGGCGCCACCTTCTCAACCACCGCGCCCATCTGCGCCAGAAACGCATCCAGCGACGGCGCGTTGGAGAGGTCGCGCTGATCCGCGCTAAACTTGATAATATCAAAGTAGGGCGGGTGCATCATCACCAGTTGTACGTGCTGCTGGCCGTGGCGTTTGAGCAGCGCGGGATAATCCACCAGCGTACAGTCGTCGTTCACGATGTCCAGCACCACGTTAGACGGGTTGTCCTCGGCGGCCACGCGCTGGCGGGCCTGGTCGGCTATGCTGGCCTGCAACTCGATGCCGATGGTGTGCCGCCCAAGCCGCTGCCCCTCTATCAGCGTTGTACCCGCGCCGGCGAAGGTGTCCAGCACCCAGTCGCCCTTGCGCGTATAGCGCAGCATCATCTGGTAGGGTATCTGGGGGATGAAGTTGCCCCAGTAGTCGGCGGTATGCACGCCGGAGTTGTCGCGGCGCGGCTCGTACCACAGGCTATCGGTACGGATGTGGTCATACTCTTTCCAACGGTTAATGTTGATGTCGTTGATTGCGGTGGTCTTGACTTCGGTCAGGCTCCGCGTGAGCCGCTCAATGTAGTAGCGGGCCCGTTCCAGCGTGCGCGTTTCTGCAATCTGGTTGAGCGCGTCGTAGAGATAGCAACGCTGCACCTCAATTGTGGCGGTGGTATCGGTATTGGGCTCGCTGCCATTGGCGGGCACCCCATTCTGCGGCCCGTCCAGCGTTTCCACTATATCGGCCACCTGGGAGCGTACACTGGCCAGCGTTTCGGTGGAGGATAGCTGCTGAAGTTGTGCGAGGAACAACGCTCGATTGAGGGAGAATATTTCTTCCGTTTCGTCCATCTTTTCCAGAGAAACCCCGCGGAGTTCGTTACGTCTGTCTGTATTATACCAGGTTCGGTTGATGCGCTATATAGCAACCCTGATTGCGTTGGAACCCCCTGGGAGCGCGTGCGTCCCGCACACATGCGGGCCCGATGCCTGCGTTCCCAGGTACTGCATGTTCCGAGCGATTGGCTATTGCTCCTCCGTCGCGCCTCCCGCCTCGCGCCTCCCGCCGTACCCGTCACAGGTATTATACACCCACTGCGCGGGCCGTCCGGCGGGCCACCTCCTGCCAGTTGCAGGTTTCCAGCACATAGGCCCGCCCCCGTGCGCCAAGCGTCTGGCGTATATCGGGGCGCGGCAGCAGCAGATCGAGCGCGGCCGCAAAGGTGCCGAAGTCGCCAAAGGCCAGGCCGCCCCCGCTCCGCGCACAGTGTTCACTGGTCACGGCACAGTCGGCATGCACCAGGGCCGGCGTCCCCTGAAGCCACGCTTCCATGAGCACAATGCTAAAACTCTCGTAGAGCGATGGCTGCACAAAGAGGTCGGCGGCGGCGTAGGCATTGTGCTTCTCCTGCTCGCACAGGTAGCCCAGGTCTACCACCAGCGGCGCGAGGCTGTGGGGCATGTCCAGCGGGTCGCGCCCGGAGAGCAGCATGCGCAGCGGGGCCCGTCGCCGCGCACAGTATTCACGCATGAAGAGCAGCAATTGCCAGATGTTCTTGCTCTGGTCGCGCCGCCCCACGTAGAGCAGCAGCGGGTGTCCCACGGTGCCGGGGTGCGTGGCGGCAAGGAAGCGTTGGAAGGCGGCGGCGTCTCCACGGGGGGCCAGGTCTATGCCCTCGCCCGGCACATGCAAGCGCTCTTCGCGTACGGTGTAGAGGTGGCGTACCAGGTCTGCTTCGGGGGCGCTATTGCACAGCACGCCTGCTGCCTGCGCGAAGAGGTAGGCATAGGTGCGGTAGCGGGCGTAGGGTTCGTCGTGCAGACAGGGCAGCAGAAAGCCGCGTTCGCCCGCCAGTAGCGCCCCCCAGAAGGTGGTGGGGAAGGGGTAGGGCATGAAGATGAAAGCGCTCTGCTCCCGCTCGGCGAGTACCGCCGCGTAGAGGTCGTCACTGCCGACCAGCGACCCAAGCAGGCGCAACTCGTGGATGCTAAAGCCATCCAGCGGGGGGAGGAGCGCCGGGTGCTGGCGGAAGAAGCGGGGAATACCGCGCTCGTCGGCGGGGGTGGGGCCAAAGCGCCAGATGGGGATGCCGTCAAGCTCGCTGTGGCCGGGCGGGTAGTAGGTCGTCGCGTCGGGGTGGAAGGAGTCGCGCACGGTGCTACACCATACGCGCACCGCCACCCCGATGCTGTGCAGGGCCCGCGCCAGACTGCGGGCCTGTGTTTCGGCTCCGCCGGCCGTGTCGGGGCCGTAATAGGGTAAGACGATGGTGATCATGCGGCGGGCCTGCTGTCCAACCAGTGCCGCACCGCGCCGGCAAAGCGGGCCAGGTCATCCAACCGTTGCAAATTGCGAAAAACCTGGTTCCAGTTTATGTCCATGTACTCATACACCAGGATATTGCGAAAGCCGCTGAGCGGGGCCAGTTGGCGTGCAAAATCCATTGGTACCACGCCCAATTCACCCATACGTAACAAACTTTCGTACCCATCGGCAGGGCGAGGGGCATTTTCTATTGAAATGATTCGCCCACTGATGTCTATGCAGCACTGCGCGGCAACTTGTAGGTTGCGCTCAACGATGTCGCGCAAATAGGTATCTGCCAGCAGGTCATCCAGCGTCTTGCTGCGCATGGGCTCTAATTTCTGCAAGCACTCGTTCAGTTTTAGCAAGCGCCGCTCGACACCGTTGAAATCCGGCCTCATCTGGCCCCCTTTGTATCAACTCGGCCCGTTGGGCCCGCAGCACCGGTAGCCAATCGCTATAGCGGCTGTACACATTGGCCTCAAATTCTACCCGCGCCGCTACCTCGCGCTCAAACAGGCGTATACCGCCGACCACATTATACGCCAGTTCAATGGGGGCTCGATTGAGCAATACAACGTCAACCGTCGCGCCATCCAGCAATACCAGCAGTTCGTGCGCCACCTGGTAGCGCCACTCCTCTGGCATCTCCTCGCACGTGAGCAGGCCTATATCATAGTCACTATCGGGCGCGGCCTTGCCACTGGCCCGCGACCCGAACAGGTAGGCCAGCATAATTTCTTTGTGGGCCGCGCAGTAGGCGTGTATTTTTGATTGGGCGTTTATCTCCATAACCATCGTCTGGGTTTCACTACGGTTGCTCTTCCTTGAGCGAATGAACCAGGGTTGCCAACAGGACATTGACCAGATCGAGCACAATAGTACTGATACGCAACATGGCCAGAATAGCCATAACGTACGCAACCGGTAGGTAGGGCTGGAACATAGCCACCATTAAAAGCTGTGAGAGGCCGAAATCAGATGGTAGCCAGCATATCAGATTGGTTGCGCTCACGACCAGACTCCACGCCGCCAGAAACACCGGCAACAGGCCCCAGGGTATATCCAGAATGGCCCGCGCACAGAAAAAAATCATGGTTCCGCCACTTCCTAATAACAGGATATTGATGGCCAGGAGTGTGCCTATTACGCGCCAGGGTATCACCGCTGGCGGGCGCTCCCCGCTTTGTTCCGTATCGTTGTTCGACTGTGCCAGATAGACCAGGCGTGTGAACAGGGACGGGTGGAGCACCAGCGCCACCAGCGCACTGGCCACCACCGCGCCATAAACCACAACGTCGGCCTGGATAGCAAGCCCGGTTAAAGACACCACCGAAAAAATGATTACCCCGGATACAATATGGAGCACACTGGTTGACACCACCACAAGCCCGGTTGTTTTATATTCTGTGCCACGCTGATGGTAGCTATACAGCAACGATGCTACCCAGAGGTAGGGCAGGGGGACATTGCGATAGGCCGACATATAGGCGTACAGGCGGTAATTTTCGCCAAAGCGGTACCGTTCGCCAAAGACGCCAAGCAGGGTATGCCAGCTTACGACAGCCAGAAAAAAGCCTGCGATATAGAGGACAACCCCCGGCACCAGAAAGAGCGGTTGAAATTGCAACGCATCTAGCAGAATATGCCGCTGTTGATAGGTAACGTACAGCATCCATGTGATTACGATCACGCTTCCGACCCGCGCCAGGATGCCGCCCCACCGCTTGATCTGGGGTTGGGCCTGTTTCCAACGCTCAGTGCGAACCATGTTTGATAACTGTGCCAGTCTTGTTTCCAAACGCCAATCCTTTCCGTTCGCTCAATCGTGCGGCTTTGCTACCCGAAAAATCAACGGTTCACCATGCCCGGCCCGCAAGACGTGCCACCACGTTGGATGGCTTACACATGTTACCCCCTGCCGCGTCATCCATCGAATGACCGCCGCCGAATCAATGTGAATGCAGGCGTCGGCGTCATATTCATCATAGGATAGCAGGTTTGGCAACAGAAAGCGATAGTCCAGGTTGCCCCGCTCTGGCCGCACCAGCGCGGCTAGACGCGACGCGATGATAGAGGGCCAGCCAAGTACCCGCCGTGGTACCACCGACGCCCCCAGAACCCGCTCCGCAAACGTCCGCGCTCGCCCCAGATGGTAGCCCCGCGTAGCCCAATCGGGAACGCACCACGCGGCACAGAGGAACATATAGCCGCCTGTCCGGGTTACTCGTACCATTTCCGCCAGCATGCGCTGCGGGTCAATGACATGTTCCAGTGTCCAGATGCTCCACACAATGTCAAAAACCCCATTGGCAAAGGGTAAGCCGGTGGCTGAGGCGGCACAAAAAGGCTGTTCGAGAAAGCGCCCCGCGCTGGAGGCCAGATCTATGCCGGTATAATCTTCGACCAGATGTTGCAGGTTTCCCCCGCCGCTGCCAACTTCTAGCGCTCGTGGGCGGGGGGTATCTAGCGCTGCCAGCACCCCGCGCAGCGCCGCAATATGCCGCTCCCAGAAGGGGTTACCCGTATAGGAGGGCGGCGTATGCTCTGCATACCATTGCTGATAATAGGATCGTATCATCCCCACCGTATCGTTTCCTCGCCGCATTGTTTCCCCGCCTTATCGTTTCCCCGCCTCCCCGCCGCCCGGCCTTAGCCCGAACAGACCGCCAGAAAGCCCCAACACATCCCCACCTCACCCGCCACCAGCGATACATCCCGCTCGGTCAGGCGTTGGCCCTTCCAGGGCGGCACATGCCAGCGGATAAACCGTTCGGCGTGGGCCAGCGGGAAGGGTAACGCCACGCGCAGCGCATGCCCCTGGTAGCGTACCAGAAAAGCACGCTGTCGTACAACCACGCTATACACATAAACGTGACGGAACGTCCGCCTGAGCACGGCCGAAAATTCGGCAAAACTATATTCTACCACGTGGAAGGGGTTGCATGGTTCCCCCGCCGCCCGCCCCGGCGAATGGGTAAGCCGGTTGGGTGTCGAAACAAAACATACGCCGCCCGGCCGCAGCACCCGCCGCGCTTCTGCCAGAAAGCCTGGCGCGGAGGTGACATGCTCAACTACCTCTACGGCGCTAATGATGTCGAACGAGTTGGCGGCCACCGGCAGGCGTTCCCCATCTGATACCGCGACCGCCCCGGCCAGCGCCGGGTAGGAGCGTCCGGCAAAGCGGGCCGCGTCGAGCGCGACATCTACCCCATGTACAAGGTGCGCCCCGTGCTTGGCCAGGAGCGCCGCGCCATGCCCTGTGCCGCACCCGACATCGAGCACGCGCTTGTCGGCGCAGTAACCCCCGATGAAGCGGTAGACCGCCCGATGCAGGGCCAGCAATCCCGCCTGCAATCCATCGTCTCCCGCGCCGGGTACGACCCGTTCCCCGGTAAAGGGCAATTCCACTGATGAACGATGCTCCAATTACGCCTCACGCATCACGGGGTCAATACGAAATGTCAACCCCATATACCATCCAAGCCGCGCATAGACCACGCCCCAGAAGGCGTGCCAGTAGCGCCACAGGGCCGGATGTTGTCCGTAGACGAGCAGGGTATCGAGTAGCGCCAACCCCGGCCCCACCAGCACCCCCAACCAGATGGCGCGGCGACACAGCGCCACCCGCACCGACCGCCCGATGATGTCCTCGTGCATGGCTTGCACCTGTGCGTAGGCGGCCCCAAACACCCGCGCATGCTGCCAGATATGGGCCAGTGTCCGCCGCGAGGGGCGATGGGTGACGCGGGCCTGTGGCGCAAACCAGAGCGTGGTGCCCTGCTTACGCAAGCGCAAGCTGAAATCGGTATCTTCGCCCGACGGACGGGTAAAGCGTTCGTCAAAGCCGCCCATCGCCAGAAAGAGCGCGCGCCGTATGCTGAAGTTCAGGCTTGGCAGGTGGGCCCGTTCGCCCGCCGCCGTACAATCCAGAAATTCGGCAAAGGTGGCCACGTTATCGCAGAGCGTCCAGTAGCCACTCTTTGGTAACGTAACCCCGCCGCCCACCACCTGCGCTCCCTGTTCGTGGCGTTCTACTATGTGTGCTATCCAATCGGGGGCGGCCAGGCAGTCGGCATCGAGAAAGCACAACACCTCGCCCCGCGCCAGCGCTGCCCCGCGATTGCGAGCGATAGCCGGGCTCACCGGCACCTCCGTATCCACAAAGCGTACCCCCGCACCCCCGCCAAGTCGCTGGTCGGCGTCGCGCCCCACCACCAGTATTTCCAGGGGCGGGTAGGTTTGCTGCTGCACACAGGCCACCACCTGATCAATGATCGGGGAGTTCAGGCTTGGGATAATTACTGATACGGTTATCATTTGTTGTCACCAATGCTTCGGCCACGCCCCAGTACCAGGCTATTTTGCCCCAGACGACGCCCGGCAGCAGATACCACCAGCGCCACTGCGCGGCCATACGACCAATGAACCCTATCCCATCGCGGAGCGCCAGCAGGGGCGAGAGGGCCAGCACTACGCCCCACCAGCGGCGCAACCTCCGCAGACGGTGGCCGCCGGTCAACGCGGGGTAGCTCTGCCAGAAGCGTACATGCACCTGGCCAAAGCGCCGTAGATGGGCCCACACTCCGCGTGCCGACCCCCGCGCGGGGCGGTGGTATACGGCGGCCCGTGGTTCGAACCAGAGCGTATAGCCACGCTGGCGCAGGCGCAAACTCAAGTCGGTATCTTCGCCTGCCGCGCCGGGGAAGCCTTCGTCGAAGCCGCCTATGGAGAGAAAGAGCTTGCGTTCAATGCTGAAGTTCAGGCTTGGCAAATAGTCGCGGGCCCCGGCGTCGGTGTCGCTGAGCGTCTGGGCAAATACGACTACATTGTCGCACTGTATCCAGTAGGGGGCCGGCTCCAGGGCGACCCCACCGCCGACAACCGCGCATCCCTGGCTATGGCGGGCATACAATCGCGCTACCATATCGGGCGTGGCGATACAGTCGGCGTCAACAAACAAGAGATAGGTACCGCTGGCCAGACGGGCCCCGATGTTGCGGGCGGCCGCTGCCGATACTGGCTGTGGCGTTTCGACAAAGCGCACGCCGGCCGGGACAAGCCCGTGGCGGTCTTGCCCCACCACAAGTATTTCTGCAACCAGGTGCGCGGCCGTTTGCTGCTGCAATGCGGCAATAGCCTGGCCGAGCAATGGCGCGTGCAGCGTGGGGATAACCACCGAGATCATCCCCCGCCGGCCCCGCCGTTCTTCCAGGTAAAGTCATACGCGGCTCTCCATTTAGTGGCCAGCACGGGCCAGGTATAGGCCTGGGCCGTGCGCCGCGCGGCCTGGGCCGCGACCCGCTGTCGTTCGGTGTTTTCCAGGAGCGCAACAATGCCGTTGGCCAGTGCTTGCGGATCGCCCGGCGCTACCACAACCCCGGCCGCTCCATCGGCCAGCATCTCCGCACGGTCGCCAACATCGCCTGTCACCACCGGCACGCCCGCCGCCAGGCTTTCGACAATCTTCAAGGGCGAACGGGCCTGCGCGACCGCATCATCGCGCACGGCATCTACCGAGCAATGGGCCAGCGCCAGATAGACCGGCACCATGTCGTAGGGGACAGCCCCGATAAAGCGTACCGACGAATTGAGCCCAAGTTGCCGGGCGCGTTCAACCAGCGTGGCGCGGTCTTCGCCGTCGCCCACCAGCAGCAGTCGCGCCGTTGGCACCTGTTGCACAACATGGGCAAAGGCATCCAGCAGCAAGCCCACGCCATGGGTTATCTCGCTCAATGTGCCGACATAGACCACCACGGGGGCATTGCCCAGTCCAAACGCCCCGCGCAGCCCGGCTACGGCTCGTTCAGGGGGCACTATATCTATCCGTTCCCGTGTGACGCCGTTGGGAACATAGACGACCTGCCGCGCCGGTACGCCCAGGGCCTGGCAACGTTGCTGCAAAAAGCGCGTATTCACGGTGACAGCCAGCGCTCGCAAGGGCAAGGTGTCCTCCCATAACTGTACCACGCGATGCTGCCACCCTGCGCCAAACCGATTCCCCCCCGCTTCATAATCGTCACAATCCAGATACAAGGGACACCCCACAGCTCGTGATGCCAGGATGCCGGCCAATCCGTTGATTGGCTGCGGCTTGCACACATGCAACACATCGCACCCCGCACGCACAACCGCCGCGGCCAACCGGGCCGCCCCCCACAACGATACCTGCAACAAACGCAGCGGCCCAAAATAGTGCCGCTGTCCTACCGCGCCATACACATGCATCTGACCGGCATAGTATACCACAACTCCCGCCCGTGTTTCACGCCGCGCGGCCCGCGGGAGTTGGTCATACTGGTGGTGCAACAGAAAGAGCCGCACCTCATCCCCGCCCGCCACGAGATGGTGGGCCAGCGGTAGCCAGCGCCCCCGCGGGGAGGGATAGTCTAGACTGGATGTCCCTAGCAACGCAACCCGCATACCTGCCCCCTCTTCGCTACAACCCTTCGCCATACGTAGTATACTATACCCAGGAAGCGCTATACGAGGGAACCAGCGACCAGCGATGAGCGAGAGAGCCCACCAGCAGCTATATCAGCAGGCCATCCGACAGGCCCGCCTTCAGGGCCCCCGCGCCTTTCAAGCGTGGTTCAACCGCGAGGCGTCGCATACGATGGAGCAGGCCATCATCAGGGGCTACTGGGATTTTGCGGCCCATATTCTGACGCCCACTGTCTGCCGCTACATCGAGCGCCCGGAAGAGAAAATCGCGCTTGAGATTGGCTATGGTGGGGGCCGTCTGCTCAACGCGGCCGCAAGCTATTTCAAGCAGGTTATTGGTATAGACATTCACCGCGAACATGCCGCGGCCCGCGCCTTCCTCCGCGGCCAGGGCAAGCAGAATGTCCAACTCCTGACTACCGACGGCCAGACGATTAGCGCGGCCAGTAACAGCATAGATTGTATCTACTCGTTCATTGTGCTGCAACACGTGCCCACCTTCGCTACCTTTGTACGCTACATTGCCGAAACCTACCGCTGTTTGAAGCCGGGCGGGGTTGCCCAACTCTACTACGGTAGCTACGCTCGCCTGCACCCCCTGCACCAGCTACGCCACTTCCTGCGCGGCTACCGCGAAGTGGCCGGCAAGCCCGCCAACCATATCACGCTGACGATCCGCACTGCGACGGCTCGTCGCGTCTGTGCCCGTGCCGGCCTGCGCGTGGTAGAAACCGGCCCCTCCTACTACCGTACCCCGGACGGCTACCCCGCCCGGCGCGGCGGGCAGCGCTATCTCACGCTGGTCAAGGATAAGGATAAGGATACCCGCCCACTCGAAAAACTTTTCTAACACTTCGTTACCACCCCGCTAATATGGTACTAATGCCGCGCTAACGCAGAATACAATACTCCTGCGCTATGCTATATCCAGACACGAAGCGAGGCGCGGAGGCGGGAGGCGCGAGGCGGGAGGCGCGAGGCGAAGCAGTGACACGTCACGGGGCACCGCCTCACGGGGCACCGCCTCACGGGGCACCGCCGTACACCGCCTCGCATTACATAATACAAGGAGGTATCCTGATGTTTCATATAGATTTTCTGAGCCGGCCGGGTGTACCCTACGCGGCCCTGGCGGCCATTGTTGGTGGCGTCGCGTTGGTTGCGCTCCTTGTCCAGGGGCAACTGCTGGCCGCGGGGGCGTTGGTGCTGGTGGTGGCGCTTGTTGCCCTGGCCCCGCTCCTGCGTTCGGTAGACCAGCGCAATGGGCATACGACCAGTACAGCCGAACCAGCACCAACGTATGATCCCATAGGCGACGACAGCGATAACGCGCCGATGGTTGAACAGCACATCATCACCAGCAATGGCGATACGCAACGGGCATGGGTTGTGCCGATGGAGCATATGGGCGAGCATCAACTGGTGCTCACCCGCGAGGGCTACAAACTGGTGGATGGTACCGGCCGCGCGGTCTACAAGGTATAGCACCAGTGATGGGTGATGCGTGACGCGGGGACAGGTGATACCAGTGATAGGTGATGCGTGACGCGGGGACAGTGATACCAGTGATGGGTGATGCGTGACGCGGGGACAGGTGAAGCGGTAATCACCCGTCCGCTTCCTGTTCCGCTTTGGCGCTGTGAAAGCGTCGTGCCAGCAACCACCACAGCAGCGCCAGGGCCAGCAGTTGTACCAGCAGCACTTGCCCCACGAGCCAGGGTATTGGCGCAGGGTAGTAGAAGCGCCGCAGATAGCGCACGATATGTATATCGGGGAGCCAGAGGATAACCAGCACGACCAGGAAACCATGCGGTAGGCGGCGGCGCTCGCTGTTCCAGACATCGTGTAACAGCAATCCAAGCGGCAGGAGTAGCACGGGGAAGACATGCCCCCAGGTGATGGGCGAGAGCAACAGCATCGCCACGCAGAAGAGCGCAAAGGCGGTATCGTTGTTGTGCTGCGTGGCGGGCGTGCGCCATACCTGAAAGACGAGTAGCGCGAGGAGGGCCACACTGCTCAGCCGGACCAGCAGCGCGGCAAGCTGTGGCGCTTCCAGCAAAGGCTCCATCAGGTAACTACCCACTAGCAGCCGGTGCCAGGCTCCCGTCACCGACAGGTTGCCCAGGTTTGGGCCGTACATCACCACGTTCAAGGGGGCGATCTCCCGTGCGTAGCGTAGCATATCGTCCAGACCCACCACCGCCAACGAGATGCCCCCCCCGATGGCCAGCACGCCGATGCCCGCCGCAAGCGCAAGCCAGCGCCGCCGCACAATCAGGTAGATAAAGAGCAACCCCGGAAAGAGCTTGATCAGGCAGGCCAGACCAAGCAGCGCCCCCCCCGCCAGATCATGCCCGCGCCGCAACAGCGACCAGCACCCTACCACGCCGGCTACCACCAGTAGCGACAATTGCCCAAGCACCATATGCACCTGGAATTGGTACCAGCACAGCCCTACCCCTACCAGCAAGAGGAGGTAGGGGGGCGACATGCGTACATCAAGCTCGCGCAGCAGCGTATGCCCCACCCAGAGATAGAGCAACAGGGTAAAGATACTCCATAGGACGATGGCGCTATCGTAAGGTAGAACGCTGATGGGAAGGAACATTACGGCATTGAAGGGCGGGTGAAAGTTCATGATTGGCTTTTTCTCGCGTGGTTCGTTTGCGTCGCCGGGGTTTTCGGCCGGCAACGTATCCATCACCAGGTAGGCCACCTCTGGCATATGCGCCTGGAGCGCGGACTGGGGAAATTCGTCATAGATGGAGCGGCCCTCGCGCAGGGCCAGCGCCGCCACATAGTCTTGTGTAAAGTCGGACACGACAATGCGGGCCGTCTGGACGCGCTTTACGACGAGCAGCGCCCCCAGGACGATGAGCACCACGCCGATAAGCGCAACCAGTTGGCTAGTTGATCCCCGCTTCACGCCGCGTCCCCCTCGCGCCACAGGGTCCACCCCATCCACGCGGCCAGCACGGCCATAGCCACCACCGGCAGACGCACGCCAAGGGCCCCGTCTAGCACAAAATTGGAAAGCAGAAAGAGCAGCGGCCAGCTTAATACAAACAGCGCATAGCCCCGCCGCGGCAGGTTGCGCTGGCGCAGGTAGCTGTAGAAGAGTAGCACCGGTAGCAGTAACAGTAGGCAGTCGTGCAGGTGCAGGTGGGGACTGAAGAGGAGCCCCAACAGCATGGTTAAGCCGAAGCGTCCATCAAACCCCGCTTCGTCTGGCTGCCACGCCCCGCGCCAGAGCAGTACCACTCCCGCCGCGACCACAGCCAGGGCTCCCAGACTGATGGCGTTAATGAGCGATTGCTGTTCGTTGCCGAGCAGCAGCGTCAGGGTGCCCTTCAGGTTATACATATCGGCAGGCACGTTGCCAAGCGCATCAAATGAGCTATTGATAGTGCCTATGATGGAAACAAACCCCAACCAGCTTTGCCAGCCGGGGTAGACCAGCGATACCAGCAGCAACAGCAGCATAGCCCCCGCCGCGCTCCCCACCGCCCACCAGCGCCGCGCCCCCAGGGTCAGCAAGCCCGGCATCAACAGCAGTTGTGGCTTGACCGTGCCAAGCGCCAACCACACCCCGCCCCGTCGTTCGTGCCCATCCTTGAGCGAGCGGTAGACCTGGAGCGCACACACCAGCATAAAGAGCGAGAAGGTGCCAAGCAAGAAGGTGGTAAACAGGGGCAAGAAGGCGAGCAACCCGCTAATGAGCGCCCACCGTTCCGCGGGACTCCACGGCAGCACTATGCGTCGCAGCAACAGCACCACCCACAGCAGCAGCGCTCCCTGTCCCGCTGTCCACACGAGATAGGCCGCCGAGCGCGGCAACCACGCCAGCGGAATAAAGGGCAGCGCCGCGTGGGGCGGGTTGATATAGGGCAATACGCCCCCTTTGAAGTGTTCGTCCCCAAGCATGGCTTGCTGATAGCGCGTTTGAAGGTCAAGGTCGTACAGGTCGGCGCCGTGTCCGTCGCGCAGCAGCGACCAGCCGGTATAGTACGCGGTAAAGTCGCCACGCCACGCCTCACCCTGCCCAACCACCAGAAGCCACAGCGCTACGTAGGCCAGGGCCAGGCTGATATGCAGCATCGTGACCAGGCGCAGCACCAACCCCCCGCCGGCCGGTTGGGTTCCGGGTGGTTGGCGCTGTCTGCGTACGGCCATAGGCTACGGCTCCAACAGCGCGGCCAGCGCGTCGGCATAGGCCCGAGCCCGCGCCGCTGCATCAGTCTGGCCCTGCTGCTCGTGCAAGGTGGCCAGTTGGCGATAGACTGCGAGATCGTCGGCGGTGCGTTGTAGCAGGTCTACCTGGGGCGACAATTCGCCCGGCAAGGCAACCCGGTGAAAGAGGACGTAGCTATAGCTCAGGCGAACGCCTGGATAGGCGGCCGCCTCAAGCGCATCAATCGCCTGCGCCTGCTCACCCCGCGCCAACGCCAGCGCGGCCCGCGCCCGCGCATCAAACGCGGCGACGGACGCATGGATACCGGCCCCTTGCAACGTTCTGGCTGTGTCCAGGGCAAACTCGGCCTGTTCCAATTGCCCCAACGCGATAAAAACCATAGCCCGATCAATCCAGGGCAGGGGACTGGCGCTACTGATGGGCACCTGATCCAGCTCTGCCAGAGCTTGCGCTGGTTGCCCCTGTGCCAGGAGGGCCTGCGCCTGTTCGTGGGCCTGTATCTCGATGGATGGCGTATGCTTGCGTTGGTTGGCCGCCGTGCGGCATGCGCTGCTGCGCTGGCACGCGGCCATCGCTGGCGCGTGGGGCTCGGCCGCAAACGCCCGTTCAAACAGGCTCTCCGCTTCTGGTATGCGCCCCTGCTCGGCGCGGCGTTCTGCCAGCAAGAGCCAGGGTAGGGCCCACTGCTGCGCCTGCGGCAACGCGATGGCCCGTTCTAGCACATCGTCGGCCAGCGCTGGCATTCCCGCTGTGCGAAAGGCCTCCCCGGCGTTGAGCAGCACTGGCACGAGCGGTGGCCTCTCGCGCAGCACCAGAGCATAGCTTGCCAGCATGCGTTGTTGGGCGCCCGCATCGCCTGTTCCTGCTACTGGCATAGCCAGGACGCTATAGGCATAGCCGCGTTGCTCCTGGTAAAAAACAAACTGCGGGTCGCTCTCCACTGCCCGATCCATCGCGTGGGCCGCTGCCTCCCAGTTGTGGGTGACGCCATGCACGACGCCCTCGAACATTGCTTTCTGGGCTACCCCATAGCGCACCAGCACCCCCGCAAGCACGAGCGGCACGAGGGCTACCAGCACGACCCCACGCGGCAGGGTGGCCCGCTCCGATTGGAGCGCTCCCGCGGCCGCCAGACCCACGACGGTTACCAGGATAACCAGCAGGTGGTTGCTGTGCAGCGAGCCGGGTACATCTACCAGCGAATGGACGAGAAAGCCGGAGAGCGCCACACACACGGCCAGTACCAGCGGCCAGGTATTGGCCTCGCCCGGTTCTTCGCCCAACCCGCCCTGATAGCCCCCCACCCACGCCGCACGCGAACGCCACAACGCCAGAACGAATGTCACAAGCCCGGCAAGCACTACCCAGGCAAAGAGCGCCGCCCCGACGAGGCCCTGGGTGCCCAGGATGTTCAGGTAGAGGTTGTGGGCATGGGCGGTCAACCACTGCCGCACGCCGGGCGACTCTTCGACAAACGCATAGCCGTACGTAACGGGCCCGCTCCCTAGTAGGGGGTGTCTCTGGAAGCTGTGCCACGCCACGCCCCAGAAGGCCATCCGACCCGTGGCCGCGCTTTCGACGGTTCGACCGCCGCTGGTGGTGTAGGCTGAGCGGGTGGCTCCGTCGGTTGCCGCTTCGCCGGACTGAAAGGAGGAGGCCAGCATGTCGGGGGCCGAAAGCAGCAGCACAAACAGTGCTCCGTATGCCACGATGCCCCCCCAGATGGGCAACGTGCGGCGAAACCAGGCCGCCAGGTTCTCGCGCCAGGGTATGCCATGCCATACCAGCAACCACCCCGCGCTGAGCACTACCATGCCCCCCGCCGCGACCATCCCCCCCCGCGAACGGGTAAACACCAGCACTACAACATAGCCGGCCAACCATGCCGACCATCCCACCCGCGCGGCCAGGTTTTCGCTCCCCGCCAGGCGCATAATCACAAAGGGCATGGCCAGGTTGATGAGCGCGGCCAGGAGGTTGGGATGGTCGGCTACCCGATAGAGACGAAACTCTACGAGAAAGGCCGGATAGCCGGCGCTTGCGGCCTGCCACTGCTCCCAGAAGTGGCTTGCTGTTGTCCACACCCCCAACCCAAGCGCGAGGGTGGCCGTCCAGATAAGGATATTGACCAGCGCCGAGAGCCGCCACCCCGCCCGTACCATATCGCACAGCATAAAAAAGCTCAGCACGAGCACGAGCGTGACCAGCAAGCCGTCGAAGCTCCGGCGCATATCTACGGAAAAGAGCGTTGACAGGGCCGACGCGCCAAGAAACGCGACCAGCGGCCACGCCAGCGGCGACACAATGACCCCCTGTCGCCGTACGGCCTTCCAGACGCCCCACCCCCCAAGTAGCAGCAAGACTGTGCCCTGGGTGATGAAGACAAAGGGCGGAACGTAGCGCCGATAGTCGAGCCAGGCGTAGAGGAACAGCGCAAAGCCGGTTACCATCCAGCGCATGGTTGTGCGCAGGCGGGTGGTGGAAACCAGCGCCGGGGTTTTCTGTTGCTTCATACGACGTTTCACTTGAACATACTCGTTATTCCGTCAGTACGCGATAGGCTGGCTACGGCCAGCCAGTGGCACACCGATACGCCGCCTCAACCCCCACCACCAACCGATCCCAGGCAAACACGTGCCGCACCCGCTCGCCCGCCGCGCGGCCCAACGTTTGCCGCAGCGCCGCATCGTTGAGCAGGCGCACGACGGCCCGCGCCTGGGCCGCCACATCGCCCGGCGGCACCAGTAGCCCGCTGTGTCCGTGTTCAATGTACGCGCTTACCTGTCCCACGTCTGCCGCGACCACCGGCAACGCTGCCTCCATCAATTCCAGCAACTTGACCGAACACCGCGCCCGGTTAATCAACGTATCATCCATAGGCACCAGCGCCACATCCGAGGCCGCAAACAGGGCCGGCAATTCCGACGGCTCTACCCACCCGCGATATTCTAGCGCGGCCGCAAGACCGGCCCGCTCTGCCAGAGCCAGTAACTGCTGCTCTTCGCCCCGCTCGCCGCGTCCCACCACCAGCAAGCGTACCTCCGGGCATTGCTGCGCTATCGCCACAAACGTTGCTACCACGTCGGGTACCGCAAATTCCCAGAAGCGCGTGTATAACAAGATGGTCGGCGGGTGGTCGGTCGGCGCTGTGCTCCGTGGCCCCGCCTGCCCCACCCCGGAGGGGCCATTGGGTACATAGAATACGCGCTCTGGGGCGACTCGGTGGCCCCAGACCTGCGTCTGTAATGTACGGCTCGCCACCGTCACAGCAGCGGCGCGGCGCGGCAAGTCGCGCTCTTGCCAGGCAAACAGGGCCCGTGCGGCGTAGGGATAGGGCAAAACGTCATTCCAACCGCCCCACCCCTCCCAATCGTCGCTATCTACCACCAGCGGCAAGCCGGGGCGAACTACCCGCGCCAGCAATGCCGCCAGACCGCTGTACCCCCGCGGCTTGAACAGGTGTAACACATCGGGGCGATGGGCCAGGGCCCGGTACCCAAGCGCATATACATACTGTACCACACCGGCCGCTCCCGGCAAGGTGGGTTGCGCCACGTGGGTAACGGTGACTCCGCCATAGGTGCGGGTAGTGCCAGCGTCCTGGGGGTTGTGAACCGGGGGGGCGATAATAGCTACGCGGTGGCCGCGTTGTACAAGCGCCTGCGCTATGGGCAGCATCCGCACAGCAAGTGTTCCTTTGGGGCGTATGCCAAAGGGGGCAAGCATGGTAATCGTGTAAGGTTGGTGCATTTAGATCAGGAGTAGCCAGCGATAGCAGCGCAAGGCGTGCAACCAATCCAGGGCTATCACCAGCGGATGAGCAGACAACGGGCGGAACTGAAGCGTGAATGGCTCCAGCCCCGCCTTACTCGTTGTGCAAAAAGGTTGTGGATACACAGAGATACCGGGATGGACAGACGATACTCCATGGCTTCAAATACGGCTCAGCAGTTCGCGCTTTTTCATTTCGAATTCGTCAACCGAGAGAATACCGCGGTCACGCAGCATTGCTAATTCTTGAAACGATTGTTGAATGGAGTTGGACACAGGCAGAGGTTGTCCGGTCGGGGCCGAAAGGGCCGGCTGCGAGCGGGGCATGGCTTCCTCGTGCGGTTGATGGATTGCTTCCAGGAGGGCGCGTTTGAACGCCTGGGGGTTGCGCATAAAGCGCATCGAGAGGGCTTCATCACCGGATGAGCGGTATACTGCTACCGTCCCATAGCCAAACACCGTCGCTAGAAATCCCTGGCGTATGGTTACATCACCAACCTTGCTAAGCGGAACATCGGCCATACGCTGGTTAAAGATGCCATACCACTGTACCACGCGACTGGTTGTTATCTCGTAGCGCTCGTGCTTCCATCCCATGTAATCGTGAAAAATGCTCACCAGCAGTAGTAAACTGATGAACCCACTTAAAAATGAAATCGTTTCGCCTGGCGACAACCCGAAAATCACGAGCGTATTCTGGTGTTGAAAGGCCTCGCCAGAGGCCACACCTGCTGCTAGTAACAAGCCAATCACCATCAACCGGGAAAGAGCACTACTGGCCGGTATGATCAGGTGTTGCCGGGTTGTATACAACATTTGCTCATTTTGAGGGTATACTTCGTTCATATCACCCATGCCGTACTCCTTTCGATAGTAACGTACCTATCCATAGCTTTGCAGGGAAACACAACTTGCAACAATGAGGGTATTTTTATTTATTGACACAATCTTGAGATGAGCATACTACTCTTATGTACTATACCACAACCGCATGAACCGGGTCAACGGGGGGTGGGGTGAGATATAGGCACAAAATGGTGTATGTCAATGCAAGGTGGGCTATTGGGGAATAGGGGCCTTGCCCGCTCCGGAGCCGGCGAGACGCCTGCGCTCCCAGGAAACGTCCACCTCCTTGTGAACAGTTCCGGCACACAGGGCGATTGCAATATCGCCGTATCTCGCCCCGAAGGCGCACATCACCGGCTGCGCATGCAGCAAAGCCTGATTCTGTCGTCGCTCTGGCGACGTTGCAATTGCCGTGACCCCTGACAGCCTACTTGTGAACAGGTAGACTGTGCGGTATAATAGAATACCATGCGGTACTCGTAGCCAGAATGCGCGGTATGGCCTGAAGATAGGGACAAGCTGCTGTTTCGGATAGTGTGAAGGAGGCTCAGAAAAATGGCACCGTGGACTATTCCGTGGGGACTGCCCTGGGGCAAAGCAATTGAAATTCCCCTCTTTCTGATAGTAATTGCGATAATTGTGCTGGCGGGTGTCTGGTTTGGGGGCACCATCTGGTATGCCCGCGATAAGGTTGACTTTGACGTACGGGTGCGTTCCGAGCGTGTCTAGGAGCCTGCAACCGTCCGTTGTGCTGATGGTACGGCGTTGTGTGAGGTGAGGTATTGAGCAAGACAGTGAACCGGCCCTTCCAGCCGGTTTACTGCGTTCTCGCGCGTATGGGGACAGAGCTATGTCGCTCGATACAGACATTGAACGGGTGTTGATACCCGACGAAGCCATACGCGAAAAAGTGTGTGCTATGGGCCGCGCCATCAGCCACGACTATGCCGACGTTGACGATTTGCTGCTGGTCGGCGTGCTCAAAGGCTGTATTATGTTTATGGTTGATCTGGCCCGCAGCATCACCATACCGGTTTCGCTCGACTTTATCGCCATCTCAAGCTATGGGGCCAGCAGCGAATCAAGCGGGGTTGTGCGTCTGCTCAAAGACCTGGAAACCAACATTACGGCCCGCCACGTGCTGATTGTGGAAGATATTATAGATAGCGGGCTTACCCTGCAATATCTACACAACCAGCTTGCCCAACGCAAACCGGCCAGTCTGCGCATCTGTGCGCTGTTGAACAAACCAGAACGCCGTATCGCTAACGTCGCTATAGACTATCACGGTTTTGACATACCCAATGAATTTGTGGTTGGCTACGGGTTAGACTTTGCCGGGCACTATCGCAATTTGCCCTACATTGGCGTACTCAAACCAGAGATCTACCTGCAAAAAGTGCCGCTTCCCTAGCCTTGTTGGCAGCAGTTCCCAAACCTACCTTGCTGTTGATAAAGGCTTTTGGTATAATGAAAAAGTCATTTGTTACGGTTTTTATAAGTGTGCCCACAGCATTGACTCCCCGGTATCCACTGGGTACGGGCATTTTTTCTGGAAGGGATAGATGGAAGCATGGGGGATAATCGCTGGCTTAAAAATAGCTTCGTCTATTTAATAATCCTGGTTGCGGCCCTTGCGCTCTTTTTCCAGTATTTTGGGCAAAATGCGAACCAGAATGGTGAAAAGGGTATTTCCCAGGTTATTGCAGATGCCAAAGCAGGAAAAATTAAAGAGATAGAAGCGCAGGTCGGCGAAGAACAGATTATTGTTAAGTACAAGGACAAGGACGATCCGACTCCTTATCGGTCGCGCCTGGAGAGCAACGATAGCGTGATGTCGCTGTTTGCCCGCCATGGCGTGGTCATATCGGAAGAGAACGGCCCCAACGTGGTCGTCAAACCGGCTCCGGCGTGGGGTGGCCTGCTGAGCGTCTTTACGGTGTTGCTCCCGACGCTCTTACTGGTTGGTTTCTTCTTCTTCTTTATGCGACAGGCCCAGGGTAGCAACAATCAAGCCCTCTCCTTTGGAAAGAGCCGCGCACGTATGTTTGCTGGTGACAAGCCGACCGTCACCTTCTCAGACGTGGCCGGCCAGGAAGAGGCTAAACAGGATTTGACCGAAGTAGTCGAGTTTTTGAAGTATCCCGACAAATTCGCGGTTCTGGGGGCCCGCATCCCGCGAGGCGTCTTGATGGTTGGCCCACCCGGTACCGGTAAAACGCTGCTCTCGCGGGCCGTCGCAGGCGAAGCCGGCGTGCCCTTCTTCTCCATCAGCGGCTCTGAATTTGTCGAGATGTTTGTTGGGGTTGGCGCCAGCCGTGTGCGTGACCTGTTTGACCAGGCCAAGCGCAACTCGCCCTGTATCGTGTTTATTGATGAAATTGACGCCGTGGGTCGCCAACGTGGGGCCGGCCTGGGCGGCTCGCACGACGAACGCGAACAGACCCTCAACCAGATACTGGTTGAAATGGACGGCTTCGACACCAATACCAACGTCATCATTATTGCCGCCACCAACCGCCCCGACGTGCTCGACCCGGCCTTGATACGGCCCGGCCGTTTCGACCGCCAGGTCGTGCTGGACGCGCCCGATGTGCGCGGCCGCATTGCTGTGCTGAAGGTACATGCCAAAGGCAAGCCCCTGGCCGATGATGTCAACCTGGACGTGATTGGTAAGCAGACGCCCGGCTTCTCTGGCGCAGATCTGGCCAATATCATTAACGAAGCGGCTATCCTCTCGGCGCGACGCTCCAAGAAGAAGATTGGCATGGCGGAATTGCAAGATGCCGTTGAGCGCGTCATGATGGGTGGCCCCGAACGCCGTAGCCGTGTGATGACCGACCGCGAAAAGCTCATTACCGCCTTTCACGAGGCCGGCCACGCTATTGTGGCCCACGCGATGCCAGAGTCCAACCCGGTGCAGAAGGTGACCATCATTCCGCGTGGGATGGCCGGCGGCTATACGTTGATGATACCAGAGGAAGACCGGCGCTACTTTAGCGTGGCTATGTTCGAAGCCCAACTAGCTATGGGCCTGGGCGGACGGGTGGCCGAAGAATTGGTATTTGGCGATATTACCACTGGCGCAAGCGGCGACATTTCAACCGTTACCAAAACGGCCCGTGCGATGATTACGCGCTATGGGATGAGTGAGCGGCTCGGCCCGATTGCCTTTGGCCAGAAGGATGAGCTCATCTTTCTGGGGCGCGAGATTAGCGAGCAACGCAACTATAGCGATGAAGTGGCCAAGCAGATAGATGAAGAGGTACACCGTCTGGTCTCCGAAGCCTACGAACGCGCCAAAGCTATCTTGCAAAAGTATCGCTCGGTGCTTGACGATATGTCGCACACGCTGATTGAATTGGAAACGTTGGAGGGGGATCGGTTGAACGAGTTGATTAACCGTATCCCGCGGGGGAGTTTCCGCTGTAATGGAAAACCAGAGGGTGAGGGATTGACGCCCAAGGTTGTGGCCCCCGGCAGTATGACCAGTCCAATTCCCGCCTGAACGGGTAGAACAAGTTAAAGATACGTTTGGCAACAGGTTGAGCAGATGATGACCGTACCAGAAGCATGGGGGTTCGTTCGCATGGGACTGGCCTGTTGCCAACGGTAGCAAGAGGATTGCTCCTCGCGCTCCATACCTTCCCTGATAGTGAGTACACAAAGGAGTTGTGCCCGGTGCGCCGACGACTGGTGGTTGGCATATCCGGTACCACGGGTGTTGTCTATGGTATCCGGTTGCTTGAAATTGTGCGCCATGTGCCCGATATAGAAACCCATCTGGTGATCAGTGCGGCCGCACGCCAGATTATCCCTATGGAAACCGGCTACGATGTGCCGGGGGTCGAGGCGCTGGCCGACGTGAGCTATCGGCCCCGCGATGTGGCCGCGGCCATTTCCAGTGGTTCGTTCCAAACGGCCGGTATGGTGATTGTGCCGTGTTCTATGAAGACGCTGAGCGCGGTCGCCCTTTCGGTGGCCGATACGTTGATAGCGCGGGCGGCCGACGTGGTGTTGAAGGAGCGCCGCCGCCTGGTGATGGTGGTACGCGAAACACCGCTCCACCTGGGCCACTTGCGCCTGATGCTCCAGGCGACCGAGATGGGCGCGGTGATGATGCCGCCCGTACCGGCCTTTTACCACCAGCCGGACAGCATAGACGCGATCATTAACCAGACCGTCAACCGCGTGCTTGATTTGCTGGACATCGGGTTGCCTGATGACCTGTTTGCACGTTGGGGCGAAAGATGATAGGGTATAGGGAAACGATGAACGCAAACCAACGAGAGACAAGCAGGTTGGGGGCCTGGTAATGGCGCGGTCATTTCATACAAGCCCACCCAAAAAACCACCCGTTCTGCCGGCGTCCTATCCTACGCGGGTTCGTCCCACGCGCGAGCGGGGCGTGCTTCGACGCCCGGCCCCCGGACGGAGTGTTGCAACGCAACGGCGTAGTGGGGGTTGTGGCACGCTGGTGGTCGGGTTGCTGGTGGTGCTGGTGCTGGTGCTGACCGTCAGTGCTTTTGTGGTCAACCGCTTTACCCGTGCAACGGAACAGATGGAGAGCGCCGATGTCCGCCCAGAAAAACCGGTTGCGCCTGCTGCCGTGGACGAAGCAACCCCCATACCGGCCGTCCTGCCCGAACGGCTCAAGACCCCCTTTACCGTGTTGCTTCTGGGGGTAGACAAGCGCAGCAACGAAGAAGGCGGGGCCCGCAGCGATACGCTGATCGTGCTGCGGGTTGATCCCCAGGAACAATGGGCCGCCATGCTCTCTATCCCCCGTGACTCGGTTGTGACGATACCGAACGTCAACCGCACAAAAATAAACAGCGCCTATACCTATGGCTATATGCACGCTGAAAGCCTGTATGGGGCGGGGACAACCCCCGCGCAAGGGGGCGGCGCGCTTGCGGCCGAGACGGTCGAGGAATTTCTGGACGTTCGCGTTGATTACATTGCCCAGATAGATTTTCACGGCTTTGAACAGGTGATAGATACGCTTGGCGGTATTACCGTTAATGTGCGCCAACCGCTGCTGGATGCCGAATATCCTACCGAGTATTTTGGCTATGAACGCATTTATATTCCGGCCGGCCTGCAAGTATTGGATGGGCGCACCGCTTTGCAATATGCCCGCTCGCGGCATAGCGGCAGCGACTTTGACCGTAGCCGACGCCAGCAGCAGGTGTTGCGGGCGATGTTACAAGAGGTGCAACGGCGCGGGTTTCTCGATCAGGTGGAACTGTTGCCCAAAGTGTTTGAAAATTTGCAGGAAAATATTACCACGACCTTGCCGGTGGGCAAGGTTGAGGTGTTGTATGGCCTGTCCCAACTGGCCAACAGCATCCCTCCCGACCATATCGTTCGCTTGAGTATCAACCCCAACGATGTGCGTATTGTGCAGGAGAGCGGCTCTGATATTTATTGGAACCAGAACGATATTGCGCTGCTGGTCGAGCGGTTGTATGCGGGCCCCTCGGCTGAAGGCGAGGTGGCCCGTATCCAGGTGCAGAATGGGGCGGGCGAGGCAGGCCTGGCAACCCGCTATACCAATCTGCTCAAGCAGCAGGGCTTTTTTCTGGGCGAGGCCAGCGACGCGGCCGACATCTACCAGCATACGGTGGTGATTGACTATACCGGGTTGCCCCAAACCCGCCAGCGTCTGGCCGATTTGATGGGTATTGAGGCGCACTATGTCTATGCAGAGCCTACCGCAACCTCCCCGCCGGCCCCCGTTGGGGTAGATATTCTCGTTATTCTCGGAGCAGACTACCAGCAACACCCGGTTTCTGTGCGATAGGGTACAAGCGTGAGGGGGCGGCCATGCGTATGTATGGGCAACTGGCTCTGGCAACCCTGGGTATAGGCTATGCACTGGTGCGTATGCTGGTGCCGTCGCTGGCCATGCCGCTGCTGGTTGTGCCGCCGTTGTTGCTGCTGCTCTGGCTTGGGTGGCGGCTTGTCCATCCCCCCGTTACGCTCCAGACACCGCTTGGGTGGCCCCTGCTGGCCTGCGCGTTGGTGCTGGTGGCCAGCAGTTTTCAGGCCGTAACTGATCCCGGCGAGGTGGTGGCGATCCTTTTCTTCTGGGGCGGCTCGGTGGGTATTATCCTCTTTCTGATGATGTTTTTGCTGGCCGCCGGTTGGTCACCATCCATCTTTATGCAGGCTATGCTGCTGACTATCACAGTGCTGCTGTTGCATGCGTCGTGGGATCTTGGGCATTTCTGGCACACGTGGTTGAGCGCGTGGCAGCCGGGGGTGTCGTTGTTGCCCCCGCTGGTGCCCCAGGATTTCATTGGGATGTCGCACACCGAAGCGGTTATTCCCTTTTATACCGGTATTCCGCTGGTGATGATGGCGCTCTGGCGGGCTGAATCGCTCTGGCAACGGGCGGGGTGGGCTATCTGGTTGGTGCTGGCGCTGCTGGTTATCTTCTACACCTCTTCGCGGGGGGGGTGGTTGGCGATGGTGGCTGAAGTTGCGCTGATGGTGGCTGTGCTGCTGTGGAGTGCCTACCGTGCGCGCCAGACCCGGCGTCTGGTAGTCACGGTGGTGCTGTCGGCCGCCTATGCGGCCCTCTTTGCGGTGCTGTTTCTGAATGCCTATGGCTTTCTTCAGGTAACGGTTGGGACAACGGACGAAGGGCCAACGGACACTACCCCCGCGATGGAACCGCTTGTCGAAGAGGCCGAGGATGTGACGACGCTCACCAGTCCTATGGGGCGGCGGGTGTTCTGGGCGCGGGCGCTTGACATTTTCGCCAACCATCCGGTCCTTGGGGCCGGGCCGGGCGGCTATCCCACCCGCTATCAAGTGCTGGAACCGGAGCGCAGCAAGGCCTTTTTACCCACGCATGCCCATAGCATCCCGCTGGCTTTCTTAAGCGAACTGGGCGTCCTGGGGGGGGGGGTGTTTGTGGTACCGCTGGTGTGGGGGGCGCTGCTCTGGTGGCGCGGGTGGCGGGCAACCAGGGCACTGTCGGAAGAGTGGTTGACTATGCTGGCGTGCGCGGCTATCGGGGTGGGTATGGCTGTTCACGGTATCTTCGATGTGCCGGCCGTTCAGAATGGCTCCCTGGGGTTGTATGCCCTGGTTGTCGGGCTTGGTGTGGCCGGTTGCTGGCAACTTGCCGAGGTACCGCCGGCGGGGGGCGGGGCCGGTCGCGTGTTCAACCAGCAGAACCCGACCCGACCCGCAACGCGACAAACGGTATTCTGGTCATCGTTGCGATGGCCCCACCCGCTCCATATGACGCTGGTTGTGGCCACCTTGCTGGCCTGGGCTATCGCAACGCTGGTCTTTCTCCAGGGGTAGCGGCTACCCCATCAATTGCTTCTCTTCGGGCTCACCAAGGATTTTCTTGGTAAGATAATTGGCCGCCCACGCGGCCAGCGCACCAAGTACCAGGCTTAACATGCCATGTACAAGCTGTCGTTTCAAGTCGTATTCGCCCACGCATACCTCCCTTAATCACGTTTCATCACTTCACGCACGGTTGTTTTTGTTTGCAATACTACATTCTGGGCTTGCTCTTTCAAGGCAAAACTTTGATTGCGTACTGCCTGTCGCAGTTGGGTTCCGCTCCATGGAACGGATAACCCGGCTATGGCTCCTCCAACCACAATGCCGAGAGAAAAGCCAGCCACAAAGGGGCCCTGGCGAACTTGCTGTCTGGTTTTGCTCATTCTCATTTCCTCCCCCCACCCCGGTCAACCAGGGTATGGTTCCAACCAGTCAATAGCTCTGGTCAGTATAGCGCAGAGTGGGGGGCCTTGCAAATAGCGTGTGGGGGCCGGGTGGGCCAGAACGTTTTCCGCTCCTGGGAGCGCGAGCGTCTCGCCTGCTCCGGGGTGGGCAAGATGCCCGCGCTCCCAGGAGTTGCCCCCCTGATGGGAACAACGACTGTGGCTCGTCGCCTCGCCTCGCGCTTCGCGCCTCGCGCCTCGCGCCTCCCGCCTCCCGCCTCACCCATCACTGATACCACCCATTTCTGAACCAAATTACCCCCACTTCCAAACAGAAAAAACCATTTGACATCTTCTTT
>DAOTUK010000210.1:0-5309 GCA_034437375.1 Chloroflexaceae bacterium | reverse complement strand
CACGAGTGGGTTGGGCCGGGGCACGGGTGGGTTGGGCCGGGGCGCGGGTAGGGGGTGGGGGTGGGGGCGCGGTTGCGGGCAAGCGTTGCGTCCCCATCGGATCTTCTGTGGGTGGGGGCGGGGGGGGCGCTGGCGCAACCGCGGTTTTCCCGCCATCGTCGCTATCACCGCCGCCGCCGCCGCCACCGCCGCCGCCGCCGCCGCCGCCGCCACCGCCGCCACCGCCGCCACCCGATTTCGGCGTGTTTGTCGGTTTGGGTCGGCGCGTTGCGGTTGGTTCAGCCGCTGGTTTAGTGGTTGGTTTGGCGGTTGGGGGTGGGTTGGTTGGCAAGGGTACCGGCAAGGTTGGCGTATTGGTTCCGGCTCCGCCGGGGGTTGCGGTTGGTTCAGCCGTACCGGGGGCCGTGGTACTGGTGGGTTCGGGGTATGCTCCGTCCGGTGTATTGGTCGGTTCCGCGTCGCCCGGCGTGTTGGTCGGTTCCGCGTCGCCCGGCGTGTTGGTCGGTTGGTCGGTGACGGGCACGTCGGTGGGCTCTTGCGTTGGTGCCTCGGTGGGTTCCTCATTGGTAGTCGCCTTCACCAGAATTGTCACCGCGTTGGAGCCAGCAGAACTGCCATCCATGGAGGCCGTCGCACGGTTGGTAATAAGCGTACCATCAGCAACCCCGGAGCGCACACGCACATTGATCGTCAATCGCGCCGGCTGGCCGCTACTAGCCGTGACGCTACAGGTAACTGTCTGCCCTTTATTACACGAGCCACTACCACTCGATACGCTCACAACTTCGAGATCGCCCGCTACTTGATCCGTTACCGAAATCGTTTTGTCCTGTTCGCTCGATACTTCCACTGTCACACTGTACGAGATAGAATCGCCCGGCGCAGCCTGCGAAACGTCGGCAAATTTACGGAGCGCCAATTCAGCCTGGGCCGGCGCAATTGATGGATTAACCCATTGACCAATTTCCGCATACAGCGGAAAGATGATCAGTAAGGCACTGAGCAATACCATCAAGAGTTCGGTGACAGTCCATCGAACCGGACCGCGGCCTTTGCCGGGGGATTTGTTACGACGACGATGGAACCATGATTTCATACTACATCCTCTTTCAATCCTCAATAGAGTGGTCGGGAGCCAACAAGGTCAGCAATCACCACAAGCCGCCTGGTATCCCAGTCGGTACAGGTAATAAGCGTCAACACCGGCGTCGGGGTAGGGGCCATCAGTTCAACCTGTGTTGGCCAGACCCGTTGGCGTTCGCGTACCTGGTAATGATAGCGCCATTCGCCAGCATCTACAAAAATATCATCGCCCCCCTGAAGTTTGTTCAGGTCACGAAAGATGCTCCCATACATACCCGCGTGGCCGGCCATCACCGTATTGCCGACCTCACCCGGCAGAGCCGACCCATGGTGATACCCGACGGCGTAGTGGGCCACCTGCCAGGTATTATTTTCAACAAAAACTTCTTTGACCGGGGAGGTGACGTTGATGGTGGGCATGCGCAGGTGATGGGGTCGCTGATCGACCGGGTCTGGGGCCACGATGATGGATTGGGGGGCCATATAGTCGGGCATCGGGTTCGGTCGGGTGGTTGCTGGCGTGGTATAGGGCAGGGCCAGGGCTTGCTCCTCAGACGCGGTGTGCGTACGCTGGTACAACTCCATCCAGTAGCCACCGGCGGTGGGGGGGTAAGCAAAGGCAAACGGAGGGCCATCGAGCACAGGTTGGGGCGGCGGCAGGATACCCCGCGCATAGAGCCAGTCGTACCCATAGCTTTGCAGCAACCAGTAGCCAAAAACACCTACCAGCACCAGCAACAGCAGGCGCTCAACACGATGCAGGGCATAGTCTACCCACGTTCGTTGCAGAAATGACTGAAAGGCCAGACGGCGCTGTTCTTCTGTAGATCGAAGGGACGTCGGAACGGGCCGATCATTTCGTGCCGGAACGTGCGCTAATAACAAGTCCTGGAGCAATTTGTTTTCTTCATCATCTTGATCAGGCGCGATACGTTGTGGAAACCTGACCATAGAAACGCCTCTTCAGACCAACTCAACGTGTTCGTGTCATAGCGTGTATGGCAATCCCCCCATCACGCATGACGCTTTGCCTGTCGCTGACATCACAAACACCACAAACGGTACTCTGTGCATCATTATACACCATGATTATGCTTTTTTCGGTGTCAAACAGCGGCAATTCTCGTGGTGTATGGCGCGCTGATACTCTTTTCGACAACCAGGCGACCCTCCGTCGGAGCGCATAGGCACGGCCAGCGGCCATGCCTATGCGTGTCGGGGCTATGCCGGTACGCTTCCGGCGGGTGGTCTTACCTGGGCGTTCCAAACACCTGTACCCAGTAAGTGTGAAAGTTGGTTGTGCCGGTATCGTTGGGGAGGTAGTGGTAGCCGATGCCTATTTCCTCCAGTTCGCAGTTGAGCATATTTTTGCGGTGTGGTGGGCTGTTAAACCAGCTTGTGACAACTTCGAGCGTTGTTCGTTGCCCGGCAGCGATATTTTCTGCGGCGCGAGAATAGACATAGCCGGTGGCATCAATACGATCAGTGAATTCTGAGCCGTCCAGGGAATCATGCGAGTAGTAGTCGTTCAACGCCATATCGTCGGCGTGGGCCTGTGCGGCCTGGATTAGCTGATCGTCCAGCGTGAGCGGCTCGCATCCATGCTCGATACGGTAGCGGTTCGTCTCGGCAAGTACCCCCTGGATGGCCTTTTCCAACGTGAGGTTGTTTTCGCCCGGTGTCGTATCGGGTAGTGGGGTTGGTTCCACAGCGGGGGTGGGAGTGCTGGTTGGGGTCGGTGTCGGGGTGCTAGTGCTGGTGCTGGTGGGGGTGGGGTCAAGACCGGGTTGCGGGGTGTTCGTGGGGTCAAGACCGGGCTCCGGGGTGCTGGTGGGGGTGGGATCAAGACCGGGCTCTTCTGTCGGTGTTGGCGTTGGTGTCGGGTTGGTGCTGCCCTTGGGCACGGTAAACAATTGTACCCAATACGTGTTCCAGTTGCTCGTGCCGCTATCTTCCTGTAGATAGTAGTAGCCGATACCCATTTCTTGCATAGAGCAATCGAGCATCACGTTTTCTTCGGGGGCTTTGCTAGTATATAACGCTTTCACGACATCGGATGGTGTACGATAGCCCACCGCGATAAATTCGGCGGCGCGGCTATAGGCATAGCCGGTGGCGTTGATACGGTCTGTAAAGGATGTGCCATCCGGGGAATCGTGGGCAAAATAGTCGTTCAGGGCCATGTCGGTGGCGTGGTTCTGGGCTACGGTGGCCAGGCGCTCGTCTATGGTGAGCGGGGCACACCCGTGCTCCGCGCGGTAGCGGTTGGTTTCCTCCAATACCCCCTGAAGGGCGTCGTCCTGGCTCAAGGCGGGCTGTGGGTCGGATGGGGTTGGCGGGTCTATCTCTGGCGTGCTGGTTGGGTCGGTGCCAGGGTCGGGGGTTGGGTCGGTGCCAGGGTCGGGAATCGGGTCGGTGCCGGGCGTGGGGGTGGCGGTGGGTTGCGATGCGGAGGAACCGGGGTGGGCAACGACAGGTAGATAGACGGCCGTAGCCGCTCCGCTACCCGCTTCTGGGGTGGCTGTCGGGTCGGTTGGCAGGTCTGGCGTGGGAGTGGGGTCGGTGCCCTCCACGGTCGGCGTGGGAGTGGGGTCGGTGCCCTCCACGGTCGGCGTGGGGGTGACGATGGGAAAGTCGGGCGTGGGGGTCGGGTCGGTGCCCTCCACGGTCGGCGTGGGGGTGACGATGGGAAAGTCGGGCGTGGGGGTAGATGTCGGGTCGGTAGGAGATGCTGGTGTGGGGGTTGGGGTGGGGGTGGTCGGTTGCTGTGTTCCCACATCCCAGAGCATGATGTTGGTATCTGCACTTCCCGATGCCAGCATGGCTCCATCCGGGCTGAAGTCTAGACTGGTGATACCGCCTGGGTGGTTGGTAAGGGGGTTGCCGATGGGTTGCTGTGTTGCTACGTCCCAGAGCCTGATGGTATTATCGTTACTTCCCGATGCCAGCATGGTGCCATCCACGCTGAAGGCAACGCCTCCAATCCAGTCTGTGTGGCCGGTGAGGGGGTCGCCAATCGGTTGGCCCGTCGCCACATCCCAGAGTATGATGGTACTGTCGTCGCTTGCTGTTGCCAGTGTTGTTCCATCCGGGCTAAAGGCGATGTCTCCAATCCATCTAGTGTGGCCGGTGAGGGGGGCGCCAATCGGTTGGCCCGTCGCCACATCCCAGAGCATGACGATGCCCTCGGTACAGGGATCACTACAGGAGGAGGACGCCAGCATGGTGCCATCCGGACTGAACGCCACATCCGTGATACCGTTTGTGTGGTCGGTGAGGGGGGCGCCGATGGGTTGCTGTGTTGCCACGTCCCACAGGATGATGGTTTTGTCCGTACTTCCCGACGCCAGCATGGTGCCATCCGGGCTAAATGCTACGCCCCGGACATCTGCGGTATGGTCGGCGAGGGGGGCGCCGATGGATTGGCGCGTCGCCACATCCCAGAGAATAATGTTCGTATCCTTACTTCCTGACGCCAGTATGGTACCATCCGGGCTAAACGCCACGCTCCATACAGTATCGGTGTGGCCGAGAAGGAGGCGTCCCAGGCGCGTTGCGACGTCCCACAGGATGATGGTTATATCCGCACTTCCCGACGCCAGAATCGTGCTATCCGGGCTAAAGTCTACGCTGATAACAGGGCTGGTATGGCCGGTGAGGGGCTCACCATTGGGGGTGATTGTTGCTTGTGTGGAGGGGGTGTCCGGGGAAACCATTGCCTTTGCCAATACGCCGTGCTCGTTTCCGGGCGTACCAGGGGAACGTCCGTGGGCCAGTGAGGGGGGGCCCTGCGCCGATAGCAGGATGGTGGGGGCAACCAACAATACCAACAATACCAACAAGAACGTGTTCAACCGTCTGTTCATAGATACCTGACCTTTCTAAAACTGAACGATAACATCTACCACAAAACTGACTGTGTGTGCAGGCTGTGCCTATGGTTGGGTTCCCGCTGTGCGGGAATGTACATAATGTAAACTATGTGTCGCCAGGCGTCAAGGGCCCGGGTGCGCCGGTTCACGCACGTGAGGGGCGGGAGCGGGGGGGGCAAGCACGATTTGTCAGAACCCCGCTTTCTCGCAACCGAGTGCGGAATAGCACCACGGAGACACGGAGGCACGGAGATGGCACGGAGGAGGGAGATTATGAAAGGACTCCCTCTTTCGGGTCAACCAGGGCGCGTTGAACACAAAATACTCCGTGTGCCTCTGTGTCTCCGTGTCTCC
>DAOTUK010000209.1:0-3957 GCA_034437375.1 Chloroflexaceae bacterium | reverse complement strand
GGGGGCACAGTGTCTGGTATAGACATGGAGAATGAGCATGGATCGCTGGTCTACGAAGTGAGTTTTCAGAATGGGAGCAAGATTTACGTTGACGCAATAACTGGCCAGGTGGTCTACGCCCATGTGCGTCCCATCCCTACCCCCCCCCGCCCGCCCGACCATGGCCGGCCTGGAACGCGCCCGCCGGGTCGGGACGACGGCGAACACACTCGCCCACCACCACCGCCACCCTCGAACGATGACGACGGCGGCGACGACGACGACGATGACGACGACGGCGACGACGGCGACGACAACGACCGCGGCGACGGCGGCGACGACGATGACGGCGGCGACGGCAGCGACGACGATGACGGCGGCGACGACGACGACGACGACTGACCCCCTACCCACGCTCAAGGTTGCTGTTCACAAGTAGATGGACGTTACCTGGGATCGCAGGCATCGGGCCCGCTCCGGAGCAGGCGGGACGCCGGCGCTCCCAGGGGTTGCCCCCAAACGTGAACACTGACCGCGCTCAGGGTGCGGCCATCACCGACAACACGCCATCCGTCCCGACCAGATACATCAGACCACCCGCAATCACCAGACCCTCGCGGCTGGCAAACGCATGTTCCGCCACCCACAACACCTCGCCGCTCTCGCGGTCCAGCGCAAAAATTTGCTGCTGCGCCACGTGCAAGTACAGTACCCCATCCACCAGCGTGGGAGCTTCGAGCGGGCGGCGGAATATACCCAGGCGCGTCTTCCAGAGCTGTTCGCCGCTGCGGGCATCTACTGCGTGCATAAAACCGTTCCCCACCCCGAAATAGATAACCCCATCAGCAAGCAGAAAATCGGGCGTCCAGTTTTCCGTATGGTACGACCAGACCTCCTCGCCCGTGCTGGTGTCCAGCGTAAAGAGCCGGTCTTGATAGGCTAGATAGTGCAGCAAACCATCGCTGGCGTACAGGCGCTTGATCAGGCCCGAGTCATGTTCAACGGCCCATTGCTCGCTCCCGCTGGCCGCGTCCAACGCATAGATACGCATGGGCCCGCCCTCTTCCACATCCCGCGACGGGTCATAGTAACTCCCGCCGGCATAGAGTATACCATCGTCCAGAGCGGGGGTCACCATCAGGTAATTACCGGTTTCAAACGCCCACACCTCCTCACCACTGGCAACATCCAGCGCATAGACCCACGCCTGCGCCTCCGGGTCATTATCCATATCTGTACCCACAAAGGTTGTGCCCACATAGAGCGTGTCACCCACCACCAGCGGGGGCCGCTGCACCTCGCCCACCAGCGCGATACGCCAGCGTTCTTGCCCCGTGCCGGTGTCCAGGCTCACCAACTCTTGCCCCGACACCCCCACCAGCAGCGCGTCCCCCGCCAGCGCCAGCGAACGTCCCCAGATACCTGCGTCGGGCGCATAGTGCCATTGCTCATCGCCATTATCCGGATCGAGCGCAAAAATGCCGGCCCCTTCGGCCGCAAGGTAGACATGCTGCTTGTCCACACGCGGGCTATCGTTGACATTACCGCCGGTTGCAAATGACCAGAGCGGGGTAAGCGTACGGGTTTCAAACACGGGCCCGTCGTCGGAAGCGGTCGCGTCGGCCGCATCAGCCGGGGGCATAGCCGGGTTGATGGCGTGGGCATCGGGCGTGGGAGCCTGCGCCGCGGCGGCCGCGGGGGCCGCCGTCGGGGTGGGCGGCGGTATCGGCGTCGCGGACGCCTCCGATGCGGGGGCAATGTTTGACCCACAGGCCGCCAGCGCAAAAAAAGCGAAACTCCCCAACACCACCCACAGCCACCGGCCAACATTTCTTGAAACAACAATCATTTGCACACCCCCATTATATTGTTCAAACTATCAAGATATTGCCCCTATTGTACTCTAATTTTCTCGTTGTTCCACACAGGATTTTTAACCTTATGCAAAATCCCCCTTCAGGGGGGTAGACTTCTCTTCAAGAATTTTGCATAATAGGTAATCACAATCCCCATAGAAGGTTTCTCACAATGTAGCAGTCTGAAGTAGTAGGGAACAGCCGCTTATTTTTGTTGCTTCTCGCAAGTAACAATCTCGCGGTGCGTTATCGTGTACCCTTTTTTCGCACAAGCAAGGATTCTTTGCCGCAAAATAGTATAGGAAGGTCAAAGGTGATGAGATGGCAACCGTAAGAATCGCTGGTATATCCGTGATTATGCTGGTGCTGGTATATGCCCTGGCCAGTTGTGGCCCCCCGCCCCAGAGCGTACCGACCCCCACACCACCACCGGCTGCGGATACTGGTACCGATGAGACGACCGCTACAGAGGAAGACACCCCCACCGAAGAAGAGGCTACCCCGGCCGTCGTTGCCGACGCCGACGCCGAAACCGACGCCGACACCGAGATAGACGCCGACGCCGAGGTAGACACCGACGCCGAACCAACCGAAACCCCCATCCCCGAACCAACCCCAACCTACCCGCCTATGTCCACCGCCAATATTGAAGTTGACGCCGGGCAACACCTCTACGGTGAAGTATGCGCCCCCTGCCACGGCTTCCGGGCCACGGGCATTGACGGTATTGGCGTCAACCTGACAACCAGCGAATTTGTGGCCGGGCTTACCTCCGAGCAACTGGCCCAATTCCTCATTCATGGCGAAGGCATCAACAATCCCTTTAACGAAAGCAACATCAAGATGCCCCCAAGGGGTGGGCGCCCCGACTTGAGCGACCAGGAAATGCTCAACATTGCCGCCTACCTCCAGAACATCAATACCACCGAACCCGACCCACAAGCAGAACCGGTCGTAGAATATCTAGACTGGGTTGAAAGCGGCGGGCCCGCCGAAGTGGAAACAACCCCCGAAGTGGGACAGGGCGGCCTGACAGGCACAGCGCTAGAAGGGCAGACCACCTATCTGCGCTTCTGTGCGGTATGCCACGGCCCCAATGGCGAAGGCGTGGAGAGCCTGGGGAAAGGCTTCCAGGACAGCGATTTTATTGACAGCCTGAGCGATGACGAACTGGCCCAGTTTATCGAACAGGGACGCAACGCCGATGACCGGATCAACGAAACCGGCATAGAGATGCTGCCTTACGGCGGACAACCCTACCTGACCGATGACCAACTCTCCCAACTGGTTGACTATATCCGCGTGGCAAGCACAGGCGAACTGCTGCCACCAGTGCCCTCCGATACGGAAGCAGACTCGTATGATGAAATGTCGAGCGAAGAACACGAGCAAATGGAAGTCGCCGCCTTCAACATTATTGAGAACACCACGCCGCGCTGCTTTGCCTGCCACCTTATCAGCGAACGCGGCAACGAGAATGGACCCGGCCCCCACCTGAACGGACTCGCAGACCGCGCTGGCGAGCGCGTGGAAGGCATGAGCGCCGAAGAGTATATCCGCCAGTCTATTCTCGATCCGGGCGCGTTCATTGTGGAACAATGCCCCCGCGGGCCCTGTGTTGACGTGATGGTCAAAAACTACGATGAAAAGCTCTCTGATGAGGAAATGGACATTCTGGTGAGCTTCTTGCTCAGCCTCCCCGGTGAGGATACAAGCGAGGACGACATGATAGCCGACGACGAGGGCGACGAAGACGCGGGCGACGACGACGCGGGCGACGACGACGAGAGCGACGACGACGCGGGCGACGACGAGGGTAACCACGTTCGCGCCATAGACCTGATGGCCGCCTGGGTTGACCAGGGGGCCGAAGAGGGCGACTTCACCTTTACCGCAGAGGATGGCGAAGAATACACCGCCAACTTTGAGCGCGACGTTCTAGACCTCTTTGTCACGCCTGGCATCTGGTACGAAGACTCCGAAGCCTGCATTAACTGCCACTTCGAAAACTCTGAAGACTCCGACCACGAGATGAACCTGGGCACCTACGACGGCATTATGGCCGGCGGCGATGTCCTCTCCGAACCGCCCGGCGTACCGATTGTCGTACCGGGCGATTGGG
>DAOTUK010000208.1:0-4961 GCA_034437375.1 Chloroflexaceae bacterium | reverse complement strand
GCTGGCGGGCATAGCGTTCGTGCGAGATGTAGAGCACATCGGCACCACGGACGGTATCGGGGTTGCGGTGGGTGTAAATACCCACCTCGCCCACCATCACGCGCCCCAGATCGCGCCCGCGCACAAACGAACGCAGCACCGTGCCTATTGTCAACTCAATTGCGCCATGCTCAAAGCCCGCCGGGGTCATAGGTACGATGCTCCCTTCTACCAACTCGCACGGGCCCACCTCGCCAAGCGCGGACAGTTCTTCGCCGCTAATGGGGCGGGCCACGGGTTCGGCTATGGGGGTAAGCATTTCTGGCGCCATGGGTGTTGCTCCCTTCGCGTGCGGTGGGGGAACTGGGAGCACAAGCGCTTTGCAAGCAACTGCATGCAGCATTGCTCACGCTCCCAGGAATGTCCTCCTTCTTACGAACACACACGCCAGTATACCAGATTGTTTGAACATTTCAAACCGTTTATAATAGAGAGAGGGTAAAACACATCCACAGGATACGAACGGTGACACAACAGCAGGAACCGCAACAAACGCTGCATACGCTCGATCTGGTCGCCCGCCACCAGATGACGATAGAGCAACTTGAGCGCCGCATAGCCGAACTGGAAGCACAGCAAGCGCAGCAACCAGGGCAGCGGCCGAAACTCGCTCCGCACATCAAAGGCCTGCGCCAGCAGGTACAGCATACGGTGGCCAGGACGCGCCAGTTTGTGACCGCAGACGTGCCCCGCCGCGCCCGACACCTGCTCAAGCGCGGGCCAAAATCGTCAACCGACGCGGTGGAGGGCGAGGCGACACCCCCGCCAGAGACGCAACCGGACACGGCAACGCCTCCCGCCGCCCCTTCCACGACAGCCACCACCACAACCGAACGCGAGAGCACCGCGACGGAAACGATGCATGAGGAAGAGGCGGAACTAGCCGAACTGCCCTTGATGGCCCTGATGACTGGTATTACGCTGGTGAGTATGGTTCTGGGGTGGGTGAGCGAGATGTTTTTGCCGCTGCCCGCTGTTGCGTGGGCCTTGTACGCGATAGCCTATATCAACGGCAGTTTCTACAGCATCCAGGAGGCGTGGGACTCGCTCAAGCAACGCCAGTTTGACGTGAACGTCTTGATGATTGCCGCCGCGCTTGGGGCCGCGCTCATTGGCCAACCGCTTGAAGGGGCCATCTTGATGTTCCTCTTCTCGCTCTCGCAAACGCTGAAAACCTACGCGATGGGGCGTACCTATAACAGCATCCGCGCCCTGCTGGATATGACCCCGCGCACGGCCCGCGTGGTGCGCCAACCGGGGGGAGCGGAGCGCGAAGAGGAACTACCCATTGAGCAGGTGGGCGTCAACGAGGTGGTACGGGTACGCCCCGGCGAACAGATACCCGCCGACGGCGTGGTCGTGCAGGGGGACTCGGCGGTGAACGAGGCCAGTATCACGGGCGAGTCTATGCCCGTCGAAAAGCAGGTTTCGGCGCGGGTATTTGCCGGTACGATCAACGGGCAGGGGGCGCTGGATGTACGGGTTACGACCGCGATAGAAGACTCGACCATCTCGCGCATTGTCAAGATTGTAAGCCAGGCCCGCGAAGAAAAGGCCCGTAGCCAGCACTTTACCGACCGCATTATCGGGCAATACTACGCCTATACCGTGGTGGCTCTCACCCTGCTGGCTATCTTCATTCCGCTGGTCTTTCTGGGGTGGGATCTCTACCCCACGATTTATCGCGCCATCACGTTGATGGTGGGTGCGTCGCCGTGTGCGCTGGTTATCTCCATACCCGCCACGCTCCTGTCGGCACTGGCCAGCGCCTCCTGGCATGGCGTCCTCTTCAAGGGCGGGCGCCATCTCGAATCGGCCTCGCGCATACAGGTAGTCGCCTTTGATAAAACCGGCACACTCACCACCGGAAAGCCCGGCGTAGTAGCGGTACTCCCATTCGAAGGGGCTATCCCCGCGGACGCGCCGCGCATTGCAGCCAGCACACCGGGCGATTTGCGGCCCGAACAATTCTGGCTCCTGGGCATGGCCGCGGCCGTCGAACGCTTCTCCGAGCATCCGCTGGCCAAAGCGATTGTGGGCAGCGCCAGCGAGCACGGCATTGCGCTGCCCACCGCCAGCGACTTTGCGTCCTACTCCGGCTCCGGTGTGCAAGCGACTATCAACGGGCAGGTGGTACAGGTGGGGCGGCCCACGCTCTTTGCGCAGGTGCAGCAGGAGACGCTGCCCCCCGCCGCCGCCGAGATGATAGCCGAACAGGAGCGCCAGGGAACCACGGTTATTCTGGTGGGCACGCCGGAGCAGGTGTGGGGGGCGCTGGCCCTGGCCGACACGCTGCGCCCGGAATCAGCCAACATTGTGGCCCGTCTAAAGCAGGTCGGCATCCGCCGCGTGGTGCTGCTCACCGGCGACAACCACCACGTCGCAGAGCAACTGGCCGCCGCGGTGGGTATTGACGAAGTACGCGCCGAACTGACACCAGAGCAGAAAATTGCCGCAATACGCCAGATTGAATCGAGCGACGGCCCCGTCGCAATGATTGGCGATGGCATCAACGATGCCCCCGCGCTGGCCACCGCGACCCTGGGGGTGGCGATGGGAGCCGCCGGTACGGACGTCGCTATGGAAAGCGCCGACGTGGTGCTGATGAGCGACGACGTGAGCCGATTGCCCGGCACGCTGCAACTGGCCCGCCGCGCCCGCCGCGTGGTACAGCAAAACCTCGTCTTTGCCTTTAGCGTGATGCTGGTCTTGATGGGCCTGGCGGTAAGCGGGCTACTGCCGCTCACGCTGGCCACCGTCGCGCACGAAGGTAGTACCCTGCTGGTGGTGGCCAACGGGCTGCGCCTGCTTTCGTCGTGGAAATAGGCCGCGGGGAGTACGACACGATGGCCCCCCCGGATCCGCTGGTGGTGCTCAAGCAAGTCACCCGCCATTACGAGGAGGCCGGCCGCCAGCATCGCGTGCTGGATAATCTGAGCGCATCCTTTGCGCGGGGGCGCATTGTGGTGGTGATGGGCAAGAGCGGCAGCGGCAAAAGTACCCTGCTCAATCTGGTGAGCGGCATAGACTTGCCCACCAGTGGCAAAATATGGGTGGGCGACCAGGAGATTACCGGCTTGAGCGACCACGAGCGCACGCTGTTTCGCCGCCGCACCATCGGCTTTGTGTTCCAGTTCTTCAACCTGGTGCCCACGCTCACCGTGCTGGAAAATGTGCTGCTGCCGCTGGAATTGAACGGACGCACGGGCAAACCCGCCCACGCCGCGGCCCATGCCATGCTGGCGCAGGTAGGGCTTGCGGAGCGCGGCAACAGCTACCCCGACCGCCTGAGCGGGGGCGAGCAACAACGGGTGGCCCTGGCCCGTGCGCTGGTTCACGACCCGCCCCTGCTGCTGGCCGACGAGCCAACCGGCAACCTGGACAACGATACCGGCCAGCAAGTGTTGCAATTGCTCGACCGGCTCACGCGGCAGGCCGGCAAGAGCATGATTATGGTAACCCACAGCATCGAGGCGGCCCGCCTGGCCGATGATTGCTTTGGGCTGCGGGAGGGAGTGCTGGTACCAGAATCGCTGTAACCCCCCGCCACTTCTGGTACAATACTGGTATGTTTCACGACCCGACACAACTAGCGTTCTCGTCGCACGGCGTTGCGGAAGTGCCGCTGCTCTTCGAGCCGCAGGTACTCCGCTGCATAGCAGCGGGCCCCTGTGGCAAACCCATCACCGTGCTGCTGGACACGGGTACCGACCCGTCGGCGATAGACCTGGGCCTGGCGCGGCGGCTTGGCTTAAACCTGGGCGAGTTTGCCCTGGGGCAGGGGGCCGCCTCGGATACCATCCCCTACACCGAAACGATGGTACCCTGGTTACGGATTGGCGACCTCACCATCCGCAACCTCTTTGCCCTGGCGCTCGACCTGAGCAACATCCCCTTTGCGGTAGATGTGGTTCTGGGCTACAACGTGCTCTGGCAACTGGTGCTGCACATAGACTATGCCCAACGGCGCTTGCGTATCAGCCACCCCGACCTGGGTATGCCCGACCCCTCCCCCAACGGAGCCATGCTCCCGCTCACCTTCTTTGAACACTTCCCGGCCCTCACCAACGTTATCATTCCCGACGATATGCAACTGACCATAGCCACCATTGATACCGGCTCCAATGGTGGGCTAACGCTCGGGCCCGACCTGGCCCAACTCCTGGGGCTAGATCCGGGCGCCCACCACGTCACCCCCGCCGAAGGAAGCGGCTTTGGGGGCGCGTGCGAGACGCTACGGGGCTATGCCAATTCGCTCCAACTTGGCCCCTTCACGCTACACCACGTTGACCTGGACACACCGGAGACAATGGCCGGCGACCTTGCGCGGCAGGGGCGGGCCAATATCGGCAACCGCCTGCTATCCCGCTTTGCCAGCATGACCCTGGACTATGGCCGCCACCTCTGCAAGCTCGAACCGCTCCACTGATGCCAGAACCCCCACCCATTCTCCCCCCAAATGTGAACCGATACCCTGCCTAATCGGCTTGACTTTCCTGGGACAATAGAGTACAACTATCAGTGACCGCTCGCTAAACACAGCGCACAGTTTGTATCTGCAATAAGGAAGTAACCGCAAGGAGCGTTCATAGAAATGGCGGCGCAGGAAACCACCTGCTTCAGCGGGTGGAGGAAGCGCCGCCCTCCTCCTTTCTTTCGGGTATACTCTCGCTATGGACAAAGACATCAGATATGCAGCGCACTGTGCCTACCTGCTCACCTATCACCTGGTCTGGATACCGCGTTATCGCAAACCCGTTCTGAAAGACCAGGTGGCCGTCTCCCTGCGCGACCTGGTTGATGGTATGGCGCTCCAGTACCACATTGATGTGGTCGCGTGTGAGATTCTTCCAGATCACGTTCACCTGTTCGTATCGGCTCCGCCGAAATAGGCCCCTGCTGACCTGGCACGGCTGTTCAAA
>DAOTUK010000207.1:0-17608 GCA_034437375.1 Chloroflexaceae bacterium | reverse complement strand
CCTCTCGCCCCTTGCAACCAGGTAACATCCCCAGACATTTACCCTTCTCCCATAACACAACGCAATAACGCCCATGGATTAGCATGCATATCAACATCAAGCAGGGCCTCGAACACCCGGCAAATATATTCTACCACCTCTTCGGCTTCGGCTATACTGACCAGGGCTTGATCAACCGTCAACCAGACCAACCAGCGCTCCCCCGGCACAACCATGAGGCTATAGGGGTAGGGCCATATATCCCACATGTGGCGTTCGATAATAGACAACCCGGCCCGCTGCTCCCATTGCCGCCAGACATCGGCCGGGTAATTTTCAAAACGGAACACCCCTTCAAACAAGGGGTCATCGGGAGCGACGCCCCACCAGGCCCGAATGTCCGCCAGCGAGCTGTAATCATACTGGCGTATCGCTACGTGCTGCGTTTGCAACTGTTGCAACCATGGCCGCAGTGCGTCGTCCGGGGTTACCCGCACACAGAGCGGCAGAGTGTGGATAAGTAAGCCCTGCATGGTTTCTATTCCGCGCACACCGGGCGGGCGGGTTGAGAAGGTGTAACCGGTGGTAACCATAGCACAATGCCCACGAGTACGGTTCAGGTGATGGAGCGCCAGCACCCACGCGGCGAGGGCCAGCGTGCCCGGCGTGAGTCGCCACTGCTGCGCGAGCGTACCCAGGGCCGCGGTCGTCTGCGCCGATAGTCGCCGTTGCACCTCTTGCACGTCGGCCGCCTGTGCGGCGCGGCGCTGGTGCGGCCCGCAATCGGGCGCGGCCTGGTGCCAGAATTGCGCCGCGGCCGCGGTATCCTGCTGTGCCACCCAGGCCACATAGTCCCGGTAGGGTGGGGCCGGCTCCAGGGCGGGGGACTCAGACTGTCGTAGCGCGGTGTAGGTGTCCAGCACCTCCTGCCATAGCAGCGACGCCGACCACCCATCATGCACCAGATGGTGCTGGCTCCACACCAGTTCGTACTCCGCTTCCCCCAACCGCAGCAGCGCCAGACGGAGCAGCGGCCCCTGTGCAAGGTCAAACCCGCGGGCCCTATCCTCGCGCAGCCACGTCTCCAACCGCGTTTGCTGCTCGTCGGGGGCAAACTCGCGCCAGTCCTCCTGGTGCCAGGGTAGCGCTACCTCCCCCCGCACCACTTGAAGCGGCGTTTCGCCCCGGAGGGCAAAGACGGTACGCAACGTCGTATGACGCGCAACGACCTGCTGCCACGCCTGGACAAAGGCTCCCACATCCAGCGCCCCGCTGAGCCGATAGCCCCACTGAAGGACGTAGATATGCGCGGGGGCGTCGGCACACTGGCGCAGCATTTCGCGTTGCCAGGGCGCCAGCGGGTAGAGATCGGCCACGCGGCCATAGCGCCGCAGGAGGGCGTCGAGCGTCGCCTGGTCTACGCCGGCCAGCGGGAAATCTGCTGGCGTGGCCGCGGGCGCCGCGTCCTCCTGCGCATTCCCCGCGATAAGCCCGCGCAGCGCTTCCAGAAAGGCCTCCGCCAGACGCGCCACTGTCTCCGGCCGGTGTACCTGTTTGCTATAGCGCCAGGCGATATGTAACCGCCCGCCCATCACGCTGGCGTCAATTTCAAGGAGATGGGTTCGTTGCGCGTGTGGGGCACAAGCCCACGCCAGGACGCGCTCATCCGCCAGCGTAAAGAGCGCGTCATCAGACAACACCTGGTCGAATTGGCCCAGGTAGTTAAAGCTGATCTCGGCGGCGGGGATGTCCTGCAACACCGCGGCCCCGTTGGCACTATCCGCAAGGTAGCGCAACAGGCCAAAGCCGATACCCTTCTGCGGCAAGCGCTGCATAGACGCCTTCACCGTCCGCACCCCATCCGCAAGCGTCGTGGTGGCGGTCATATCGAGCAAGACGGGAAAGATGGTGGTGAACCACCCCACCGTGCGCGATAGATTGACGCCCGGCACGATGTCCTCACGGCCATGCCCTTCGAGATCAACCAGCAGCGGCCCATCGAGCCAGGGCTTGAGCGCAGCGCCAAGCGCGGCCAGCAGAACATCGTTGATGTGGGCACGGTAACGGGCCGGCACGTCGGCCAGCAGTTGGCGCGTTGCTTCCGCCGCAAGCGCAACGGTAAGCGTTTCCGCCGACCCTTCGGTATTGTGCTGGTGGCCGTCGGCAATATCGAGCGGCACCCGCGCCACCCGCACACCGGCCAGCGTGGCCCAGTAGGCCAGTTCTTGCCGCAGCGCATCGGATTGGGCATAGGGTAGCAACCCCTCGGACCAGCGCTTGAACGATGTCGTTCTGGGGGGTAGGGCCACCGCCTCTCCCTCGGCTATCTGGTGATAGGCCGTCTGGAGATCTTCAAGCAGGATACGCCACGACACGCCATCTACAACCAGGTGGTGGATAGCCAGCAGCACATAGTCGGGTTGGGGTTCGCCATAGTGGAATAGCGCGACCCGCACCAGCGGCCCCTGTTCCAGATTGAGGCTTGCTTGTAGTTCGGCTACGCGCTGCGCCGTGACGTCCCACTGGTCGGGGGCGGCCACGCCCGACACATCCTCGTACGTTACGGGGATAGCGCCAGTATCCGGGGGGGCGTTGTATTGCCGCCATGTGCCCCCCTCTTGTACAAAGCGCATACGGAGCGCATCGTGGTGTGTGAGCAGAGCCGCCACCGCCTGGCGCAACACCTCTGGCGCAAGCGGGTGCCGCGTGGCGACAAACATGGGCATATTCCAGTGGTGCGGCGCTGCGACGTCAAGCGCAAAGAACCAGCGTTGCACCGGCGTCAACGGTACGTCGCCGCTAACGGGCCCGCGCTCCGCTTCGGCTACCGGCGCGACGGAGACGACCGGGGCCAGCGTGCTGATGCTTTGATGCTGGAACACCTGGGCCGGGGAGATGGCAATACCGGCGCGGTATGCCTTTGCGACCATCTGAATGGAGAGGATGGAATCGCCGCCCAATTCAAAAAAGTTATCGTATACCCCCACCTGTTCAGCGCCAAGCACCTCGGCCCAGATGTCACACAGCAAGCGCTCCAATGGCGAAGGGGGCGTTCCGTCGCCACGCCCCCTTCCTGTCGGCTCGGCGGCCGGCTCTGGCAGAGCCTTGCGGTCTACTTTGCCGGCCGGGGTGCGCGGCATGGTCGAGAGCAGCACAAACGCCGATGGCACCATATAGCCCGGCACCCTGGTTTGCAGAAAGAAGCGTATCTCGTTCACTTCGACATCGCGCACCCCATAGGGCACAACGTAGGCGATAAGACGGGTATAGCCATGCCCATTCGCGCCGCGCTCCTCGCGTGCGACAACCGCCACATCACAGACGGCCGGGTGTTCGGCCAGTACGGCCTCTATCTCGGCTAACTCTATGCGGAACCCGCGCACCTTGACCTGAAAATCTACGCGCCCCAGAAATTCAATATTGCCGTCTGGCAAAAAGCGCACCCTATCGCCGGTGCGGTACATACGTCCGCCCGGCTCGCCGTGCAAATGATCGTCTACAAAGCGCTCGGCGGTCAAGTCGGGGCGATTGAGATAGCCCCGCGCCACGCCGGCCCCGCCGATATACAATTCGCCCGCCACCCCCACCGGCACCGGGTTGCCGTGCGTATCCAGCACATAGGCCCGCACATTGTCAATGGGGCGGCCAATGGGCACAGAGACGCCCAACCCGTACGCGGGGCCCTCCCCGGTACGATAGAGCGTTGCACCGATGGTTGTTTCGGTAAGCCCGTACGCATTGAGCCACGCCACCCCACCGCCGACCAACCGTTGCCAGGAGGCAAGATGCTCTGGCGAAATAGGCTCGTTGCCCACAATGACAAGCCGCACCGAGAAGGGCACAGCCTCGGTGGTACGCACCAGGTCGGCGACCCATTCGTGCCAGTAGGATGCCGAGACGTTCAAGACCGTCACGTGCTCTTGCTGCAAGAAGTTATGGAACACGGCGAAGGGGGCCAGCACATGCTCCGGGCGCAGTACGACGGTGGCCCCACATACCAGCGTGGGGAAAAGCTCTTCCGCCGACACATCAAAGCTGAGCGAGGCAAACTGCAAGACCCGATCATCGGCGTGCAAGCCATAGGCCTGTACCACGGCCAGGCTATGGTTGACCAGCGAACGGTGTTCGACCATCACGCCTTTGGGTTTCCCGGTAGAGCCGGAGGTGTAGATAACGTAAGCCAGGTTGGTGGGAGATATGGTAACCTCCGGGGCGGTGGTAGGGTACGTGGCTATGTCGCCCCACTCGTCCAGATTGACGACAATCTGGTTATCGCCGCTCACCGCCGCGCCCCGCCCACCAACCAGCAGCACCGGTGCGGCGGTATCTTCCAGCAGAAAAGTCAACCGCTCCTGGGGGTACGAGGGGTCAAGCGGCACATAGGCCCCGCCGGCTTTGAGGATACCCAGGACGCCCACCACCATAGCGACCGACCGGTCTACGCACAGCCCCACCAGCGTTTCGGGCCCCACCCCCAGGCCGCGCAGGTGGTGGGCCAACTGGTTCGCCCACGCATTCAGCTCGCGGTAGGTGACGTGTTGCCGCTCAGATACAAGCGCCACCGCCTCCGGGGTGCGTTCGGCTTGTGCCGCGACCAGGTAGTGAATAGGTTGATCGGTGGGGTGTGGAACGGCGGTTGTATTCCATTCCACCAGAATATTGTGGCGCTCTGCTTCGGTGAGTAGCGGCACATGCCCCACCGCCACCTCCGGGTTGGCGACTACCCCGGCCAGCAGATGCTCAAAATGCCCGGCCATCCGTGCGATGGTTTCATCGTCAAACAGCGCGGTATCATACTCCCATTCCCCAACAAAGCCGTGGTCTGTCTCAACCACAAACAACGTCAGGTCAAATTGAGAAACCCCGCTCTCCACCGGCAAGACGTCCGTCTGGACACCCGGCAGCGCCAGCGTCGGCACATCCTGCTTGTGGCGCAAATCAAACATCACTTGAAAGAGCGGGTGATAGCTCAGGCTACGCTCTGGCTTGAGCGCTTCGACCACCTGTTCAAAGGGCACGTCCTGGTGGGCATAGGCCGCCAGCGCGACATCGCGCACATGCGCAACCAGCGCGCGGAAGGTGGCCGCGTTGCCCACCGATAGGCGCAGCACCAGCGTATTGACAAAAAAGCCTATCAGCTTTTCCACCTCGCTGCGCGGGCGATTGGCAATGGGCGAGCCTATCAACACTTCCGGCTGGTCGGCAAAGCGCGAGAGCAACACTGCAAACGCGGACAACATGGTCATAAAGAGCGTGACGCCTTCGCGCCGGCTCAAATCCGTGGTAGACTCCATCAAGGCCGCCGGCAAGGCCCGCCGATAAAGCCCCCCTCTGGTAGATTGCACGGGCGGGCGGGGGTGATCGGGCGGAAAGGACACCAGGGCCGGGCTACCGGCCAGGTGCTGCTTCCAGTAGTCCAGTTTGCTTTCTAGTACCGCGCCCTGTAACCAGGCCCGCTGCCAGACGGCAAAATCGGCATATTGCACCGGCAACGCCGGCAACTCTGCCGCGTTCCCGCCCGCCGCTTCCTCGTAGCAGGCGGCTACCTCTCGAAAGAACACGTCTAGCGACCAGTCGTCCGAGATGATGTGGTGAATGGTCAACACCAGCACGGCTATCTCATCCGCCACGCGCAGCAGCGACACGCGCAGCAATACATCCTGCCACAGGTCAAAGGGTTGTTCCACCTGCGCGGCGATGTGCTGCGCGATGGCCGCGTCGCGCTCGCCCTCGGCAAGGTGGCGTACATCCACCACCCGCAGCGGCACATCTACCGCTGGTGCGACAATCTGCACCGGCTGTCCGTCGCGGGTGGGAAAGGTTGTGCGCAATGTTTCATGCCGTGCGACGACCTGCTGGATACTGCGCTCAAGCGCTGGTATGTCGAACGCGCCCACAAGCCGCAGCATATAGGGAATGGTGTAGACGGGGTTGGAGGGGTCAAGTTGATGGAGAAACCAGAGGCGCTGTTGGGCAAAGGAGAGGGGCAGATCGCGCTCGCGCCCCACGGGGAGGAGCGGCGGCGCTGGCTCCTGTGCCCCCCCCTGTACCTCGCGGAGCAACTGGATAATCTCACCTTTCTGGGCCGCCAGGTCGGCCCGCAAGGCCGCCGTCATCGCCCCCTCCGGCGCACTATAGCGCAACCGTTCCCCTTCCAGCCATAGTTTTATGTCAAGTTGTCGAATATGGGTGAGGAGCTCCTGGGTCGTCATAGCCATAACCCTAAATCTCTCCCTCTTCACGGAGCGCGTGCCCTCCGTTATCGGCATCTGCCGCGCCTTGCGCGGCCCAGTGTGCTGTTTCCACATAGTCGGACAGGCCGGCCACCGTTGGCGCTTCAAACAGGCGACGCAACGGCATATCTACCCCAAAGACATCCCGCACCCGCGCCACTACCCGTGTAGCCAGCAACGAGTGCCCCCCAAGCACAAAGAAGTTGTCTTGTACCCCCACCGGCTCTATGCCAAGCACATCGCCCCAGATAGCGGCCAGACGCTCTTCCACCGGGCTGCGCGGCGCGACATAGTTGGGCCCCGCCCCGCCCCGCCCCACGGCCGGCGGGGGCAATGCGCGGCGGTCTATTTTCCCGTTGGGCGTGAGCGGAAACTGGTCTATGGTCACAAAGACCGACGGCAGCATATACTCTGGCAACCACTGTTGCAGGAAGGCCCGCAAGGCCTCGGCATCTAGCGTCGCCGCCCCCCGCATCTGGACATAGGCCACCAGGCGCTTGTCGCCCGGCGTGTCCTCGCGGGCCAGCACCACCACTTCGTTGACGCCGCCATACTCGCGCAGCCGCGCCTCAATCTCGCCCAACTCAATCCGAAATCCGCGTATCTTGACCTGGTGATCCACGCGCCCCAGAAAGGCCAGGTGTCCATCGGGGCGATAGGCCACCATATCGCCCGTGCGGTACATACGCGCTTCTGGCGTGGCGCTGAAGGGGTCGGGCACAAAGCGTTCGGCGGTCAAGTCCGGGCGGTGTAAGTACCCCCGCGCCAACCCATCCCCGCCGATATAGAGTTCGCCCGCCACGCCAACGGGAAGCGGTTGGCGCTGCTCATCCAGCACGTACAATTGGGTATTGGCGATGGGGTGCCCTACAAACGTCGCCCCATCTTCGGCCCGCACCTGCGACACCGCCGACCATATGGTTGTCTCGGTTGGGCCATACATATTCCACAGCGCCCGACACCGCGCAAGCAACTGTTGCGCCAGATCCCACGGCAACGCCTCGCCGCCACACAGCACGACCAGATTGTCGGCCCCCGACCACCCCGAATCAAGCAACATACGCCACGTGGCCGGCGTGGCTTGCATCACCGTGGCCGCGCTTGAACGCAACGCCTGCGCCAGCAAGACCCCATCTGCGGCCACATCCCGGCTGGCCAGCACCACCCGTGCCCCGGTTATCAGCGGCAACAGCAATTCCAACACGGCTATGTCAAAGGATAGCGTTGTTACGGCCAGCAGCACATCCTCCGACGACAGGCCCGGCTCCTGCTGCATGGTCAACAGGAAGTTGACCACGGCGCGGTGGATAATCTGCACCCCCTTGGGCCGCCCCGTCGAACCCGACGTATAGATAACGTAGGCTAGATTGTCGGCGGTAGCCCCACTGTCCGGCGGCGCTACGTCTGCGGGGGGCTCTTCCGTCATGTCTACCAGCACCACCTGTGGTACCATAGCCCGCACCAGATGGGCCACCGGCGCGTGCGATACGACGATTTGCACCTCGGAATCTTCTAGCATAAGCGCAATGCGATCCGCGGGGAAGGCGGGGTCAAGCGGTACATAGCCCCCCCCGGCCTTCAAGATGCCAAGCAACCCCACAACCATTTCCAGCGACCGCTCAACGTACAACCCGACCAGCACATCGGGCCCCACCCCCAACCCGCGCAGCGTGTGGGCCAGCGCGTTGGCCCGCTGCTCAAGCGCGGCATAGGTCAACGTCTGCTCCCCGCAGACCAGCGCCACCGCCGCCGGCGTACGCTCCACTTGCTGCGCCACCAGCGTATGCACCCCCACCTCGCGCGGGTAGTCCATCTCGGTGGCATTCCACTCCACCAGCACGCGCTGCCGCTCTGCCTCGTCAAGCAAGGGCAACATTTCCGCTGGCGCTTCCATACCCGCCGCGACAAGCCCCCCCAACAACGTCTCGAACTGATGGCGGAGCGCCGCGGCATACGATGGATCAACCGTCCCCGGCGTATAGCCCCACGCAAGCTCGCCCTGCGCCGTGTCTACCAGCAGCACGACGCCCCCCGCTTGCGGCAACACCTGCTCGCGGTGGGGCGAAACACAGCAGACACTGGCCGCGCATGGCGGCACCTCTCCGGCGGCCAGGGCGTGCAACGTCGGGTAGCGTACCACCACGTCGCGCGCATACGACAGGTGCGCCTCTCCCTGCGCCACCCGCTCACGCATTTGCTGGTAGATGGCCGCGTATGGCCGCGAGCGGTCGCCATCTATCCGCAGCGGCACATACCCCGCGAATATATCATCCAGACCATAGACCAGGTTACCAACGGTAAGCGAACAGAAGCCTATATCAAAACTGGCGGCCCCCGACACCCGCGCAAGAAACACGCCGAAGGCGGCCAGCGCCGCATCGCGTATCCCATCTTCGGCCAGATTGGCCAACCCGTCGGGGCATTGCAGCGGCTCAACCACCCATTCGCCCGCGGAGTCCACCTCCACCCCGCCCGGGGCGGCAAACGGCAAGAGCAGCGGTTGCATATCGGCTAACCGCGCAACCCAGAACCATTCATGGGGGCACAGGCGGGAATGGACTTCGGCAATACGGTTGATACTCGCGCTCCCCAATTCCGCCAGGTGCGCCCCGACCGCAAGCGCGTGCCGTGCGGCTATCTCGCCCACGGTGGAGGGTCGCCCATCCAGCGAACGTACCCCGCGTATCTCGACCACCCCATCGGCCGCCGCTACACCCAGGCACCCATCATCCAACGCTGTCACCGTTCCCGGCTGCGCGTCGCCCCCCTTCGAGACGACCGCAACATCAGTTACCAGCACAAGCTCGTCGCCAACCAGCATCTTGGGCACGCCAAGCCCGTTGGGATAATAGGCCCCCATCTGCAACGCTCGCACAAAGGAATCTATCTTCTGGGTTGACCACGTCCACGAGATGGCACACGCAACGGATGGTTGGTCACAGGCGCTACCAAAGGTGGCCGCGTCGCGCCGTTGCCGCACAGGCTCAACCGTGCCGGCGGCCAGGTCGTCAAGCAGCGCCGCAAAGGAATGGATGGCCGCGTCGTAACATTTCAAATTGAGCGATAGGGCCGTCTCGTCCGCGGCCACCTCGACGGTAGCCTGGCGCAACACCTCCCACTCGTCGGCCCGTTCGGTGGGCCGGGCCCACGTCACCCCATGCGTCGGCTCCTGGCGGATAATGGCCCACGAGGTCGCATAGGGGCCCGCATAGCGCGGCAACAGCGTATCGTAATAGACAAGGCCCCCATGCCTGGCCAGGGCCAGCAGCGCGGGCGCAAACGCTACCTGGTTCACCACGCCAAGCAGGTAATCGCACGAGTGCTGCCCGACAAAGGCGGCGACATCATCAGACGGGGTGCCCGCGGGAATGCTACGCTCTGCGGCCCACGCCAGGAACGCCCCATCGGACGAAACAACCCCCACCACGGCATGGCCCGCCTGGAGCAACATATCTGCACACTGCATCGGCAGCGTGCCCTCACCCACCACACAAAAGAGCAGACGACCATTCACGACAATCTCCCTCAAGGCCAATCGTCAGGCCACTACAAGGCATTGCATTGCATTGTTGGAGATGCACCAGGCAAAAGCTCGCTTTGTCGCATGGAGCGCCGGACAACTGCCACAGTCTTGCAGTCCCACTAGTATCATGAGATACGAAGTCTACCAGTGTCAATAGTACTTTCGACAGGTGAGCTATGACCCAACGCAAACCACGACCGCGCATACCAGGTTTGTTTAATGACCTAATATAGCAACCCTGGGAGCGCGGGCGGCTCACACGCATGCGGGTAAGATGCCCGCGTTCCCAGAAATTGATTTACGAGCGACACGATAGCGTGGCGTGTGTTCGTATCACGTTGCTTCGCTGCACGCCTCACCCGTCACCGGTATCACAAATAGCGCACAAACTGATTTTTGTCATTCACCAGCACCACACAGGGCGTCAGGGGCGTATCGGTCAATTCAAAGCCCATCACGATAATTTCTTCGCCCACACCGATGAGATGGGCCGCTGCACCATTCACACACATGACCCCCGACCCCCGCTCCCCAACAAGGACATAGGTTTCGAGCCGCGCCCCGGAGGTATTACTAACGACCAGCACCCGCTCACCGGGCCACAAACCGACCTGCTCCAATAATCCCTCGTCAACCGTCAAACTCCCCACATACGCAAGATTCGCCTCGGTCACTACCGCTTTGTGAATCTTCGAACGCAAAACCCATCTCATAATAGCGTCCGTATTCCCCCTACACTTACCATCACCATGTCTCCCGTTCCTATGCCGCCGCTGGAACTGTGGCTATCGTACCACAACCCCAGGGCTCCCTCCGAGCCTATGAAACCGGCGGCGTACGTGTTCACAAGTAACCGGGGGTTTCCTGGGAGCGCAGGTACCCGGCCCGCCCCGGAGCGAGCGAGACGCTCGCGCTCCCAGGGTTGTTCCCCCAATTGTGAACACGTACCCGGCGGCTACTCAAACTGGTCAAACAACTTATGCAACTCACGCGGGCGCGTGCGCGTGAGCTCGGCTACACGACCATTTGACTCGCGCAGTCGCGCACTCAAAACATTGATAAGCTCTAGCGACAAATCCGGATATTGGCGTGCCAGCGCCACTAGCGGCTCGCGCCGCAACAACAATACCAGCGTATCGGACACGGCCAGCGCCGATACGTCGTAGGGGCTACTATCAAATAAATTTGCTTCGCCAAAATAGGAATGCGATTCAACCGTAGACAGGCGGGCAAAATAGCCCTTGCGCTTTTCTTGCTCAATAGCGACCTTGCCGCTAACCACCACATACAACGTACCCCCGCTATCGCCCTGGTTGACGATACGGGTATCGCGGACAAAGAGTTTCTCCTCACACACGGTTGCCAGTACCTTCAATTGCTCTACCGTCATACCTTGAAAAAAGGGTACCCCCTTTAAGAAAATGATGCGCTCAATGGTCGAAAGCACAGAACTCTCCTCCCCATAGCTTGATTCCGTGATACGTTGTCCCCCTAGCATCCGATGGGCCGACATTGCGGCCAGTCGCACCTCGCGTTCGGCGTCGTCTTGCGCACGTTGAATAAGGGCCTCTATTCTATCATGACGTAACCCGCTCCCATTGTCTGCCACCGAGTCGGTCGGTGCTCCATTGGAGCCCGGCGAATCGTCGGGGGCCGGGCTATCCTCTTCCAATGCGCCCAGGAGACTGGCCATACTCCGCCCCCCGCGACGAGCGCGGCGCCCGTCTGTTGGCGGGGGGCTTTCCTTCTTTGCCGGCGCAAGCCCCTGGCCAATCTCGCCCAGAGCATAGGTCATCATCGCCCGCAACCAGGGGTCGGTGTCGCTGGACAACTGTTCAACCACCACAACCGTATCGGGATGAACGACATTCCACATCTCGCGGGCCATCTCCAACAAGTTGGACACCTTGACTTCCGGGTCGAATAGAGGCTCGATCAACCAGGCTACATGCGGCGAGGTCAAACTTTCTAGCGCTTCGGTGGCGTTGGCCCGCACATGCGCGGCATCGCTCCGCAAGGCATCAGCAACCAGTTTTACTTCATCGGCATTATTGACGGCCCCCAATAAAAAGAACACTTCATCCAACAACTGGCTATTCCGCTCGCGCAAGGCACTTTGTAACAGAGCCACCGCGCGATAGTGGGACAGGGGCCCCAGCGCTTGCAACACCCCATGGCGAAGATAGATCACCCGCAGGTTTTCACTCACAGCACGACCAATCAATGTACCATACTGTTCCCGGTCAATCTGGCTCAACACCACCGCAACCATCTTGTACAACTGCTCATTGTCCGACTCCAGATGCGCCTGGAGCGCGTAGAAGACGGCCCGCCCCAGACCCGGCGTTGTCCGATGCTCATGGAGTTGTTGTTGATACCGCGCTTGCTCAGCGGATGGCCCATGCTCAGCCTGTCGCCGCAAATAGACGAGTCGTTCGCTCCAGGCTCGGCCCACCCGTACCAGCGTCTCTATCGCCAATTTGCGAATACGCGGGCTATTATCCAACAACGCCGACACAAAGGCGTCGCTCGAATCCCAATCATCCAGATGTCCAAGCACTACCAGCGCGGCCATACGCACACGTTCGATAGGGTCAAATACCAGTTCGCCCAGGCGCGTGACCACCTCTGCCAGCACCGCATCAGACACCCCACGCTCGACCAGGCTTTCTAACCCGACCGCTGCTTCCAGGCGCACGACATCCGCCTGGTCGGCCAGCGCGTCTACCAGATGGTGTACCAGCGATACCTGGCCCGTTCTGGCGATAACGCGCACCCCACGCGCCCGCAAGGACGCAGCGTCGCTGCTCACTAGCGCGGTGACAGCCTCGACGCCGGCCTGGCGATAGCGTTCAACGGTCGCCCCCAACAGGGGCAACAGGGCTTGCGTCCGCACATCAATATCATCATCTTCAAGCATCCCTAGCGCCAGGTCAAGATAGACGGGGTTATCGGCTTCAAATACATCTTCTAACGCGGCCAGCGCCGACTGGCGCACCCGCGCATCGGCGTCGGTCAAAAAGTCTATATACAATTGCCGCACTTCGTCGCTGCGTGCGTCGGTCACATTGAGAATATCTACCAGCGACGAGCGCAGAAACCCGCTTTCAGCCGCCCGCGCCACCTGAACCAGCACGGGCAAGGCATCACTCCCGCCTACCTGACTCATCAATTTCGCCGTAAAGACGGTCAATTCATCGTTGGTATGCTCCTCAAGCCGTCGCCGCAACACCGCTAACGTGGCCGGGTCGGCCATCAACATATCGCCACGATTCTGCGACCACAAAAATGAGTAGTCCTCTTCTTCCAACATCTGAATAAGGGCTTGTGAATATTTCTTGCGAATAATGACCGCACAAACGACATAGCCGGCGGATAGCGCAACAATAATGCCCGAAAGGAGCCATGGCACATCTACCACAAAGGGTATGAGCAAGATAACCCCGCCTACCAGCGAGCCTATCGGAAAGATAAGCCCGCCAATAAAAGCGCGTACCCGCCCCTTTACCCGCAAGGGCACAGCATTATAAATTAACCCATCGGTCAAATACCCTATCGAGTCAAAAAAGCGCGTCCGGTTAAAATAGGCTAACCCGGCCGTAAAGACGTTGGGGAGCCCGACAAACACACTGCTAAACACAAAATTGCCCGCCGGAAAGATAAGATTAGCATTCCCCACCCCAATGCGGGCAATAACCCGACTCATCACAAAAAGCTGCAATGGTAGCGCAATAATATTGCCTATGGCATAGACCCACCCGATAAACTCGGCGATATTTTCTTCAGTCACCAGCCGATCTAACAAAACCTGGCTGGTTTGATATTGCAACAGGGCCATGATGGCCATCACCAGCAATGTGGAAAGCGCCATCCACCGCAGCAAGGATGATTGCGTAATATAATTATACCCCTCCCGAATATTTCCCAGATACGACGTTTCCGGGCCCTCCGATACCGTAGGGTTGATCTCGCCCGGTTCGAGCGTTCCCTGGTTGATACCCCGCTTCCGCAACCATTGTGGCGTAACCCAGACCAGCGCCGCAACGGCCACCAGCATAAGCACCCAGACCAGCACCACGGTACTGGTGGAGAAAGAGCTGCTGACGAAGGGAACGGTAATGCCGCCCACGATACCCGATAAGATGGTCGCCGTTCCAAGCACGGGGATAACGCGCTTTGCCGAGCGGGTATCAAAAAAATCGTTGACGTAGGTATACCAATGGGTAATAAAGATGTCTTCGAGCGGAACGTACAATAACAGGTATAACAGGGGAAAGGCAAACCCCACCAGACCAACCCACAACATGCCAAGCCCGATGGCAATAGCGACCACACTCACCAACAAAATCGCTATTAAAAGCCAACCGTTCGACACCCTATCGGCAAAGGCGGCGTAGGCTGCGACGGCCGGTATCGAGATAATGGCTTTGATAACAAAAAACCAGGGGAGGGCCCCGATACCAACCTGGCGCAGCAGGCCCGCTTCCAACACACTGACCCCCCACACCCAACCTAACATAAAAATAAAAATCATGAGGTAGAGGATCGCCAACCGTGACCACTCTCTGGGCCGTATATTCAGGGCTTTTCCGAGCGCCCGTTTCATACGCGCCCCCCCACATCAAAGAGAGCCAGAGGAATCATACCTTCCCCTGGCCCCCAACCCCTGAGTATGGCAACAGTGCATACACGCATACAATGCTCGCTATAATAAGTAATAGATGAGTATACGAACGCTCCCCCCCTTCAGGACAAGAGCCGTTGCGCTATTTGCCGGAACTTTGCCGTCATAGGGTTGTTTGGGTAGCGTAGCACAAAAATGCCTGAACTGGCCAACGACATCATCTCATCGGAGTGGGGCAGCACGGCCGCCACTTCACAGCTATATTTCTTTTCTACCTCAGCCTGCACGCTGTCTTCGCCAAACACCTGGGGCACTTTATTGACAACCAGGACAAGATTGGGCACATCCAGCTTTCGGGCCACTTCAACGGTTACACTGGTACCCTGATAGTCCTGATAATCGGGGCGCATGATAATAGCCAGCGCATCAGAAACAGCAATCGAAAGCAGGGTTTCTTCATTCAAGCCGGGGTGGGTATCAATCATCAACACATCCAGCTCAAGGTCTTGTAACAGGCGTTGGAAGCCATCATTCAACAACCCTACATCATACCCCTCGCGCAAGATACGGGCTATCTCGCCCGCTTTAATACTCGATGGAATTAAAAACACCTGTCCGCTCAATGATGGGTCCAACGCCTGCAATGTGGCGGTCACATCCATAGCGGTGTCTTTTATCTCACACTTGCCCCACAGATAATCATTCAATGAATGATCCATATGTTCTTCTTCAAGCCCGAACAGCACATGAATACCTGGCGATTGAATATCAGTATCTACCACCCCGACTCGCAACCCTTTCGAAGCCAGGATGGCCGTCACATTGGCGGTTGTGTTTGATTTTCCTGTCCCCCCACGAAACGAGTGGATAGAAATAATTTTAGACATAGACTCTGCCCCCTATACCATCTAGAAAGTCTGCCGGTCGTAACCCTGGATCAACTCCCAACCCATCCACCCAGACAAGCCAGCATAGCCAACGAAATAATCACTATAAACAAGTTCTTATTATACCACACACCACAATCAGCCCTCCCCATCCCCGCCCCATGTACCTGTACACAAGTGACCGGATGGTTTCTGGGAGCGCGGGCATCCTACCCGACCTGGAGCGAGCGAGACGCTCGCGCTCCCAGGGTTGTGCCCCCAACTAACGCCGGCGACACACGGCCAGCATTGTAATATCGTCCGTCGGCGTGCTATCGCCAATATAGGCCTGGACACTGGCTTCTACTCGTTCCAGCACTGACGCGGCCGAGGTTATTGGTTGCTCCAACAGCCGCAATAAGCGTTCTTCGGTAAAAAGCAATCGTTCCGCGTTTCGCGCTTCTGTCACACCGTCGGTATACGACACGAGAATATCGCCGGGTTCCAACTGCACCTGTGCGTGGGAGAAGTGGGAATCGGCCATAAAGCCCACGGCCGGGCCGGTCGCTTCCAGGTAGGCCCGTACGTGTCCTTCTGAATGTACGACCAGCGGCGCCTCATGCCCTCCATTCACATAGGTCAACCGGCCACTTGCAGGGTCGAGCACGCCAAAGAAGAGCGTCGCAAACATATGCCGGCTGGTATCGTTGTGGTGATGACGCGCAATGTAGTTGTTGGTCATGGGTACAGCTTGTAGCGCGTCGAGCGCACCGGCCACCACTTGTTCAGAAAACGCCCGAATAAGGCCGCGGATAAGCGCCATAAACAGGGCCGCCCCGACGCCCTTATCGCACACGTCTGCAATTACCAACCCGACAAATCCTTCGGGCAAGATAAAGACGTCGTAGAAGTCGCCGGCCACATCGCGGGCCGGGTGGAAGACGGCCGCAATTTCCCACCCCACCGGTTGCGGGATTGTACGGGGGAGAAAGTCGGCTTGAATACGCCGGCCAAGCTCCAACTCACGCTTCACTGCTTGCAGATATGATTGCTCCTGATCGCGCAGCCACTTCTTCTCCAGGCTCGCGCCCACCCGCGCTTTGAGCAACACGGGGTTAAACGGCTTGTAGAGATAGTCTTCTGCGCCCAGTTCAATACACTTGACCACGCTTTCTATATCGTCAAGCGCAGAAATCATTATCACCGGAATATGCCGCAGCAAGGCATCTGTTTTTAATGCTTGCAATACTTGATACCCATTCATTTCGGGCATCATAATATCAAGGAGGATAAGATCGAACGACTGCATACGCATCATATCGAGCGCTTGCCGCCCATCTTCGGCAACCACCACACTATGCCCCTGGCGTTTCAACCGACGCGAGAGCACATCGCGGTTTGCTTCATTATCATCAACAACCAGGATAAAACCCTGTTCGGGCTTCATAACCACAATTCCCTTACTTCAGAAAAGATTCGATCTTTTCGAGCAGCCGGGGAAAGTCGACCGGCTTGGTTTCATACTCGTCGCACCCGGCTTCCAGGCTACGTTCTCGATCGCCGGCCAGGGCATGGGCCGTGAGGGCTATCACCGGAATGGCCTGTGTGTTAGCGGCTGCTTTAATCTGGCGGGTTGCTTGCCACCCATCTAATACCGGCAGTGACATATCCATTAAAATTAAATCGGGTTGTTCAGACTGCGCCAGCTCTACCCCCTGGGCCCCATCAGCGGCCATCAGGACTTCGTGTCCCTTGCGCTTGAGCCGTCGAGACAACATATCCCTATTCATCTCATTATCTTCTACGAGCAAAATTCTTGCCATGGCTACCCTCAATCAAAGCAGGATACGTCACAAACGTGTCACACCAGTATACTACACTTCATACGCTCTGTGGTGTGGGGATGGTGGCCGGATTGCCTGGCGCACCTGGTCGTGTGCGGGGCGGCCGGCCCATATCCAACGTCACATCCCTGGCGTTTTGTTGCTCGCGCTGCCCGGCCGCGGCGCTCTGTGGGGGCAGGCCAGCGTAGCGCAGGGGCCAGACCAACCCGGTATGCCTCCCCCAATCTCGTACCATCATACGCGCACTGTTTGTAGTTCTCAACAAGCATAAACGGATTCTTCCAGGACTTCTTTCATGCGTTCCTTCGTTATTCCAGGCGCCGCTCGTCCTGATGATTCACGCTATTGGGCAAACGAACGGTAAAGATAGCCCCCTGGCCGGGTTGGCTAGAGGCCTCTATCTCTCCGCCCATCAAGAGACATAGCCGCCGCGTAATAGCCAACCCCAGGCCCGTTCCGCCGTAGCGCCGGGTGGTAGAAGCATCGGCCTGGGTAAAGGCTTCAAATAGATGCTCCATCTGGGCCGGGGACATACCGAT
>DAOTUK010000206.1:0-7681 GCA_034437375.1 Chloroflexaceae bacterium | reverse complement strand
GGCGGGTGGGGGTTGGTGGGGGCGCGTAGTGCTGCGGACAGTTCCAAATGAGCAGAGCGAGATGGCGGTAATCATCGTGAGGACAAACGCTCTGACAACGATGCGGGGGGGTATACGCATACGGTTGGGGATTTGTTTTTTCATATATTCCCTCTACAAGCCAAAAGCCTACAGGATATGGGCGGTAAGATCGGGGTGGTGGTTCCACTCCGTTGTGGGTATGGCGGTCTGCGCCGGGTGTATGGCTCTATCTTACCAGATTTTGCTTCTGGCCGACAAGTGGGCGGGAGGGGAAAATGTCTGGGAGCGCGAGCGTCTCGCTCGCTCCGGAGCGAATGGCAGGGGGAGGGGGCTACTGCTGCTGCTGCTGCTGCTGGTCAAGGTCTTGTTCTTGCTGGTCGGGGTCTTTAATTGTGGTGATAGGCGGGGCCCAATCTATCACCGGTAACAGCTCTTCATCCTGGGGGATGGGTGCTTCGGTTGGCGCGACCCGTACCCCGACATCCAGTTCGCTGTCGGCGTTGCCTTTGAAGACCCCGATAGTAGGCGGCACGTCGGCATAGTCGCGCCCGATAGCGGTACGGATGTGGCGCTCGGCGGCTATCAGGTCGTTGGTGGGGTCAAAGCCGACCCACCCCAGGGTTGGCAGAAACGCTTCCACCCAGGCATGGGTTGCGTCCTCTTCAGAGCGGTCGCGGTCTTCGGTGCGGTGGTAAAGGTAGCCACTCACATAGCGGCAAGGAATGCCAAGCTCGCGCACTATGGTAATCATGATATGGGCGAAGTCCTGGCAGACGCCGCGCCTATCCCGCAGCGCTTCATCTATGGGCGAGTCTACGGTGGTGCTGTGGGGCACATATTCAAAGCTGGTGTAGATTGTGCTGTTGAGTGTGCGAAGCAGGGTCAGGGGGTCGCTGGTTCGTTCGATAGTGTGTTCTTGCATAAACTGGTACAACGGGTCAGAAGGGTGGGCAAAGCGACTGGGGGCCAGCGCGTCCCAGTATTCGTCAGTTTCGGTGAGCATGTCCAGTTCTTCCCATATTTGGAAAGGGAGGCCTTCGGGAATGAGCGGGGACGGCATAACCTGTACCAGCGACTCGGCGTTGATGGTTAATTGCCCGTGGCGACCGGGAATGTTGAAATGGTGGACGATGTTGTTGTTATGGTCGCGGTAGCTGGTGGTGGTGGCGGGGGGGTCGGTGAGCAGGGAAAATTCCAGGCAGTGCTGGTTTCCTTCAGAGCGTGGCTGCATACGAACTTCCATGCTGCTTTCGCTTATCTGGGTACTATAGCGGAAGCGGGTCTGGTGGCGTATGGAGTAGTAGATGCTATTGTCCAAGGGCTACCTCTATCGGATAGGTAATGTAAATGTCCTGTATGGCGGTGTGCAGTTTGACGCACTGGTTGCGGACGTTGTCCAGGTAGGTGCGTATATCGCCCGACATAATTTCATCTACGTGAATATAGTCAAGCATGGCGCGAAGCCGACCGGAGAGCCGTTCTATCGGGCTGGCGTTGCGGGTGCCGGTGGCGTTGCTAATGGCTTTCAGGGCTATCTGAAGCATGTCGGCTGAGAAGCGCAGCGAGTGGGGGAAGTCAGCGTTGAGCAGCAGGAAGTCGGCAATACAGGTGGGGTTGACGCTGGCGGTATGCACTTTGCAGTAGGCTTCAAAGGCGGTGCAAGATTTGAGCAGCGAAATCCAGGCCAGGTAGTCAAGCTGTGTCGTTGCACCATTTTGCGATTCGAGGTAGGCGTTGAAGTAGGCGTCGAGCAGCGAGGCGGTGGCCATTGAGCGTTCGAGGAAGCGTCCGACCTGGATAAATTGCCAACCCTCGCTATGGGTCATGGTCGAGTCGGTGATGCCCTGGAAGAGGTGCGATCCCATTTTGATGGATTGGAAGAACTCGTGCGGTTCTACTTGCCAGATGTCGTCCAGACTGGTGCGCCGCACATGCAGGTAGAGGCGGTTGATATGTTCCCACATTTCCGAGCTAATTTGCTCGCGTACCTGGCGGGCGTTTTCTCTGGCGGCCGATATGTAGGAAACAATAGAAGTGCGGCTCGAACGGTCGAAGGTGAGGGTATGGGTAATGCTGTAGACATCGCGGGTGATACTGGTGGGGAGCGCGTGGAGCCGCAGACCAGAGAGCATCAAATCCCAACGCCAGTTCCCTGATTCGGGGGTCTGGTCAAGCATTTGTTGCAGGTTGACATCTAGCACACGGGTAGTATGTTCGGCGCGTTCCAGGTAGCGGCTCATCCAGTAGAGGCTATCGGCAACGCGCGAAAGCATCGTTGTGCCGGAGAATGCCACCGGGGGCGTGGTCAGGGTGGGCCGGCGAGGCGTTGTTCTGGTTGGTTTGTCTGGTTTGTTCATAGGTCTGGGGTCGTTTCTTTTTCAGGGTGCTGCGGGCTATCCTGGGGCGTTGCATAGAGTATCCAGGTGTCTTTGCTGCCGCCGCCTTGCGATGAGTTGACGACGAGCGAACCGCGCCGCAGCGCTACGCGGGTGAGCCCACCGGGGACAATGGTCACGTTGTCGCCGTAGAGGATGTAGGGGCGCAGGTCTACGTGTCGCGCTTCAACCCGCCCATCTACAAAGCAGGGGGCCCGCGATATGGCCAGGGTTGGTTGGGCGATGTAGTTGCGCGGGTTGGCCAGAATGCGCTCTTTGAATTCCTTGCGCTCTTTGCGGGTGCTGTGCGGCCCGATAAGCATGCCATAGCCGCCCGACTCGCCCACCGCTTTGACGACCAGTTCATGCAAGTTTTCCAGCACATAGGTGCGTTGGGTTTCGTCGCTCAACAGGTAGGTTTCGACGTTGTTAATAATGGGGTCTTCGTTGAGATAGTAGCGGATGATGGCGGGCACATAGGCGTAGATAGCTTTGTCGTCGGCTATGCCGGTGCCGATGGCGTTGGCCAACCCGATATTGCCATGGCGATAGGCGTTCATCAGTCCGGGCACGCCAAGAATGGTATCGGCGCGGAAGGCCAGGGGGTCAAGAAAATCGTCATCTAGGCGGCGGTAGATAACGTCTACGCGCCGCAGGCCGGCGGTGGTACGCATATAGACAACGTTGTTATGAACCAGCAGGTCGCGCCCTTCAACTAGCTCTATGCCCATCTGGCGGGCCAGGTAGGCGTGCTCGAAGTAGGCCGAGTTAAAGACGCCGGGCGTCAGCAAGACGACGGTGGGGTCGCTTTGCTGGTTGGGCGAAAGGGTCTGGATGGCGGTAAGCAACTCTTGCCCATAGTGGTCTATGGGGCGCACGTTGAAGCGGCTGAAGAGGTGGGGGAAGACCGATTTCATAACCTGGCGATTGGCGAGCATGTAGGAGACGCCGCTTGGTACGCGCAGGTTATCTTCCAATACCACAAAGCTACCGTCGGTGAGGCGCACCAGGTCGGTACCAACCACTGCGACGTAGACATCGCGCGGTACCCGAACGCCGCGCATCTCGCGGCGATAGTGGCGGCAACTGTAGAGCAGGCGGCGCGGGATGATACCGTCTTTCAGGATATGGCCGTTGTGGTAGATGTCTTTCAAAAACATGTTCAGGGCCGTGATGCGTTGGGTAAGCCCGCGCTCTATGGTATGCCATTCGTCGGGGGTGATGATGCGCGGCAGCAGATCATAGGGGAAGATACGTTCGGTACCTTCGTCGTTGCCATACACGGTAAAGGTAATACCCTGGTTGAGAAAGGCGATGTCTGCGGCCTGTTGCCGTCGCCGCAATTCAGAGGCCGGCAATTCGAGGAGCCGCTGGTACAGTTCGTGATATTGTGGGCGCGTGGTGGCGTCCACCTCGAACATTTCGTCGTAGGCTCCATCAAGTTGATAATCTTGGAAGGGTCGCGGAAACTTGTACCCTGTGGATTCGGAAGAGAAAACCACCACAAACCACCCTGGTTCTGTATATCGCTCGCACGAAAATAAGTTTACGTATTGAGAAAATCCATGAACATCACGCACGACTGTGTGGAGGCGGCCTTGCCTGTGTCCGGTTCGTCGGGTGATGCCACGATACAGTGGGGCATCTTTCTCGTAGAGCTTATTATACCACAGGTTGTGGTTTGTGTTTTCACCACCCCCCGCGCCGCGTCTCACCCATCCCCCACGACTACCAGCACCCCCGCGTCAAACGCATCACCCAGACGCCCCCCCTCGGCGTCCCATACATCTACGCGCTTGCCCTGAAATGGCGGCTCCCACAGCCCCACCCGCACGGTATAGCGTCCGGGCGGCATATCCGCCGGCAGCGCCAGCCGGTGGGCATCTGCAACCCAATCGCCCGGCGTCCACTGCGTTACGGGAAACGCGCCGGCCTGGGGCGCTGCATTATCCTCTGCCACAATCTCGCCCTGCTCATCTACCACATGCACAAACACGACCAGATCACGCGGGCCCCGTTCCAGCGCCTGCCACAGCAACGTGACCGTGACCGTCTGCCCGGCCCGCGCTGTCGTGTCCGTCCCTGTTCCCGTCCCCGCCCCATCCAGACGCCACCCGCGCAACACTATCCCCTGCTCCCATTCGTAGGTAAAGCGGGCATAGACCGGCGTTCCGCGCCACGCCTGCGCCTCCTGGGGCGACAAGGTGTGCCACGGATAGGCCGGGGCGATCACCAGCAGCGGCAGGGCCAGGGCCAGCGCCAGCAGCAACGCTACCACGCCGCCACCCCCTATCGTCCGCTGGCGTGGCCCGCCCCAGGCGGCCAATCCCCACGCCAATACGGTTGCCAGGGCCGGCAGCGCCGGGAAGAGCAAGCGCCCCTGCCACGCCACAAGCCCCGCGCTGAGCGCAAAACTGACTACCCAGGCCAGCGTGAGCAACGGCAGAGCCAGGAACACCGCAACAATGCGCCCGGTGGGCAAACCTTCCCTCTTCCCGCCCTCGCTCCCGCGCCGTAGCCACAGCGACAACCAGCGTACCAGACCCGCCACCGCCGCCACCTCGAACGCGGCATAGAGCGCGATAACCCACCCCGGCGCACGCACGCTTAGCCAGCCAAAATAGGCCCAGAAGGAAGCATGCAATTGCCGCAACGCCCCGCCCCACGCCGCCGCGCTGTGCCATACAAAGGGTTGCGTGGCAAAGACAGCCCGGAATACAGCCATACCAAATGGGTCGCCGTACAGATACCAGTTTCGCCCATACCACCACCCCGCCAGCAGCAACGCCACCCCGCCCCACACCCCTACCAGCAGCAGCACCCGCCGCACATGGCCCCGCGCGGCCAACCAGCTTACCCCTACCAGCAGCGGCCCCCATACCAGGGCGCTTTGCTTGGTCAACAGGGCCAACCCCCACAGCACCCCCGCGCCAACCGCATACCACAGCGTATACCGCCCCGCGCTGGAGAGCCACGCCACACACAGCCACAGCAACCCCGCGCTGAGCGCGGCCAGCAGCGCATCGTTTGTGACCAGCGCAGAGGTAAACAAGAATTGCGGATTGAAGGCCACCAGCGCCGCGGCCAGCAGGGCTACGCCTTCCCGGCGGGTCGCTGCGCGGGCCGCGCCCCACGTCGCTACCACCACCACGCCCCCCCACAGCGTCGAAAGGCCGCGGGCCAGGTGCCACGCCAGTGTCATTCCTTGCCAGGGCGCATACTCACGACTGGAACGAACAAAGGCCGCCGGCTCGTGCCCGCCATTCCAGACAAATGCCGGGTTGGCGCTCTGCACGATGGTCTGCTCTGAAGGGGACAGCCACCCCACCGCCGGCACCATCAGCGCGTAGGACAGCGGGGGTTGGTGTCCCTCGCCGGGGACATCGCTTGCTCCCGGTGCCTGTTGCATGGGTAGACGCCCCGTACGGGCCAGGAAGAGGCTATAGCGCATATGGCCGGGCTCGTCGGGCCCTTCGCCAGGCGGTACAACGCTATTGTACAGCGTTGCCAGCGCCAGAAAGGCCACCAGCACGAACGCCAGGAGCCAGCGCGAGGAGCGCAACCGGGGCGAAGATGGGGGACGGGGAGGCGGGGGAACCCTGGAACGGCCCCCCGCCAGAGATTTAGCCGAATTGTTCAAGGAAGCGCACGTCGCCGCTGTTAAACCAGCGGATGTCGTCTATGCCATAGCGCAACAGGGCAATGCGCTCTGGCCCAAAGCCACCCGCAAAGCCGCTGTATTTCTCCGGGTCATAGCCGCCATTGCGGAGCACATTGGGATGTACCATACCACAGCCGCCTATCTCAAGCCAGCCGGTGTACTTGCATACGCGGCACCCCTTGCCGCCACACAGCAGACAGGTGACATCCATTTCGGCGCTTGGCTCCGTAAAGGGAAAATAGCTGGCCCGCAAGCGTACTTTGGTGCCCGCGCCATACATACGCACAGCGAAATTATCCAGCGTTCCCTTCAAATCGCCAAGCGTGATATTGCTTCCCACGGCGAGAAACTCAAACTGGTGAAACATAATCTCGCTTCGGGCGGTTAATTGCTCGTTGCGATAGCACTTGCCCGGCAGTAACACGCGCAACGGACGTGGCGCATAGCGGCGCATAGCGTGTATCTGGCCCGGCGAGGTATGCGTACGCAGCAGCACCCGCGGCGCGCCGGGCGGCATATCCAGGTAGAAGGTGTCCTGCATATCGCGGGCCGGGTGGTCGGGCGGAAAGTTGAGCAAGCCGAAGTTGTATTCGTCCAGCTCTACCTCGCGGCTCTCCCAGACCTGAAACCCCATTTCAGCAAAAATAGTCGTTACCTTGCGTAATACCTGGTTGACCAGATGTACTCGCCCCATTTCTGGCGCCCGGCCGGGCAAGGTCACATCTACGCGCTCCTCGCTCAGGGCCGCCTCGCGCACGGCTGTCTTGACGCGCTCTTCGGCGCTGGCAAACGCCGCATCAAGCCGCTGCCGCAGCGCATTGACCTGCTTCCCCACCGCCGGACGCTCCTCTGGCGGAAGCGTGCCTAGATTGCGGCTTACCCTGGTTAGCTCGCCACTCTTTCCCAGATAGGTGCTTTTCCACTGCACCAGGGCCTCAAGCGTTGTGGCCGCCGCCAGTTCGCGCTCTGCCTGCGCCTCAATATCCGCCAGTTCGTTGGTTATGCTCATGGCTCCAATCGCTCCTGTTCAATTTCCCATCTTGCGCCTTGCCAGGCTCTACCCGTATTATACACGGCCGCCCTCGTTCAGACAAAACCATATATTTGGGGGGGCGATTGCAAAGTCTTATGGTAACCAGGGCTCCTGGGGAGCATGCGGGGCTGTGCCCCTCAAAACCACCTTTTTGGGGGTGTGTGGCGCGCCGAAGGCGCACATCAACGGCTGCGAATGCAGAAAAACCTGGTGCTGTCGTTGCCCTGGCGACGTTGCAATCGCCGTGATATTTGGGGGGGGCAGGAGGGCATTGGCCCGACCATCGTTATAAACGTGCTTCTCTGGGCCAATTGGGCCATCAAGCGGGAGGAGCAAAGCGCCGCAGACCTGCGTGGGAATACTGCGCTGCGGTGGCTGTGGGGGCCGGGGAAATACTGGCGGGGAGGGAGGGATTCGAACCCTCGAAGGCTTTCACACCTTACTCGTTTTCGAGACGAGCACGTTCAACCGCTCCGTCACCTCCCCGGATTACCCGTATTATACGGTGAAGCAGCGCGATATGCAAGCGCCATTTCCCCCCCGCCGCGCGTCTCGCACCGCCCGCCTCACCCCGCCCGCCTAGATCGGAAG
>DAOTUK010000205.1:0-6432 GCA_034437375.1 Chloroflexaceae bacterium | reverse complement strand
GGCCTACCCCGACGTGTGCATTCCGCCCCCGCCGCCCGACCTGGACTGCGCGGATGTCGCCCCGCTGTGTCGCTTTCGGGTGCTGCCGCCCGACCCGCACCAGTTTGACCTTGGCGACGGGGACGGGTGGGGGTGCGAGCGGTGCCCGTGAGAAGCCGCGATAGTCGGGGCGGCAATTCCATGGTACGATGAGAGCACAGGAGGACAAAGCGATGGAATGGCACCGCCAACGACCATTGCCGGCTGTGCCGATGGAGCAACCCACGGAAGACCTGGATGGAATCAATATCCAGAGACTCGCGGCGCAACTGCGTTTCATATGGCCGCGACGCAAATGTCCTCTCTATCAATTTCACCCTGGATAATCAGCCAACCAATGGCGAATTGACCGATGGAAATGGTATCATTCGGTATCAGGATGAAACGATTATCGGCTACACGGGCAAATCAGCGACACCGTGTTGCAGGCGTGGTTGGTTGATGTTGATGTTGATGTTGATGTTGATGTTGATGGATGTGCGCCTATCATGATGATAGGGGGCGGTGAAAAGCTATACCAAACTGCGTTGGCGCTGGTGCCTGAAGCCATTGGGTTACCCTTCCCGGTGTCGGCCATAAAAGAAGAAAGGGCTTTTTCAATATGGGAATACAAACTGTAATCAGCAGCGACGCAACCGCTGTTCCCCCCGCTATCCAGCACTGGCGCGAGGACGTATTGCATATCAGCACACGGCTTCTCTTTTTCCTGGTGCTCCCACTCTGGGGCCTCAGCATCATTGTCAACATCACCTATCACCTACCCTGGGCCCTTCTCTATGACCTGACCAATGTGGTAGTGCTGGCGGCGGCCACCTTTCTGCCCCGCCTGGGATACACGCTTCGCACAGGTCTGGTGCTTGGGTTATGCTACTCCGCAGGAACTTTCTGGCTGTTGATCAGTGGACTACCGGGTACCGGGCGGCTCTATCTCATCCTGGTGGTGGTACTGGCCGCGCTGCTCCTATCCTTTCGCAAGGCGCTGCTCGTCGGGGTGGTCTGCCTCCTCACCGTTGGCCTACTCTATCTAGCCTTTGCCTTCCAGTGGGTCATACTCCCAACCACCATTTTGGAACGATTGTTCCATCCCCTCACCTTGAGCGTGAACTGGATGGCCCAGGTCGTTATAAGTGGAGCGGCCGGGGGCGCAGTGCTGTTGACCGTGCGGCACTTGCAGCAGAGCCTCCAGCAAACCGAAGCGGCCCGGTCAACGCTCCAACAGATGAACCACGACCTGGAAGCGCGCGTGGAAACCCGTACCCTCGACTTGCAGCAAGCCACGGCCGCGCTTCTGCACGAATTAACCCGGCGCGAACAAGCCGAAAAAGCCGCCGCAGAACGGCTCAGTCGGCTGCAAAAAATTGCCACCCTGGTACCGGGCATGGTCTACCAGTATACGCTGCGCCCTGATGGTAGCTCCTGCTTTCCGTATACGAGCCCTGGTATCCGCACGATCTACCGGTTGGAGCCGGAAGACGTGCGCGAGGATGCCGCAAAGGTCTATGAAATACTGCATCCCGATGATTACGATATGGTGGTAGCGTCCATCCAGCAATCAGCGCAAGACCTCACGCCATGGCAGTGCGAGTATCGGGTTCGGTTTGCCGACGGAACCGTGCGCTGGCTCACTGGGAACGCCAATCCAGAGCGCGATGCAGACGGCACAGTGCTGTGGCACGGCTATATCACCGACATCACCGAACGCAAGCAAGCCGAAGAGAAACTACACGAGAACCAGGCCTTACTGCGCGGGGTGCTTGACCACGCCCCCGCCTACATCTACGCCAAAGATCTGGACGGACGCATTATCCTGGTCAACCGACAACTTGCCGTCCTGTTTCAGATAGAGCCAGACATGTTGCTTGGGAAGACCGACTATGACGTTCATCCGCCAGAGATTGCCGCGCACAACTGGTCTGTTGACCAGGAGGTGCAACGCACACAGCAATCTGTGCAACAGGAGGAATATGGCCTTGCCGCAGATGGCACCAGACATACCTACCTCACCATCAAGTTCCCGCTCTACGATGCGGAAGACCAGCTTTATGGCACCTGTGGTATCTCCACCGACATTACCGAACGCAAACAGATTGAAGAAGCGCTGCGCGAGAGCGAAGAGAAGTACCGCACGCTCTTTGAGACGTTTCCCTTCGGGTTGACGATCAGTGACCAGAATGGGCAAATTCTTGAAAGCAACGGCGAAGCCGAGCAGTTGCTCAGCTTGCCGGTGTCAGAACATGTGCGCCGTACGATTGATGCCCCGGAGTGGCAGATTATCCGTCCTGACGGAACGCCTTTGCCCGTAGAGGAATACGCTTCAACACGAGCACTCAAAGAACAACGTATGGTGCGAAATATGGAAATGGGCATTGTCAAAGGTTCCGAGCAGGTTACATGGCTCCGGGTCACTGCTGCGCCTATCCCTCTCAAGTCGTATGGTGTGGCGATTGCGTATGTTGACATCACCGAACGCAAACAGGCCGAAGAAGAATTGCGCGAGAGCGAGCGGTTTGTGCAGCACATTGCCAACACGATACCCAGTATCCTCTATGTCTATGACCTGACCCAGGAACGCAACGTCTACAGCAACCGGCAGATAGGGGAAACGCTTGGCTACAGCGCAGACGAAATCCGCGCCATGGGGCCCCAAGTGCTCCCGACGCTGTTGCACCCCGATGATATGCCACACGTGCTTGAGCATCGGGAGGTGCAGGCCCGGGCGACCGACGATACCGTCCTGTCGCTAGAGTATCGGATGCGCCATCGCAATGGCCACTGGCACTGGTTGTATGCCCGCGAAGTTGTGTTTCGCCGCACCAGCGATGGTCAACCACAGCAAATTTTGGGGATTGTCCATGATGTCACCGAACAAAAACAGGCCGAAGAAGCGCTACGCGAGAGTGAGCAACGGTTGCAATTGGCGCTAGAAGGCTCCGACCTGGGCGTGTGGGATTGGAATGTCCAGACAGGGGAGGTGTTTTTCAACGAGCGATGGGCTACCATGCTTGGCTATCAGCTTGACGAGATTGCCCCCAACGTTTCCTGTTGGGAAACCCTGATGCACCCGGATGATGTCCCCCCTGTTATGGAAACCTTGCAGCGCCATCTCAACGGGGAAAGTCCCGTCTATATCTCCGAACACCGGCTCCGCACAAAATCTGGGGACTGGAAATGGGTTCAGGATTATGGCCGCTTGATGGAGCGTGCGCACGATGGTACCCCCGTGCGGATGTCGGGCACCCACCGCGACATTGATGCGCAAAAAGGCTATGAGGCTGAATTGATGCAGGCCCGCCACGTTGCCGAAGCCGCCACCCGCGCCAAGAGCGATTTTCTCGCCACGATGAGCCACGAAATCCGCACCCCCATGAACGCCATCATTGGGATGACCACCCTGCTACTCGACACCACCTTGACCCCAGAACAACGCGATTACACCGAAACCATCCGCATCAGTGGCGATGCCCTTCTCGCGCTCATCAACGACATTCTGAACTTCTCCAAGATAGAAGCCGGCCGCCTGGAACTTGAACACATCCCCTTCTCGCTACGCACCAGTATTGAAGAGACGCTGGAACTGTTGCTCCCCAGAGCCGACCAGAAGGGCCTGGAATTATCCTATTGGATAGCCCCTGGTGTGCCAGAGATGCTCATGGGCGACATCACCCGCGTGCGGCAGATCCTCGTCAATCTCGTGGGCAACGCGGTCAAGTTTACCGAACGTGGCGAGGTGGTGGTAACGGTTGGGGGCCAGGGTCCAGGGGCCATGGCTCAGGGGGACAGAACTAAACGAACCGACCCCCAATCACCAACCCCCGATCCCCAATTGCTGCATATCGCCGTGCGCGATACCGGCATCGGCATTCCGGCCGACCAGCGCGAACACATCTTCCAATCCTTCAGCCAGGTGGATAGCTCAACCACCCGCATCTATGGCGGCACCGGCCTGGGGTTGACCATCAGCATCCATCTCGCCACGTTGATGGGCGGCACCATCTGGGTAGAGAGCCAGGAAGGGGGGGGCTCCACCTTCCATGTCACATTCCAGACCGCCCCGGCCCCTGTGCAAGAAACCCCGCCCGCTCCCTTCTTGGAACGCAACCAGCCGGACATGGCCGGCATCCCTATGCTCATCATAGATGAGAACGCCACCTCGCGCCAGGTACTCTGCCAGTACACCGAACACTGGGGCATGATACCCCACCCCTTCTCGCCCGAAGAGGTACTGGACGGGATACCCCGACAGGCAGAACCGTGCCAGGGTATCATACTCAACACGCACCGGCCCGCCCACGACATTGTGGCACTGGTAGCCCAGATACGCACGGTCTGCCCGACACCGCATGTACCAATCGTGCTCTCTATCTTACCCTCTACCCGCAATCTCCTGGATGCGTTGGTCACGGACGACCAGACCTATATCCTCCTCAAACCCATTCGCCCGGCCCTGCTCCACGCGACGCTGGTTAGTATCAGACGCGGTGAACCGGTTCCCCAATCGCTTCCCATAGCCCACCGGCCCCCTGATTCAGACCTTGGAATACACCATCCGCTCCGCATTTTGCTGGCCGAAGACAATATGGTCAACCAGAAAGTCGCCCTGCGTCTGCTGGCCAGGCTCGGCTACTGCGCCGATGTAGCCGCCAACGGACTCGAAGTGCTCGACGCGCTATACCGTCGGCGGTACGATGTGGTCTTGATGGATGTGCAGATGCCGGACATGGACGGTATCGAAGCGACGCGGCGCATTCGGGAAACCTGGCCACCCGCACAGCAACCCCACATCATTGCGATGACGGCCCACGTAATGGAAGGCGACCGCCAGTGGTGTCTGGAAGCCGGGATGGATGACTATGTGGGCAAGCCGGTGCGGCTCGAAGACCTGACCGCAAAGCTGCGGCAGGCGCATGCGCGAAAGTGTCCCCCGTCGGATGACCGTTAGGCCTTCGTATGTTGGGGCAACATAATAACCTGGGCAAGCGTATGCGCGACAGTCCCCCCGTTTGCTGATCCACCACCGTCTAAACATGTCCCGCCCATTGACATAGTGCATATCTCGGAGTACTCTGCCTGGTACAAGCGGATGGGGGGAGCCAGTATGTGTGAGCTACTCTGTATTGGAACACTGTTTGCGGTGCTGGTTGTCGCGGGTTTCATTGAGAAAGAGAGCCGCAAGCGGGAGCGGTTTATTCTCGACCCGTTTTCAGAAAGCGAGCGGGCGATAGCGCGATGTAAGCAGCAAAGGTATCGCCAGTGCCATGCCTGGCCAACGCATCATACCCTGGCGATAAAAAGCCTGTTGCTCGCGGTGGGTAGCGTGGTATTAAGCGGGGCAGTGATGGTCGCCGCATATCTGGGAGGGTTGCTGTAGCGGTAACCAGAACCTCACGCAGCACAGGGCTTTCTGGTGTGCGTGAGGTTTCTGTGTTGCTTTGCGGCTCCACAGTTCAGCCTGGATTATTCCAGGCGAAAGACGGCCGCGATACGACCAAATTGCAATTGGGCCCCATCAGTAATGGCGATGGGGGTATCGGGCTCCAGCCGGCTGCCATTCACGCGGGTGTGGTTGGTACTGTTCAAGTCGGTAATCGTCCATTGATTATCGTGGACATTGATGCGAGCGTGTTGGCGGCTGACGCCCCCGGCCTCGCCTCCATAGGAGGTGAGGTCAACTTCGGGGAAGATGTGGCTCACCGGGTCTTCGCGCCCGATAATAATTTCGGTTTTATTGGTGGGCAAGAGAAATTCATGTTTCCCATCGAACAGCACGAGACGCGGACGGCCGGGGGTACCGGTTTCGGTTGGTGCTGGCGTGGGAGCCTCTGAGGTGGTGGGGGGGGCTGGTTGTCGGGGGGCTTTCCCTTGTAACACGTCCAGGTCATGCTGTGCTTTCTCTAGCGCCTGTTGGGCTTCGTCCAGGCCGTCTACCAGAAAGGTGGGGATCTGGTCGGCCGGGTAGCCCTGTTTCATCTGTTCGAACTGTGCGACGGTATCGGAATGCACTTTGATGATTTGTTCCAGGCGCGATACTTCGGCCGGATCCGGTTCGCTGGCCGGGGCCAGCGCGTCGAGTTTGTCCTGGGCCTGGGTCAGGGCCCGCCGCGCTCCCTCAAGCCCCTGGGTTAAAAATTCTGGCTTGGAGGCGTCGGCCGGGTAAGAGTTCAGCATTTGTTCCATCTGGGCTATGGTTTTGTTGTGGCGTTCTATTTCCACCTCTAGCCGCTGGCGTTCGGCATCGTCCGCCGTTGCGGCTGGTGCGGCGTCTGCGGCGACGGTGCTGTCGGGTGCGGCGACGGTGCTATCGGGTGCGGCGGCGGCGGGGTCGGGTGCAGCAGCGGTGCTATCGGGTGCGGCGGCGGCGGGGTCGGGTGCGGCAGCGGTGCTATCGGGTGCGGC
>DAOTUK010000204.1:0-6109 GCA_034437375.1 Chloroflexaceae bacterium | reverse complement strand
GCTCCCGAATTGAATACGTCCTTTGCATCGCTGGTTGGCGACAGCGCGGCCTCCGATATGAGCTTGCAGGCCCAGGTAGCGGCTCTGACACAGCAAGTAGCCCAACTGCGCCAGGAAATTGACGACCTGTACAACGAAAAGACCGACCTGGAAATGCTGTTGGAGATGACCACCGAACACTCCGATAATATGGAGGAGGAGCTCTACAACAAAGTAGAGACTACCCTGCGCGAGAGCGAAAAGCGCTTCCGGCTCATAGCCGAAACCATGCCCATTCCCATCATTGTGAGCCGCCGCGCCAATAGCGAGATTGTCTATGCCAATGCTCCCGTTGGCCCGCTGCTTGGGTGCAACAGCGACACCGTGCCGGGGCGCAAGCTGTGCGAGTTCTTTGCCGATTGCGCCGTGCTCAACCATATAAACGCGCTCCTTGACCAGCACGACCAGGTACGCAATTACGAGGTGCAGGGGAAGCAACTGGATGCGAAGCCTTTCTGGGTAGAAATATCTGGGCAACCGCTTGAGTTTAACGACGAGCCTTGCTTGCTTACCGCGCTCTACGATGTGACCGAGCGCAAGCGAGCCGAAGAAGAGCGCCAGAAGCTCACGGCCAATCTCGAAAAGGCGCTGAACGAACAGGTTATGCTCACCACCGCCTATAGCCGCTTTGTGCCCCAGGAGATTTTGCAATTTCTGGGTAAGGAAAGCATTGTCGAAGTACACCTGGGCGACCAGATACAGCAAGAAATGACGGTACTCTTCTCCGACATTCGCTCCTTTACCAGCATCTCGGAGCATATGTCCCCCGAAGAGAATTTCGCCTTCCTGAATTCCTATCTCAGCCGGGTGAGCCCCATCATCCGCGAGTACCACGGCTTTATAGACAAGTACATTGGCGACGCTATTATGGCCCTCTTCCCCGGCCAGGCCTTCCCCGGCCAGTCCGATCATGCTATCCATGCCGCTGTGCGTATGCAGCAGGCCGTCACCGAGTACAACCGCTGCTGTGCCGACTATGGCACCCCCCCCATTAGCATTGGCATCGGCTTGCATACCGGCAGCGTCATGCTTGGCACCGTCGGCGAGGCCGAGCGTATGGAAGGCACCGTTATCTCCGACGCCGTAAACCTGGCCTCGCGTCTGGAAGGGCTTACCAAAATGTACGGCGCGTCTATTGTGGTGAGTGATCGTACGCTCTTTAGCCTGGAACATGTGCTGCAATATCGCTTTCGCTTCCTGGACAAGGTAAAGGTAAAGGGCAAGCGCGAACCGGTGTCGGTCTTTGAAATCCTGGACGGCAACCCGGAAGAGGAAATAGCGCTCAAGCTCAAAACGCAAACCTTCTTTGAAAAGGGTCTGCTCCACTACCACAGCCAGGAATTTGAAGAGTCCGTCTCCCACTTTAGCCGGGTCATTGAGGTAGACCCCGACGACCGCGCAGCCCAACTCTATCTCAAACGCGCCAACCATTACATAGAGTATGGCGTACCGGTGGATTGGGAGGGGATCGAACTCCTCACTGATAAGTAGGCTACCAGGCCAGGCCGCGCCGCCGGGCGGGTGCCTGGGAGCGCAGGCCAGAGGCCCGCCCCGGAGCGAGCGAGACACGCGCATTCCCAGGCGCGGAAAACGTTCTGCCCTCCCACGAGTTGCATAGGATGGTCTGCTGCGGTACAATTTCCCCCGTTTGTAACAGCAGAAAGGACTGATTCTTCTATGCCGCAGACTGTGCTCATGATAGCCTCCACCAGCTTTTTCTCAGACTATGGTTGTCATGTTCGTATTCTCGAAGAGATACGCGCGCTGCAAAACCGCAACCACCGCGTTGTGCTGGCCACCTACCACAACGGCGACAATATCCCTGGAATAGACATTCGGCGCTCCTGGGATGTCCCCTGGATCAAGCGGGCTATGGTTGGCTCGTCACGCCACAAGCTCTACCTGGATGTCGGGCTATCGTGGCGGTGCTTGCGTCTAGCGTTGGCCCTGCGCCCCACCATCATTCACGCCCATACCCACGAAGCCGGCCTGATGGGGGTGGTGCTCAAGCAATTGTTCCATGTGCCGCTGGTGCTCGACTACCAGGGCAGTATGGTGCATGAGATGCTAGACCATGGCTTTATCACGCGCACCAGTCCACTCTTCAAACCCCTGGCCGGGCTGGAAGGGCGCATTAACCGTTGGGCCGACGCGGTGATCACCTCTACCCACAACGCCGCCAGTCTGCTGCGGCGCGACAACGCCGTAGACCCCCAACGCCTCTACACCGTGATAGACAGCGTGAATACCGAACGCTTCCGCCCCTTCGACGGCTCACCTGCCTGGGAGGCCCGCCGCCACACCCTGCGCCAACAACTGGGTATCCCCGAAGGGCGGCGCATCGTGGTCTACCTGGGATTGCTGGCCCCCTACCAGGGCACCAATGTGCTGATAGACGCGGCCAGCCGGCTAATACCCCACTTCCCCGACCTGCACTTCCTGATTATGGGCTACCCAGACCCAGGCAGCTATGCCGCGTATGCCGAGTCGCTTGGCATAGCCAGGCATATTACGCTGCCGGGGCGTATCTTCTACCGCGATGCCCACGAATACCTGGCCCTGGGCGATATAGCCGTAGCCCCCAAGATGAGTATGACCGAGGGGAGCGGCAAGATTAGCAATTATATGGCCATGGGGCTACCCGTCGTCACGTTTGACAGCCCGGTGAGCCGCGAAATGCTTGGCGATATTGGCGTCTATGCGACCATGGGCTGTAGCGCCGACCTGGCCGACAAGCTGGCCCTCCTGCTGCGCGACCCTTCCCACGCCCAACGCCTGGGCGCGGACGGGCGAGCGCGGGCCCTCACCGACTTCTCCTGGGCCATTGGCGCCCAACAAATAGAGGCTATCTATAAACAGGTGCAGCAGCCGGACGAGCCACACCCGGAACCGGTGCAAGAGCTTGGCGCCCATTCGCGCCAGTAACAGCGCCGGAGACATGCTATAATGCAAGGGAGGTTTTGGTTCAGACAAAACAGATCAGGTAAGGACATATGATAGCGGTGGGCTAGAAGCAAGGAAGAGATGATACGAACCTATGAGCAAAGGAGACAATCCCATGATCTCGCACGAACAAATGGCAACCTTCCTGCGCCAGCTACCCGCCCTGGATGCCCTCGAAACCTACCTGTCCCACTCGCCCGAAGATGTTATCCACACCACCTTTCCCGAACCGTCGTTGACGATCACCAACCGTATTGTCTACGATGAAAACCTTTTTCTGGCGGGCGACGAGGGGTTAGAGATACCACCCTCGCCCCAGGAACAAGCCGCCCAACTGGTCGAGTCGGGGCGCCAGGCCGTCGCCAAGCTCCGCCACAGCGGCCTTGACGCACAGCTAGAGCCCCAGGAGGCCGCCGGGTTGGAAGCTATTGTCTCGCTGGTGGCCCGTCCGGCTATCTTCATCCAGAATGGCCGCTTCTTCCCGCCGCCAATGGGGTGGGAACGTCTCGAAGACCACCGCGAAGCGATTGAACGTACCTTGCGCAGTGTCGGGCGCATAGAAGTTGCCGGGCACCCGGCCCGCGATTGGATAGGCACCGGCTTTCTCGTTGGCGACGGCGTTATTATGACCAATCGCCACGTAGTCAAAGAATTTAGCGCCCGCGAACTGGATGGCCGCTGGCTGTTTGAGCCGGGCATGCTGCCGCGCATAGACTATACCGAAGACCTGGGCATGGTTGATGCGGCTGAATTTGCCCTCACCGAAGTGATTGGCGTTCACGAGACGCTAGATATGGCGCTGCTGCGGGTAGCGCAGCAATCCAGCAATGGGCTACCGGCACCCGCGCCGTTGCCCCTCGCGTCGCATGGGCCCACCCCGGCGGCCGGCCGCTCCGTCTACATTGTCGGCTACCCGGCCTGGGATGGCCACCGCAACGACCCCGACCAGATGCGGCGTATCTTCGCCAATATCTACAGCGTGAAGCGCCTTCAGCCCGGCACCTTGCTGAACGTTTATCCCGAACATTCCCGCTTTACCCACGACTGCTCTACGCTTGGCGGTAACTCTGGCTCGTGTGTGATAGACCTTGATATGAATATGGTGATTGGCCTGCACTATTGGGGGCGCTACCAACAGGCCAACCGCGCCATTGCGCTCTGGTTGCTGCATGATGACCCTCTGCTGCACCAGGCCGGCATAGCCTTTGTCTGATGGTTTCGTCGTCGTTTCAAGTCAAGTTAAGGAATAGCTGATGTCCACTCCCGATAAGTCCCCCGATAAACCCGTTTCTCCCCAACGCGCCCAGGTCAACGTCCTGGTGGTTATGGCTATTACCTTTGGCACAATGATTGCGCTTGGCCTGGTGATTGTGCTGGCGATGGTCTGGTTTGTGATGCGGCCCCAGGAAAATACGGCGCGGGTAGCGGTACCTACCATCCCGGTCGAACGGGTATCGCCCATCCCCAACGCACAACCAACCGCCACGGTGCCGATTACCCCCGCCAATGTCGCCCACCTGACCGATATACGCCATCTGGTTGAAGGTGCGGTTGGCCCCGTTGAATACTCGCCCGACGGAACGTTGCTCGCGGTGGGTATGGGCAAGGAGGTACTGCTGCATGACGCGGAAACGCTGCAAGTGGTCGGCACGTTGCAGGGGGGGCATACCCAGGCTATCAACGCGCTGGCTTTCACCCCGCCGGATAGTGCGGGCCGTATGCTGCTTGCTTCTAGCGCCGTCAACGATCTGGCTATCGCCGTGTGGGATGTCCAGAGCGGCGAGCAGGTCTGGGAACTGGGCGGGCATACCGGCTGGATACGGAGCCTGGACGTGTCGCCCGATGGTACGCTCATTGCTTCTGGCAGTAGCGATACCACTATCAAGCTCTGGGACGTTGCCCGCGGTACCCTGGTACAGACGCTCGAAGGCCATACCGATATGGTGAGCGGGGTCGCCTTTGACCCGACCGGTACTGTGCTCGCCGCTACCTCCCGCGATGGCACGGTACGGCGGTGGGAGGTGGCGAGCGGCAATCCACTTGACCCCCTCTTTACCGCCCCCACCGACCCCAACACCGACCAACCCTTCTGGACAACCGGCATAGCCTACAGTCCCGATGGGGCGCTGGTCGCGGTGGGTCTGGTAAATGGCGCAGTCTATGTGCTCGACGCAGAGGACGGCAGCGAAATATATACGACGGATGAGCATACCGGCTGGATCGTTATACGTGGTCTGAGCTTTAGCCCGGATGGGGAGGTACTGGCCAGCGCCAGTCTTGATGGGTTGGTGCGTTTGTGGAACCCCCGCACTGGCGAAGTATACGCGACCTTTGACCATCGCGGGGGCCAGGCGTTTGGGTTGGCGTGGCACCCCGACGGCGACCGCCTGGCTTCGAGCAGCAATACCAGCGGCGAAGTGCTGGTATCCAACGCCCGCACGGGTGACCTGGAGCAATTTTTGCCCCTGGCGCAGGGGCCGGTGCAAGCGCTGGCCTATTCCAAATTCGGGCGTATGCTTGGTACCAGCGGTATTAACGGCGTCATCCGCGTGTATGCGCTTGCGGAGGGAACCCAGGTGACGCTGGCGAATGGGGCCCGCGCACCGCAACCGCTGGCCTTTGCCAGCGACGTTGACTTGCTGGCTGCAACGGATAGCCAACCGGGGCGCGTTGTGCTCTTCAACCTTACCCGCGCCGTTGAACCCCAGGTACTCTTCTCCGTTGAAGGGCGCGCGCGGGCCGTTGCTATAAGCCCGGGCCTGGGGATGATAGCCGTTGGCAGCAGCACCGGTCAATTAACTATGTGGGATAGGCCGCGTGGGCGGCATATGTGGATTGAGGAGGTTGCGGGCGGGGACATCAGCGCGCTGGCCTTTGATGGTCGTGGCGAACGCCTGGCTGTGAGCACCACCAGCACTACCTCGCCTACTATTGGTCTGTGGGACGTGCAGGCGGGTACCCTGTTGCACACCCTCAGCGGTCACGACGATACCGTGACGGACCTGGCCACGCAGCCGGAGGGTACGCTGCTGGCCAGTGTTAGCCGCGATGGGACGCTGCGCCTTTGGGATAGCCGGCGCGGTGAATCCCTGCGTACTATAGCAACCGACGATGCGGACGCTGGTAC
>DAOTUK010000203.1:0-7827 GCA_034437375.1 Chloroflexaceae bacterium | reverse complement strand
CCGCTGCGAAAACTGGCCCCCTCTCGAAACGGCAACGCCACGCAGTCGGCGGCCAACAGATGGGCTGAAACGGTCGCCTCATCCACGTGGCCCGTTCTCGTGATTGCGTGGTGCAGCGCCAGGCGCTCCATCTGGGGGGCTATCTGCGCGGCATAGGCGCGGTCGTGGGGCGCGGTAGACTCGCCCCCGATAAGCAGCAGATGGAACCGGCGCGCGGCGGTACGAAGGGGTACAAGCGCATCAAGCAGCGTATCTACGCCCTTGCTCTGCGAGAGCAACCCGAAATAGGCTATCAGAAAATCGTCGGGGCCCAGACCGAGCGCGGCCCGCCACGCGGCCCGGTCATACCCCGGCGGCGGCGCGACGGCAATGTTTGAGCCAATCGGAATAAGGGCCGGACACAACGCCCCCAGACGCTCTGCATCGTCGGGGTTGGTCGCAATACAACGGTCGGCGTCGCGGGCCAGGCGCGTCGTTATCCAGCGCCGCAGGGGGGCCGCCTTCGGGAAGAGATAGGGCACCAGCAAATCGTGAAACGTTACGACCACTCGCGGGCGGCCCGGCAACGACTGCAACCGCGCCGGCAGCAGATTTACGGCCGGATGCATCCCATACGCGCCGGTCTGGTATTGGATATGTACGATGTCCGGGCGCTGCTGGTCAAGCGCGGCTATCGTATCGCGCCAGCAGCGCCAATCCCACCCGCGCACCAGACGCAGCACTGTGAGCCCCTCGTGCGGCGTATCGGCCCCATCGCCCGGCCCCGCCCCCGTAAGAACGGTGACCCGCACACCACGGGCCACCAGCGCCCGCGCCAGACAGCGCGTATAGTCTCCCACGCCGCCCGGCAGCGGGGGATATTCGCCAGTGAGCAAGGCTACATGCATTGTGCCGCTAGGCCTGCCTTCCCACCAGTTGCCCGGCCATCGCGTGCATCGTCGCCAGCGCTTGATCGGCGGCCGGGGTAGCCGCCGGCTGAAGACGCGCCAGCGCGTCCAACGCCTCCTTGTGGTAATGCGCCGCCACCCCCTCGGTATAGCCCTGCGAACCGCTGGTATCCAGAATAGTTAGTATTCGATCAATCTCTGCGTCTTGCAATTGTTCCTGCTGGTACAGGGCGGCCAGGTCGTCGCGCTCGTCGGCGTGGCTAAGCGCATGCACAATCGGCAGGCTCACCTTGCGCTGGTACAGATCGGCCGCGTAGGGCTTGCCCGTTATCGCTGGCTTGCCCCAGATACCCAGAATATCATCCTGGATCTGGAACGCCAACCCCAGATTTTGCCCAAAGTCAAACAGGGCGCGGGCATTATCCGGGCTGGCCTTGCCGACCAGGCCCCCCAGAGCAGCGGCCCCCGCAATAAGCGCGGCTGTCTTGCGGCTAATCATCGCCAGATAGTCTGCTTCGGTAATATCGAGCCGCCCTTCAAAGCTCAAGTCAAGATATTGCCCCTCGCAAATGGTCAGGACAGTCTGGTCAAAGCGCTTGATAATTTCGAGCGCCAGCATAGCCGGCACGCCGGCCTCCGTCATCCGGTGCAGCGCCAGATGCGCAATCACAAACATGCCATCGCCCACGTTAATACCGTGGGCCATGCCCCACTGCTTCCAGACCGTCGTCCGGCCGCGGCGCGTGTCGCTATTATCCTGAATATCGTCATGGATGAGCGAAAAATCGTGGATAAGCTGAAGCCCGGCCGCCAGGGGTAGCGCATGCGGTAGCGAGCCGCCCACCGTCTGACAGGCCAGCAACGCAAGCTGTGGCCGCAACAATTTGCCGGGGTCGGAGGCGGTGGGGTGCAGGTCGCTATCGCGCCACCCCAGGTGGTACTCCTGCATGGCGTAAAACTGGGCCACGCGCTCTTCAACAGTGGGGAAGGTATCCCGCATCTCCTGCTGGATAGAGGTACGAATGTCTGGAATTTTCATCATACGGTAATGTAAAAATCCTTTCCTTCTCCGTTCAATAGTACAATACTACAGAAACACGTACAATTCCAGCTCGTACTATCGGGCTTGTTTTTCTAAAAGGTAATTCCCTGTTTGAAATGGTAATTACGAGATTGAGCCTGTTCGTAATCGTTGCGTCATCTTTTGTTATTGTCGCTTTTGTAGCCAAATAGTACACTAAACGCAAGTATTATTGTAACAGCTTACATGATTCTTTTATTGAGACGGTGTAAGCCATTCTTTTGAAAGGACACAAACGGTATGCCACTGAATATGAGACTCCGCTTTAGCCCGACCAAGGATGGTCTTGTCAAGGTGCTTGGCCCACTTGAGACGGAAATCATGCAAATACTGTGGCAGGACAAGCGCAGTACGGTTAAGAAAGTCCATCGCAAGCTGTCGCAAAACCGCGATATTGCTTACACAACCGTGATGACCACCATGGGGCGTTTGTCTGAGAAGGGCGTATTGAATCGCCACCGTGAAGGCCTGGCGTATGTGTATACTCCGGCTATTACCGAAGAAGAGTTTGTCACGATGGTTGTGCATCAGGTGCTCGATGGGTTGATGGATGACTATAGCGATATGGCGGTAGACTATATGGTAGACTATCTGGCCCGTCATGATCCGGAAGAATTGCGACGCTTGCAAAAGGCCATTCAGTCTCGCTATCCGCAATCGAATGGAACCAGCAACTAGCGCTGGTTGCAAGGTGGTACGTTCCGTGTGCTGGTGGTTCCGTTGGGGTTGGTTCTGGTCTGGTGTGAGGAGTTGGTACCGGTGTGCTTCTGCGTACGGGTTGGTGCCAGCGCAGAAGGGGGCGGTCGGGCTCCTCATACCTCGTCAACCAGGGTGCCCCACAGATCGTATTCGGTTGTTTCGGTAATGTGGGCGGAGACCACGCGGCCAATGGGAGCGTTGCCCCACAGCAACACCTGACCATCTATTTCGGGCGCGTCTCGAAACGACCGCCCAACCACCAGGGGGCGGCCATCCTCAACTACTCCTTCCCCTTCTATCAAGACCGCAAGCTGTTTGTCAAGCCAGCGGCGGTTGGTTGCGGCGGCGATGCCTTGCTGAAGTTGCATTGCTGTGTGCCAGCGCTGCTCAATAGTTCCGGGCGCGTGGTGGCCGGGCAGCGTTGCGGCGGGGGTTCCCTCCTCGCGGGAATAGGGAAAGATACCCACCCGTTCAAATTGCATCTCGCGTAGGAAGTCGAGCAGGGTTTGAAATTCGGCGTGCGTTTCGCCGGGAAATCCGACAATGAATGTGGAGCGCAGCGTGATATGGGGGATGGTCTGGCGCAGGTGGGCAATGGTGCGTTGTGTCTGGTCAACGTCGGCGGGCCGATGCATGCGGCGCAGGGTGTCGGGGTGGGCGTGTTGGAGCGGCATATCGAGATAGGCGCATATCTGGGGGTGGCGGGCCATCGTCTCCACCAGGCGCGGGGTGATGCCGTGGGGATAGGCGTACATCAGCCGTAGCCACGTGTGGGCGGGGATGGCGGCGCACAGCGCGTCAAGCAGCGTGGCCAGACCGTCGGGCATCCCCAGGTCGCGGCCATAGTCGGTCAGGTGTTGGGCCACCAGTATAAGCTCCTGGACTCCCTGTTCAACCAGTTGCCTGGCTTCGGCGCAGAGCGCTTCGACCGGTTTGGAACGCATCGGGCCTTTGATAGATGGGATAGTGCAGAAGGCGCAGTGGAGATTGCAGCCGTCCGATACCTTGAGATAGGCGTAGGGGGTGCTGGCGTGGCGTTTGAAGGGCATCGTTCGCCAGTCGGCGTAGCTGGTGGGCGGGGCCGGGGCCGCAGCAGGAGCGGGCGCCTGTACCAGCCTGCCTATGTCCATCCAGCGGCGCGTGCTGAGGGTTGCATCTATGCCGGGGATGGTCTGGGCCAGGTGGGGGTGGCTTTGCAACAGACAGCCGGCGGCTATGAGGCGCTGGTGGGGGCGTTTGTTCTGGGCAACCTCGTACAGCACGTCGAGTGTTTCATCGCGTGCGGGTTGGATAAAGCTGCACGTATTGACAATAATAACGTCGGCATCCTCCATCGTATCCACGGAGGTATGCCCCTGGGTCGCAAGAATGCTCCCCATCCCCTCGCTGTCAACGCTGTTTTTGGGGCACCCAAGGGTGAGCAGGTGGTATTTCATCGGTAATTGGTAAATTGCAAGGGTATTGGCAAATCGCTTTCTTGCTCGCGCAGGAATGCGATCACGCTCTGCAAATCATCTTTATTCTTGCTGCCCACGCGAAGTGTCTCGCCCTGAATACGGGTTTGCACTTTTTTAAACTGGTCGCGTATCATCTTCTGAATTTTCTTAGCCAGTTCAGCATCAATGCCTTGCTGCAAGGTAATCTGCTGCTCTATGCGGCCACCACTCACGTTCTGGGGCGTGCCATAGACAAAGATTTTGAGCGAGAGGTTGCGGCGCAGGGCTTTGGTTTCGAGAATTTCGCGGGTGCTACGCAAGCTCATCTCGTTATCGGTGTTGATGACGATTTCATTATCGCCAAGCTCAATTGTCGTTTTGGTATCTTTCAAATCGTAGCGCGTGCGTACGTCGCGCTGTGTCTGGTCAATGGCGTTGACCAGTTCTTGTCGGTCAAATTCCGACACAATGTCGAAGGTACTTTCAGTAGCCATAGTTCATAGCTCCGTTGTTATAAGGAAAACCTGACAGCCGGTTTCTTTCTGTCAGGTCTGGTGCTTGCTCTTGTCGTCCGGTTGTCATCGGGGGATTACATAGGCGGCCACGACCAATTGATGGGCTGGCCGGAGACCTTGCCGAGCGGCTCTGGTGTCGAGCCGTTGACGCTCACGTTCACGGTGGTAGGATTGCCGGCGCGTATTTCCACCAGGCGTTGGGCCAGGAAGGTTTCGCGTTCACCCGCACGCATAATGCGTTCGTACACGGTGGTGTCATCTACCTGTACCCGCATCCAGCAATCGGCATTGCCCGGTTCAATCGAAAGTTCCACCATAATGGGGGCTTCGCGGGTGGGTTGGGCCGGTGGGGTGCTATTGGGTACAAAGCCGGCGGCCTGGTCGGGGGTGCTGGTGGGTAGGTTGGTGGGGGCGCTGGCTATGTCTTGCTCGTTGGCGGGGGGGCTGGTGGGGGCAAAGGTTGCTACGAGCGGGCGAAAGTCGGTAGCGATAGCCGAATGGGCATCAAGCGAGATGGTCGTTTCCTCTGGCAGGGGGGTAGGGGTGGCGGGCTGGTTGGCTGCTGCGGGGGCGGGCTGGTTGGCTACTTGTGGGTTGCCAATGCGTCCGACGGCGCTCAACACAACGTAGGTAAGCCCCACCAGCATAATCGTCACCAGAAAGACCCCCAGGAAATTGGGCAACACATACGAGCGCGAGGTAGCCAGCGTGGTGGCCGGTACAACCTGAATAGGCACAGAGGTGCCCCGTTCGCGCCGATACAACTCTATCATCTCGTCTACGGGCAACCCAAGGAAATGGGCATAATTTCGGATAAAGCCCTTCACCACAACATCACTAGGTAAAAGGTCGTACGCCCCTTCTTCAAGTGCAATAATAGATTGTTGAAGAATACGAGTTTCTATGGCAACTTGAGAGAGCGTAAGACCCTGGCGTTCGCGGGCTTGCCGCAACTGCTCACCGAGACGCATAAATACCCCTGTGTTTTGCTATGCCCTATACGGCGCTGCTCCACCTGTCGTATCGCCGAGTTGGCAGGTTTTACGTTTGATGCTTTTCACTTGCACGGGTAACGATATTGGGAGTAACGGAATGAAGGCTTATCTTTTGCCCAACCATTATACCACAATCTATCGTTCCCTTGTTCACACTGCTCTATATGGAACGGGCCTGTCTGTTCTCATGGTGTGTGCAGGTTTGAGAACACATGGAGAACGTATGGGATTTTTCCCCTCGTTTCTCTCTTTATGATATAGCGAAAACCGTAGATTGTATAGGGGTTCGGAAAGGGTTGTAACCCTTTTGTAACCCGTACCAGACCTTTCTGCTATGTACGGGAGGCGGAGGCGGCGCGTCTGGTGCGGGGCCCCCGCCCTCCGGTGTCCTTACCTTATGCCTTGTTGGGCGGGCTTTTCGGGTCGTTTGTATCGCCCGTATTGCCCGTATTGCCCGATTGGAATGTGGTCGCAACGACGCGCTGTGCAATGCGTTGGCCGTCGTTAAACCATTGTTGCATACCGTTCATATTGGGCGGCATAGCCATAAACTGAGGCAGGCTTTTCATGGTGATATAGGGGATACTGCTCATGAAGTCAAGCCCAAAGCGGGTCATATGATTGAAGAGCATTCCCAGGCTTTCGCCTGCGTTGCTGCCTTCGGCGGGTTGAAAGATTGCGACCATTTGCCGGCGCACCTGTTCAACGTAGGTCATGGCGGTTATGGGGCCGTTGCCGATGATTTCGGCCTGGCAGGCCAGCCGGTAGCCGCGTTTGCGGCGCGATTCGGTCATGGTGTTTGCTTCAATCTCGCTGTAGGGGCCGAGGTTTTCGGCGCCGGAAAGGATCTGGCATTCGCAGGTCTGGCATAGTCCACGGCCATCGCAGACAAAGCCAATATGCGCGGCATTCTTGCGGGCAACGTCAAGCAATCGTTCGCCTACCTGGGCATCCATTGCTTCGTCGTTTATTGTGACTTTTGGCATTTCATTTCTCCTTCTGCACATTGCGTGTATCGAACCGGGGTGTCGTGGTCTGGGGCCCACAACGCTTTGGCACGCTATGGCGACAGACCGCCTCACCGGCAGGTATTATACATGCAATGGTCGTATTCGTATAGTTTGGGGCAATGTTGTACAGGGCGATGGCAACGTCTGACGTCAACGAGAATACCTGGGGAGCGTGCGGGGCCGGGCCCCGCAAAACCACCTTTTCCTGGGGGTGTGGCGCGGCGAAGCCGCGCCACACCCCCATATTTCGCGCTGAAGGCGCAAACCAACGGTTGCGAATATGGAAAAGCCGTCGTCTGTCGTCGCCAGAGCGACGTTGCAATCGCCCTGCAATGTTGTAACGTTCTTTATGATACCGATAGGTGTTAAGAATGGGCGAGGCGGAGGTTAAGGCCAGGTTAAATGTGGGTTGGGGGTGGTGGCGGTGTTGTAGGGCGACCCAGTCGCCGTGGCGGTGGCGCTGGTGCAGGTGCAGGCCGGCGGCGGCCAGGGCCAGGGCGACTTCATTTTCGCGTTCGAGGATAATGCCGCTAGAGAGGAGCGTACCTTCGGGGGCCAGGGCGGCGGCCAGGTGGGGGGCCAGGGCGACGAGGACGCCGGCGATGATGTTGGCGACAATGAGGTCGAAGGGTTGTGTGGGGGGGGGGTGGTCGGGGGTGGCGATACCGAGACTGCCGAGGGCGACGTGTACCTGGTCGCGTACCTGGTTGTGTTCGACGTTGTTGCTGGCTACTTCGACGGCCACGGGGTCATTATCGAGCGCCAGGACGTGGGCGGCGCCCATCTTTGCGGCGGCAATGGCCAGGATGCCGCTGCCGGTGCCAATGTCAAGGATGGTGCGGTTGTGGCAGGGGAGGGTTTCAAGCTGTTGTAGGCAGAGTTGGGTGGTGGGGTGGAGCCCGGTACCAAAGGCCATCCCTGGGTCAAGGTGGAGCACGATGTCGTCGGGGCGGGGGGTATAGGCGAGCCACGATGGGACGATGACGATATGGTGCCCGATGTGTTGTATCTGGTAAAAGGTTTTCCAGGCGTTGGCCCAGTCTTCTTCCTGGAGTGTGCGGGTCTGGAGGGGCCCTATGGGGCGTATGTGCCCCAGGTGCCAGAGGGCTTGTTCCAGGTGTTGGCGTATGTCTTCGGTGTGCTGGTTGAGCGGTAGGTAGGTACGCAGGGTGACGGGGTGGGTGGGGTCGCTGGTAGATCGGAA
>DAOTUK010000202.1:0-1667 GCA_034437375.1 Chloroflexaceae bacterium | reverse complement strand
ATGTACCGGCCAACGAAAGCGGCGCTCGAGCAATTCTGGCCGCGGTTGTCGCGGGGTGGAATCATGCTCTTTGATGAATATTCCATTCCAGACTGGCCGGGCGAAACAAAAGCGGTTGATGAGTTTTTTGCCGACAAACCAGGCGTCACAATTAAAACGCTTCCCTGGACAAATGCCCCGGCGGGGTATGTGGTGAAGGAATAGCAGTCCTACTGCTCTGATAGCGCTGGCGGTCGTGCTGGTACGGTGGAGGGTAGGCCCAGCGACACGCCGATAAAGCGGGATGGGGCATAGCGCTTGTGTTGCCACACCCCATCCCACAAGCAATACAGACTATGCGATACTATCGCCGCCGCGACCGTCTCCCCGATCCTTCCTCCTCGTCTGCCGATTCATCGGGGCGGGTTGTCGTGGGCGGAGCGGGCCGCATTGGGGCCGGTGGTTGGGGTGGCGCGGGCAAGCGCCCGGCCGTTGGGGGCGGTGGCGGTGGGGGAGTTGCGCCGCCCCCTTCCAGGCCAATATTGATCATACGCTGCGTAATCCGTACCGCATCCAGAAAAGCCTGGCGGGCACTGGTCAACGTTGGGCGCAGGGTGAACAGTTGCACCATCGTATAGATCATATTCTGGGGAAACCGTTTCGTATGTTCAATACTCATTGTGACCAGGTTATTCCAGAGTACGTTCCAATGTTCCTGCTGGTTGCCTCCCTCTGGTGGCCTCAAGACGGGTATGGTCTGGCGGCGTAGCTCTTCGGCGCGGGTCAATACTTCAACCGCCCCACCCCCGCGCAGCGACGCCTGACACGCCAGCCGGCGCCCATGCTCCAACTGCCACGGCGTCAACCAGATTTCCTCAACCTCGTTTGGCGGGCTCAGACTGTCAGCCCCCTTCAATACGGTACATTCACACATCTGGCACAGACCGTTTCCATCACACGAAAAGCCGATATGTACCGTATTCCGCCGCGCGACATCAAGCAGGCGTTCGCCCGGCTCCATATCGCACGCTTCATCGTTTATGATAACATTTGGCATGCGCTCTTGCTCCTTTGCACGCTAGAGAATAGGGGTTCCTGCCTTTCCTATTTCCGTATAATTCGTAGTATACCACATCATCATAGGGTTTCCAGACCAATGCATCGTGACCTGGGGGCCATCGTACCGTTGCGTGGCGTAGCAAGGCGTGGTATTGTGCAGAAGAGGGCAAAAACCGCCCCTCGCGCTCCAGGGTGGCGGTGGTATAATACAAGCAAGGGATGGGTTGCTATATCCCGTTTGTTTCGCTAGAATTGATGGTGACGGCCTGAGAAGGGACAGATACCGTAGCGTGTGGATGCCAGAAATCTTTTGCAGCAGGGCATAACGGCCGCCCGTGCTGGTCAACGGGGCGAGGCCTACCAACTGCTCGTGCAGGCCGTGAAAGCCGACCAGCGCAACGAACAAGCCTGGCTGTGGCTCGCGGCTGTGGTAGATGACCCTGCACGACAGCGTTTCTGTTTCGAGCGCCTGCTTGCGCTCAACCCGGACAATTCCCGTGCCCAGAAGGGCCTGTCCTGGCTTGAGAGTCGTACGGCCCCTGTCGCCCCACCCCCGGCCCCCGCGACGCCCCGCACCGATGCGCCTGCGCCACCCGTCCCCCCAACCCCGTCGCCTGCGCCGCCCGCCC
>DAOTUK010000201.1:0-15768 GCA_034437375.1 Chloroflexaceae bacterium | reverse complement strand
GCTCCGCCTCTTCGCCTCTCCGCCGCTCCGCCTCTTCGCCGCTCCGCCTCTTCGCCTCTCCGCCTCTCCGCCTCTTCGCCTCCCCGCCGCTCCGCCTCTTCGCCTCTCCGCCTCTCCGCCTCTTCGCCTCTCCGCCGCCCCGCCGCCCCGCCTCACGATTCCGCCTGTTGCAGGAGCGCTTCCACCTCGGCACGGCCGGGAATACCGGCCCGTCCGCCCGCCGCACGGCACTTGAGCGCGGCGGTGGCGCTGGCAAACCGGGCCACCCGACGCAGGGGCCACCCTTCGAGCAAGCCATAGAGAAACGCACCGTGAAAGACATCGCCGGCGCCGGTCGTATCCAGCACCGGGACGGGAAACGCGGGGGTGTGGAAATGTTCGTGGGGGCTAACACACCAGCTCCCCCGCTCGCCGGCGGTAACAACCACCAGCGCCCCCGTATAGCGGGCCGCGATGGCCCGCGCGGCCTGGTCGGGCGCTTCCTCGCCGGTCATCTCGCGCCCAAACCGCTCCGAGACGACGATAGCGTCGCAGTAGGGCAGCAGGTCGGCGGTCGTCTCCCGATAGCGTTCTGCGTCTATCATCACCAGGCGGCCCTGTTCATGCATCCAGCGGGCGGCCGTCAGGGCGACCTCTGGCAGGTGGGTATCGAGATGGAGCGCCCGCGCCTGCGCCAGCATGGCCGGGTCTATCTGAATAGCGTCAAGCACTGCACGGTCGTTGTACCACCAGACCGTCCGGCGGCTCTGGTCTGGCTCTACCAGCACAAAGGCCACGTGCGAATGGCCCGGCCGCACCAGTACAGCCGTTGTGTCTACCCCCTCGCGCTGTACATCGTCGCAGATACGGGAGCCATAGCCATCATCTCCGACGGCGCTCACCAGGGCCGTTCGCATACCCAGACGCGCCAGCGTGACCAGCGCCGTGGCGACGGGGCCGCCGCTGGCTTCATACCACCCCGCCAGCGGTTGTTTGGCTCCCATCAGCGGGGCGCGGCTCGCTATCCCAAGCATATCCCACGAGGCAATACCCACCCCGACAACATCATACCAGACGGTCATAACACACTGTCCCCCTTTCAGGACGATTGCAAGATTTTACGTCAACTAGAATACCCTGGAAGGTTGCGGGGCCTGGGCCCCACAAAACCACCTTCTGTTGGGGGTGTGGCGCAGCGACGCTGCGCCACACCCCCGTATCTCGCGCAAAAGGCACAATCCAACGGCTGCGCATGCCGAAAAGCCGTATGCTGGCGTGGCCATGGCGACGTTGCAATCGCCCGGCCCCCGCCCTGTTGTAACCAGTTTGTAACTGGTAATACTAGCATAAAATGCGGCATCTTTATGGAATCTTATTCCCACCCGGGCTGAGCCGCGTGGGTATGCTAGAGACCGGTAGCCGTCGCTCCCCTGGTTGCGCGGAGGCGGGCGGTATCGCGTTGTAAGGAGACAGACCACTATGGGTCAGGAAAGTACCCCCGCTTTTATCGGGCCAATGGATGTTATGCGGTTGTTTCATGAAGCGAATATGGACGTATGGGCCCAGGCCATGTCGGGATTGATTAGCCAGGAGACGTTTGCGCAAACCTTGAGCAGTTTTCTTGATACCTACCTCACCTCTTCCGCGTCGTTGCAAAAGATATTTGATTATTATATGGGTGTCTGGCTGTCCAGCGTCAATATGCCATCCCGCGAGGATATTTTACGCCTGGAACGGCAACTTGTCACATTCAGCAGCGCATTGCCAGACGATGCGACCGACCCGCAACGCCAGCTTCCCGCCCCGCCAGACACGAGCGCCATGGAAGCGCGCATCGCAACGCTAGATAGCCGCACAAGCGAGATGATGCGCCTGATACAGGAACAGGCCGCCCGGCATAGCGAAACCACCAGCGCCCGGCAGCAGCGCGACGCCCACTTGCAAACGTTGGACGAACGGACAGACCACATCTCCAGCACCCTGCACGATTACTTGAACGATTATACCAGCACCCAGGAGCAGCACAGTGCCCAGTTGCAGACGTTGGAGGAGCGCACAGCCCAGATTGCCAGTAGCCTGCAAGACCAGGCCGGCGTGCGGCAAGAGCGCGTGTCCCAGTTGCAAGCGTTGGAGGAACGCACATCCCAGATTGCCCAGACGCTCGATGCCCAGGCCGCCGCACCCCCACCCGCGCCCGACTCGAGCGCAACGCAGAAGATAGCGGCCCTGGAAACACACCTGCAAACGCTGGATACGCGCACGAATCAGATAGTGCAGATGCTAGAGAAGCACGCCGCGCAAAGCGCCCCGCCCCCCGAAGCACCGGTGGTTGATACCAGCGCGTTGGAAGAACACATCCAATCGCTGGCGGAGAAGACCGAACAGATCTTGCACACGCTGGCCAGTCTGCAAGAGCAGGTCGCCGCTATGGAAACAGCGGGGGCTTCGGCCCAGAAGAGTACTCCCAAAAAGGCCGCCCCCAAAAAGAGTACCCCCAAAAAGAGCACCAGCACCCAGACCAGTACGAAAGAGGCCACCATCGAACCGCCCGTCCCCGAATTGCCCACCCCTGAGCCACCCGATAGTCCCCAATAGAGGCTCGTTTGCACGATAGGGTACAAAGCTGTTACTATATACGCGCGAGAACTGAGGGCGGTACTATGCCGTGTATCGCTTCTGATTCTCTTTCTATGGGCATATTGAATAGAGCGAAGGAGCTAAAACGATGAGGTTGCAAGATAAGGTTGCTATTGTCACTGGTGCTGGACAGGGCATTGGAGCCGAAACGGCAAAGACCTTTGCCCGCGAAGGGGCCAAGGTGGTTGTAGCCGACATGAATGAGGAAACCGCAAAGAGCGTCGCTGAGGAAATAAATGGAAGTGGCGGCTCAGCTCTGGCGGTTCAAGTCAATGTCGCCCAGGCCGATTCGGTTGCGGCCATGGTAGCAGCAACCAAAGATTGGGGTGGCGGGCGCATTGATGCGTTGGTCAACAACGCGGGTATTACCAAGGACGGCCGCTTGCAGAAGATGACCGAAGATCAGTGGGACGCGGTTATTAACGTCAACCTGAAGGGCGTCTGGCTCTGTGGGCAGGCTGTCGCCACGACGATGGTAGAGCAGGGCAGCGGCTCTATTATCAATGCCAGCTCTATTGTCGGGCTCTATGGCAACTTTGGCCAGAGCAACTATGCCGCCACCAAAGGCGGCGTTATTGCGATGACGTACACCTGGTCTATTGAGCTTGGGCCCAAGGGCGTGCGCGTCAACGCAGTTGCCCCTGGCTTTACCCGAACCCCTATGATCGAAACAGTACCCGAAAAAGTGCTGGATGACATCAAAGGGAAAACCCCTCTGCGCCGCCTGGGTGAGCCAACCGATATTGCAAATGCCTACCTCTTCCTGGCATCCGACGATTCAAGTTTTATCACCGGTCAGGTCCTTGCGGTCAACGGCGGATTGATGAGAGTCTAATCACACGGGTTGTTAATTTAAGATCTCCGGGGTATAATTCGGTATGCGTATGGTGAGGGGTATCCAGTGGGTTTGCTGGCATGCGCGCTCCTGAGAATCGCCCGAATTATACCCTTCCTTAATTATGGCCCGGTCAATATTCGTACCAACCGGAACAAGAGCAGACACTTAGTTGTTAAGGAGGAACGGCGATGACATGGAGTGAACAGGCCGGATCTATGATGAATGTCTGGACTGAAGCTCAAAAGGCGTTGTGGGAGAGTTGGTCAAACGTGATGCAAGGAGGGATGACCAACCCGGCCACAATGTTTTCAGGAATGTTTTCAGGAATGCCCAATACGGGCATGTTCGATCAGTGGCAGAAGATGGCAACGCAAGGGATGAATGCCTGGATGGGCGACTCGGAGCCGGCTGCCAAGAACCTCTCGCGGCAGATGGTGGCGGCCCAGGCGACGATGATGCGCTTTTTGGAGATGACCACCCGTGCGTGGAATACGATGCTGCCGAAGTTGGAGGCGGGCGAGGATTGGCAGACGGTGCTGAACAACTATATGACCGAGTTTCGCAAGCAGATGACGCCCGATGTGTCGCAGATGATGCAGGCCTCCCAGGGTCTGGGCAACCTGTGGCAATCCTACTTACAACAGTTTCAAGCCACGGCCCAACCCTGGATGCGCTCTACCACCAACGCGCCCGGTTTCTTTGGCGTGGCGATGGCGGGCGAAGGGGCCGCGGCCTTGACCGACCTGACCGATATGTACTGGAAGGCGTATGAGCAAACGATGGGCAATATGGTCAACGTTCCAAGCGTTGGCTTTACGCGCGAGCTGGAAGAGAAGATGGCCAAAGGCTTTGCGGCCTGGATGAAGGCACGTCAGGCGATGAATGATTATATGATCGTGATGTCTGACGGCTGGAATGGCGTCTATGAAGAAGTGCTCAAAGAGATGATGAACCGCGCCGAGCAGGGCAAGCCCATTGAAACGGTGCGTGATCTTGTACGGATGTGGACAACCGTAGCCGACCGCAGCTTTGACCAGGTATTCCGCAGCGAGAAGTATTCGCAGGTTCAGGGAGAATTTGTTTCGGCGTATATGGAATATCGCGTTCACGAGCAGAGGATTGTGGACGAGATGATGAAATACTCCCACTTCCCCACCCGCACCGAGATGGACGAAGCCCACCGCAATATTTACGAACTACGCAAAGAGGTCAAGGCCCTGAAGAAGCAATTGAATGGAGCCGCGAAGCAACCGGCGGCGGCTCCCAAGAAGACCACCAGCACGAAGAAAGCCGACGCCCCCGCCCCCGCCCCCGCCGAGAAACCCGCGGCATCCGCCGACAAGCCTGCCGAGGCACCGGCCAGCGGCGCTTAATAGAAAGGAGTGTTGAATATGCAAACCTTGCCTATCCAGATAAACCCGGAAACAGCGGCCCGCGAGATGACCGAGATTAACCAGAAGCTCATCAACGGGATGAAAACGTTGGGGAATCTGACCCACGAGGATGTGCAGGTGGGCACAGCCCCCAAAGAGGTTGTCTACCAGGAAGATAAGCTCCGGCTGTATCGCTATACGCCACAGGTAGACGAGAAAGACCTGTTCAAAGTACCCGTCTTGATCTGCTACGCGCTGGTCAACCGCCCCGCCGTAGCCGACTTGCAGGAAAACCGCTCGCTCATTCGCAACCTGGTCAAGCTCGGTATGGATGTGTATTTGATTGATTGGGGCGACCCCTCCCGCGCCGATCGCTGGCTGACGCTAGACGATTACATCAACGGCTACGTGGACAACTGCGTTGACTTTATCCGCGAGCAGCATGGCCTGGATCAGATAAATCTGCTTGGCATCTGCCAGGGCGGCTCGATGAGCCTGTGCTATACCGCCATCCACCCGGAAAAAATCAAAAACCTGGTAACGATGGTCACGCCGGTTGACTTTCACGCCGAGGGTAAAACCCCCGGCCTCATCAACCTGTGGGGCGGCAACCTCAGCGCCGACCAGATGGTCAACGCAATGGGCAATATCTCTGGCGACCTGATGAACTTTGGCTTTTTGATGTTGCAACCCTTTGCCCTGATGACGCAGAAATACATTGATATGATTGATCTGGTAGAAGATGAGTCCCAGTTGCTCAACTTCTTGCGCATGGAGGAGTGGATTTTTGATAGCCCCGACCTGGCCGGCGAAGCCTACCGCCAGTTTGTGGGCGACTTCTTCCAACACAACCGGCTCATCAAGGGCGAAGTTGTCATTGGCGACGATACGGTTGATCTGGGCAATGTCAAGATGCCGGTATTGAATGTCTACGCCGAGCGCGATCACCTGGTACCGCCGCCCTCATCCAAGGCGCTCCAGAAGTACGTGGGCAGCAAAGATTATACCGAAAGCCCCTGGCCGGTCGGTCATATTGGTATGTACGTAAGCCGTAAGGCTCAGGAAGGGCTGGCCCCAACTATTGCCGATTGGCTGAAGGCGCGGGCCTAGACGAACGGTGGGGAAGTTCCTGCCCCGTGCTGGCGATGGGGGAAAGTCGTACCCCGGCTCTCCCCCCGCCTGCGCTCGATAGGGGGCGGCGACCGGACAACAGACACAACCAGAAGATTTAGAAGTAATGAGAGAGTACCAATGGGACCAAAAATGCTAGAAGCATGGTTTCGGTTGATGACCGAAGCGATGCGCGGAAGTTCTGAAGCCCAGGAAGCCTTTCGACTGCTGACTGGCGCTTCCAAGACGCAAGACGATATGACGCGCTGGATGACCCGCTTTATGCCGGCTGCGGCCGGTATGGGCACGGGTCAGCCGGAGATGTTTGGCGAATGGGTTGAAGAATGGTGGAAGGTGATGGGGGTGGTACCACGCCACCGCTATCTGGAATTGTTGGAACGCCACGAGGATGTGCGCCGCCGGCTGGAAGATTGCGAAAAGCGCACCCGCAGCAATATGCCCAATATTGCGGGGATGGCCGGCAACCCGGAAGAGGCCCAGAAAGCCATGAATATGTGGGGCACTGCGATGGAGGATATGTTGAAGATGCAGTCGCAGTGGATGCAAACTTTCTTCCCCCACCAGGAAAAGGGCGAAGGCCCCCCGGATACCGAAGAGCCCCCCCCGAAGAGCGACCCGCAAAGCGAGTAGCCGACGGGGGCCAGCGCAAGGATTATTTGGATACACCAGCATACGTATGGTAAAGAAGCATACAAGGAGGTAAGCAGAACCATGGGCAGTGAGAGAGAAGTTGTCGTATTGAGCGGTGTCCGTACCGCGATTGGTAGCTATGGTGGTAGTCTTAAGGATCAGCCGCCAACGGAATTGGCCGCGGCGGTGACAGCCGAGGCCGTCAAGCGCTCTGGTCTGGAGCCGGGCGATATTGAACATGTCGTCTTTGGGAATGTTATTCATACCGAGCCGGCCGACCACTACCTGGGGCGCGTTGCGTTGGTGAAGGCCGGTATCCCAGAAACGACGCCGGGCTTGACGCTCAACCGCCTCTGCGGGAGCGGGATGGAGTCTATTGTCTCGATAGCGCAGCGTATTTTGCTTGGCGATATTACCGCGGGTATTGGTGGCGGTGCAGAATGTATGAGCCGCGGGCAATACTGGCTGCCGGGGATGCGCTGGGGCCAGCGCATGAACGACGGCCAGGTGATTGACGCCATGGTCGGCGCGTTGACCGACCCCTTCGAGAAATATCATATGGGCATCACCGCCGAGAATATTGCCGAGCAGTATGGAATTAGCCGCGAAGATCAGGATAAGCTGGCCGTTTCGAGCCACCAGCGGGCTACCAAAGCCATTGAATCTGGTCTTTTCAAAGACCAGATCTTGCCCGTGGAAATACGGGTCAAGAAGGACACCAAACTGTACGAAACCGACGAATTTGTGCGACGCGACGCCAGCATAGAAGGCCTGGCCAAGCTGCGCCCGGTCTTTAAGAAGGACGGCACAGTGACCGCCGGCAACGCCTCTGGCATTAACGACGCCGCTGCCGCGCTGGTGCTGATGGAGCGGAGCGCGGCGGAAGCCCGCGGGTTGAAGCCGATGGCCCGTCTGGTGGCCTATGCCCACGGTGGCGTTGACCACAAGGTTATGGGTATGGGGCCGGTACCGGCCATCAAGACGGTGATGGAGAAATCGGGCCTGACGCTCGATGATATGGATCTGATCGAGTTGAACGAGGCGTTTGCGGCCCAGGCGATTGGCGTTATGCGTGACCTTGGTATTGATGAAGAGCGCCCCAACCCCAATGGCAGCGGTATCTCGCTAGGGCACCCCATCGGAGCCACCGGTACAATTCTGGCGGTCAAGACCGTGTACGAGTTGCAACGCACCGGCGGGCGCTATGGCCTGGCAAGCATGTGTATTGGCGGTGGCCAGGGTATTGCGGCCATCTTTGAACGAATGTAACAGAGCGATTCTGGCACAGGGGAGAAAGCCAGAATTGCTATCTGAAAGCGGTATCCAGATGAAGCACGATCAGTACCAACTCTATGGAACCAATGCTTTCCCAGTTCTGTACCAGGATAGCGTACGGGCAGGGGCGCGCCGCCCCTGCCCGTACGTTCCTATACTCGGTTCTCTCCCTATGCGCTATCGCCACCCAGGAGCAACACCCACACTACCCGTTTCCATCCCCATCAACAGCTTTCCCAATAATCTCCTGGACATTGGAGGTATAGCCCTTCCAGACTTCCATCATCTCGCTGGCCAGACGATGTTGGGTACTCAGCGCATCTTCAATAGCCTGATCGGTCGAGTTGCGCAGACTACGGTTGTAGTTCCAATTTTTCAGAACGACATCGAAGGCCATATCGGTACTGGCCATCAACAGCTCGTTCCAGGTACGCACCGACTTGATAGCGACATCCTGGGCGCTGACAAATTGTTTCTGGACATGATCTTGCATGTTTACCATGGGGAATAATCCCTTTCTTTCCATTTTTTTAACACTGGCTTGTATGCAATGGTAGATCCACGAGTTACCGGTGAGTTCATCCAACCGAAAAACATTTCGGCCGGGCAAGGTGGCATCCTTGTCACCCGGCTCAATCCACCGAGCCAGCAGACCCGCCTGCTGCCGCGTCCCCGCATAGATGCCTTGCTCAACCAGGCCGCCGAATATCCCCTGACGTTGCTGGTCGCACCGGCCGGCAGCGGCAAAACGACGGCCCTGGCCGGCTTTGTCCTGCACAGCGCATACCCGGTCATCTGGTGTCGTATGACCGCCGATGATGACCCCTCCTCACTGGTACGCCACATTATAGCCGCGTTTGGGCGGGCCGGGTTGCTCGAAGCCCATGAAAGGCTCTACGCCAAAATTATCCACCTCTCGACCATTCAAGAAGTGCTGGATGTGCTGGTCAACGAGCTGACCAACAAGGTGACCCAGGACACATTATTGATCCTGGACGATTACCACCAGGCCGACCAGCAACCGGCCTTACGGGCTATTATTGAGCGGTTGATAGCTATTCAACCCAAGCTCCTGCACATTATTCTTTCGACGCGCTATCGGCCAGAGCTGAGTACCTTGCCAACCGCCTATGCCCGCGGCGAAATGTACCCGCTTGAGCAGCACCATCTGGCGTTTACGGTAGATGAGACAGAAGCACTTTTTCAATTGTATGATTATATCTTTCCCGCCAGTATCCATGATCTGACGATGCTCACGCGCGGGTGGCCGCTGACGCTGCAATTGCTGGCCACGCATAAGCCACTCTGCACGCCGGAGGATACGGAGGACGAAGGCGAATCGGACGATTTGCGGAGCGCCGTCGAGCCATTGGAGCAACCGGGCGGTGATAAGCTCTTTGTCTGTTTGAATGCGCTCTGGCCTGTGCTGAATGATTATTTGACGCAGCAGGTATACCACCAGCAGCCGGCCCCGTTGCAAGATTTCTTGCTACGCACGGCATTGCTACGGGGTATTGATGAACAGGTGTGTGCGGCGCTGCCAGGCCTGCACCACGTACAGCACGAGCGTGAGGAGGTAGAGCGCCGCAATCTGTTCATTGAGTCGGTCAAAGGTGGGCATTTCCAATATCAACCCCTGTTCCATATCTTCCTGGATCGGATGGCCCACCAGCAGTTGAGCGATTGGCGCACTATCCACGAGCAGGCCGTGGCACACTTCCAGACGCAAGGCGATATGGATGGGGTCATCTACCATTTGATGGAGATACACGAGGATGAGCAGGCGGCAACGCTGATGCAGCACACGGCGGGAATATGGATTAAGCGTGGGCGGGGTATGGCGTTGTTGCACTGGCTAGATCGTCTACCGGAAGCCTACCAGCACTGGCCAACGCTGTTGGAGGCCCGCGCGGCGGCCTATCGGCAGGTGGGGCGCTTCGAGCAGGCGCTTCAGGTATATAGCGAGGCGGAGACGGCCTTTGCGGCAGAGGGAAACCGCGAGGGGCAATCGCGCACGCTCCGCGGACGGGCCGAGGTGTACCTGGATACGGTACAGCCGGCCCCGGCTGAGGCGTTGCTTGAGCAGGCGCTCACGATGTTGCCCGAAGAACGCCGTATTGAGCGGGCCGAGATTTTGCTGCTCCAGGCCGAAAATTGGGCGAACCGTGGGAGGGCCGATATTGCGTTTCAGCTTGAGACGGCGGCCCGCAAACTGGCCCAGGAGGAACAGCTATCGCAATCAGAAGCCACCGAGGATACCGAGGCGACCGTGTGCCATCTCACGCCAATGCCCTCCCTCTCGCCACGGTTGCTGCTCCGCAGTGGCCGTTTGAATGAGTCGCGCCGCCTGTTGGAAACCGAGCTTGGGATGCACCCGCACCACCAACCGTCCCCGCGCTCCACCATCCTGGCCCACCGTGAGCCCTTGCTGTTGCTGGCCTTGCTCAACGCCATGTTGGGGAATGGGGCCCGCGCACTGGCGATGGCGCTGCGCGGGTTAATCGAGGCGCAGCAGCGCGGCTCGCCGCTTACTGAGGGTATTGCGCATATGCGGGTGGGGCATGCGTACCAGGTGATCAGTCCGCTGGATGCGGAGGCGGCGCGGCGGCATTACCAGGAGGCCCTGACCATTGTGGAATCGTTTGGGGTGACGCGCACAAAAGTTGAAGGGTTGATGGGGTTGGCGCTGTTGCATGGCCAGAGCGGCGACCTGGTGCAGGCTGAGACGATAGCACAGGAGGGATTGCACATTGCGGAAGCGTCTGGCGATGAGTGGATCGCGGCAATGATATGGTTGGCGCTTGGGGGGGCGGCCGTAGCCGATACGGATGAGCGGGCCTGTGTGTGGTTGGACGAGGCTAGACGGCGCTTTATTAGCGGCGACGATAGCTACGGGCAGGCGGTGGTGGCGTTGTGGTTGGCGCTGTGGCATCTGCGGGCCGGGCCGCCTGAAACGATGCAAGCGCATGTGGCTACGCTGTTGGAACTGGCGCGGAGCCACAGCTACGAGGGGTTGTTGACTGCGCCGACGCTCTCAGGCCCGCGCGATATGGCCATGCTGATACCGGTGCTGCTGTGTGGCCGTACGATGCCCGACCATGCGCCCTTTGTCCAGAAACTCTTGCGGCAGGCCTTCCCTACGATTGCGGCTGATGAAACGGTTGAAGAGTATCACCCCGGCTACACGTTGCGTATTCAGATGCTTGGCAGCTTTCGCGTCTGGCGGGGTACGCACGAGATACAGGCGCGTGAGTGGCAGCGCGAGAAGGCTCGCCAACTGCTGCAACTGTTGCTGACCTATCGTGGGCAATGGCTCCAACGGGAGCAGATTTGTTCCTGGTTGTGGCCGGACAACGACCTTGACGCCGCCGAACGCCAATTCAAGGTGACGTTGAATGCGCTCAATACGGCGCTTGAACCCTTCCGCCCCCCACGTACCACGCCCTTCTTTGTGCGGCGGCAGGGGTTGGCGTATAGCTTTGCGCCCTCGTATGGGTGCTGGATTGATGTTGATGAGTTTGAATTGCGCACCACCAATATTCCCCAGAGCGACCCGGATTTCATTTTGCGCAATGCCCAGGTTGCGGTCAATCTCTACGAGGGCGACTATCTGGCCGAATCGCTGTACGACTCGTGGACGCTGGAGGAACGCGAGCGCTTGCTGGCTCGCTATCTGGCCACGGCGACGGCGCTTGGGGAGCGGCTTATGGAAAAGGGCGACCTGGAGCAGTCGGTGTCTATGTGCGAGCGGGTGTTGCGGCGCGACCGCTGCTACGAAGAGGCGTACCAGGTATTGATGCGGGCGTACGCCTTGAGCGGGAGCCGCTCGCAGGCGTTGCGCAGCTATACGCGCTGTGTGCAGGCGCTGAGCGATGATCTGGGTATTGAGCCGTTGCCAGAGACAACCCAGTTATACGAAGCTATCAAACGGAATGAGCAGGTGTGACACCGCTTGCTATTCTGCGCTATAATACCGTTTATATTGGGTAGAAGTGTGAGGTAAAGTGTGTGGAACTCTCGACACAAGTAAAGGGGTCTGTGACGGTTGTTACCCTGAGCGGGGAACTGGACGCGCAGACATCACGCGAGGCGCAGGCGGCCATCGTCCCGCTTTGTCAACAAGAAAGCAACCTGCTGCTGGATATGAGCGCCGTCTCGTATATGTCAAGTATGGGGTTACAACTCATCTTGCTGCTGTATCATCAGATGATGCGTGTACAGGGACGTATGGCCCTGGTGGGGTTGTCTGAAAATTTGAAAAACACGTTGTCTACAATGGGGTTTCTCTCCTATCTTACGACCTACGAAACGCTTGATGAGGGGTTGGCGAGTTTGCCATCCTGAGGGTAGGAATAGCCGTGTTAGATAAGCAAATGGAACCAATTACTGCACCGGGCAGTCTGGAATCACTCTCGCTCTTTCGACACTACGTCCAGAATGCAGCCAAGGCCATAGAGCTTGATCAACGTAAAGCCTATCGTTTGTGCCTTGCGGTAGACGAAATCGTCACTAATATTATTGTTCATGGGTATGAAGAGGCCGGTCTGGAAGGCGACATATCGTTGTCGGTGCGGGTGGATAATACCGCGCTCACGGTGACGATTGAAGACCGCGCCGTGCCATTTGACCCGCGCCAGCATGCCTCGCCCAACAATCTCAATCTTCCGTTGGAGGAGCGCGAGCGGGGCGGGCTTGGGGTCTATATTGCCCTGAACAGTGTTGACGAGTTTTCCTACGAGTATGTAGATAACAAAAACCGAAACACCCTTCGGATGTTTCGGTCTTCGTAGGATTACTGGCTTTGATGGTACGCTACACGCTCTGGGCGTGATAGCGCGGGTGGTTGACTCGCTTTTTGACCCTTCTCCTGTTTGGCGTTACGCCGTTTCTTCTTGAATGGTGATATTGACGATTTCTTCGCCCGGCTGTGTGGCCGAGCCTGGATCGCGTACGGGTATGCCCATCACCACGTCCAGGCCGTCAATGACTTCGCCAAAGGGGGTATACTGGTTGTTGAGATGGGGGGCGGGGGCGTTGGTGATAAAGAATTGTGAGCCGGCGCTGTTGGGGTCGGATGAGCGGGCCATCGCCAGAATACCAGGCCGGTCAAACAAAATTTTGTCGGTAAATTCGGCGGGGACGCTATAGCCCGGACCGCCGGTGCCTGTACCGGTGGGGTCGCCGCCCTGGGCCATAAAGTTGGGTATGACGCGGTGCCAGGTGGTGCCATTGTAAAAGCCTTCGCGGGCGAGAAAGACAAAGCTGTTCACGGTCTGGGGGGCCACGTCGGGCCGCAATCGTACGGTGATGTCACCACGCGGAGTGGTGATGACCGCGGCATATTTCTTTTGCGGATCAATCGTCATAGGTGGGCGTTCGGTATAGGTCTTGCGCGGGCCGTCGTTCGTTTTTGCCATAGGTTCCATTCCTTCCATAAATTCTTCCACATTGACTTCTTCTGCCAGTTCCATCGTGCTGGTCATTTCGGCGGTATCGGTGATTTCGCTGGTTTCGTCTACATCATCGGCGGGTTGCTCTTCCGCTACCCGTGCGGCGGTTGCTTCGGCTATCTGTTGCTGTTGTTCGGCCGCAAGCTCTTGCGAACGGGTGGAGAGCATCACCGCCAGCGCAACAAAGATGACAACGACAACGGCCGCTGAGAGCAGGCCGGCCAGGCTCATACCTCCCGCTGTGCTGGTGGTTTCTGGTTGATGCGCTTTTTTTTGTTTACTCACGGTTGCTCCTGAACAGATTTTACACTCCGGTTCGTACCGGATCTAGATTATAGCACTTTTTTCAGGGGCATGGGTCAATACTACCCTGTGGGTCGGATACACTGCCAAACCAGAGTACGGCATAGTTGCGGTAGATGCCGACGCCCATGGCGGGCCAGTTCTTGCCTTCCCAGATGCCCTGTTCAAGGATGACCGACCGGTGCCCAGTACTCCCTTTCCATCCTTCTAGCGCGGTATTGGCGGTTGCCTGGGCGGAGTGGTAGTGGGAGTTTTCGTAGCCGTCGCCGGGGTAGGCACCGTTGGTGATTTCGCGGGGTTTGTTCCACATACCTTCGGCATGGGCGTGGTCTGAGGTGTAGCAGACGGCGCTCCAATCGCCCTGGTCTGACCAGCTATGCATGTTGCACTCCATCCCCCGGTTATCTGTGCCGGTGTCGGGGGCGTTCTCGTAGAGGTCGCGCACATGGGTCTGGGCTACGTGGGTGAGTGAGCGAGAGAGGGGCGCGGCTGACAGGCCGTTGGCGCGGCGGTAGTCGTTGATCATGGTGGCCAGTCTGGCTTCTTCGGCGGTCAGGCAGGTGCCGGGTTCGATGTTTTCGCCGCTGTCGGCGGGGGTGGCGGTGGCGGTGGGTTCGCTGGTGGCGGTGGGTTCGCTGGTCGCCGTCGCCTCGCTGGTCGCCGTCGCCTCGCTGGTGGCGGTGGGTTCGCTGGTGGCGGTGGGTTCGTTGGTGGCGGTGGCTTCGCTGGTGGCGGTGGGTTCGCTGGTGGCGGTGGGTTCGTTGGTCGCCGTCGCCTCACTGGTGGCGGTGGCTTCGCTGGTGGCGGTGGGTTCGGGTGGGGGATAGGCGGCGCTGGTTGGGGTGGGGGGTGGGCCCGTTTGTTCCATAGCGCGTACTTCGTTGCCAAGCAAGCCAAGCAATACTTCGTAGTCGGTACCGGCCAGGTCGGTATGGTGTTCCATCCGGCGGCGCTCGAAGTATTGTACTGTGCCGCTCCAATTGCCGATGGTGGTTTCGAAGGGTTGGGTAATGGGGTAGCCAAAGCGTTCTAGCCCGCCGTTGCGCTCCCAATACCCCAGGAAGGGTTGGCACAGGCTGTGGCCGGTGGTTGCGACGTACCTACAGCCGTCGGGGGCGGTTTCCACTGTGGGACAGGTTTCCCAGGGGGTACTCTGGCGTTCCAGGATGTCGGCTCCCAGGCGGCCGGCCATTACTCCATCTGCGCCGTGATCTTCGAGCCGGTCACGCTCGAACCATTGTACGGGCCCGGTCCAGGTGCCTTCTATTGTTTCGGTACGTTGCTCGGTAACGGGGTAGCCAAACACAGGCAACCCGCCGTTGCGTTCCCAGTAGGCGCGAATATTGCCGGCGATGCAGTAGCCGGTTTCGGGGAAACAGCGTTGTCCGTCCTGCGCCTTGACCGCCCCGGAGGAGGCGGTGGCGATAATCAATAGCATGCTGGTGATAAGCACCAGTGTGATAACAAGAAACGTGCGTTGCATCCTTCTTTACTTCCTCCTGGTTTAATTTTTATCGCGTTGGTTCCTGCGGTATTCATCGTACACAGATTGGGATGTTGTGGGTGACAACATTCCGACTTCAAGCACGGCCATCAAGGGACTGGGCAGCGGGTCGCGCCACAGCCACGCCGGGCGCAGCCAGAAGCCGGGCAGCACGGCGGAGTGGTAGCGCCCCTCGCCGTCAAGTGCGGCGGGTTCATAGCGCCCTTGTGGCGTGCGTTGGTAAAATGCGGCGGTTTGCTGGTCGGGGCGCGGGTCTACCAGCCAGTACTCGCGCACGCCGGCGTCCTGGTATTCTTGCCATTTTTCGTGGCGGTCGCGGCGGGCACTGCTCGGAGAGACTACCTCTAGCACCAGGTCGGCTGGCCCAACGAGCCGGTCGGGGGTGAGGCGGTGTTCGTTGTCGCGGGCCACGAAGAGCAGGTCGGGTTCGCGTGATACTTCGCCCGGTAGGATGCTCATTTCAAAGGGGGCCGTCAGGACGGTGCCCAGATCGAAGAAGTCTACGTACAGGCTGATGATCTGGTTCAGGAAATTGGCGAGAAGCTGATGGGCTGTTTTTGGGGGCATGAAGATGATGACCTCTCCGCGTACCCATTCGGCGTGGGTATCGTCGTCCGCCCATTCCAGAAAGTCAGCATAGCTCATCGT
>DAOTUK010000200.1:0-3244 GCA_034437375.1 Chloroflexaceae bacterium | reverse complement strand
TCTTCCATTGTGAGCCAATCTTTGCGGAACTTCTGAATCGTCACCGATGGGTTGTCCAGTGCAATGGGCGGCACAACGGCACACACGAGCGAACCATCCTGCAAGCGTTCCTGAGCAACAGGAACGTACTGGTTGACCAGTTTTCCCAATGGTATCACTATTCTATTCAAGTGATCCAGCAGGTGGTTCGTATTCGCAAAGGTTACATCAACCTTGATGCGCCGTCCCTGGCGCACAACCAGGATTTCCTGGGGGCCGTTGATAATAATGCTCTGGACCTCGCTGTCCCGCAGCAGAAACTCCAGGGGGCCTAATCCATACAATTCCATCAGCAACGCATGGAGCAGGTTCTCCTGTTCGGGGGCTAAGGGTATCGCGTGCTCACTGAGATAGGCCGTGAGGGTGTCCTGGAGCACCGGTCGGGCCTGTTCTGGCGTATCCCCAATCTGCTGGAAGATATGTTTGTGCCACTGCTCTAGCTGCTCTCGGTATGCTTCATACGAACGGTACTGGTTTACATCCAGGGCATACCACAGTTCTTTCACGCCCCACGCTTCCAACGCGGTATCCAGTATGGAACGCAGCAACGCATGGTCGGGTTGTCCATATACCACCATATCCTGCTGCTCATCCGGTTCAGCCATCAACCATCCTCCTCTCGTGTCCCATCAAAGCACAGCCGAAAGCCAATAGCGGCCTGGCGCTGGTCGGGTTCGCGCCAGCACAGGGCAAAATCCACCCGTGCAAACTCCGCGCTATACATCCATCCCCCGCCGCGCAGGTGCCGATAGCGCCCCTCCGGCCCGGCCGGGTTGGCCAGCCACTCCCACACATTCCCGGCCATATCCGCCACCCCATAGGGACTATCGCTGGCCGGACTGTAGCGGTCAACCGGTGTGGTATCTCCAATCCCCGACTCGCGGGTGTTGCTCTGGTCTGGGGTGCATGTCTCGCCCCAGGGATAGCGGGTGGCATCCCCACCCGCGGCCCACACCCACTCGTCCGCGGTGGGCAATCGCTTACCGGCCCATGCCGCATAGTCCTGCGCCTCATGCCACGTCACCCCTGTCACCGGGGGGGGTCCAACCCGTGCGGTGAAGAGGCTTGCGGTCAGGTGGTGGCCGTAGCGGTCCGGGACGTGCGCGAGGTGGCGCAGGTGGTCAATGTCCAGGTCTACCGTACCAATGTGGCGGGAGTCGCTACTGCTCTGCGGGTCGGTGAAGCGTAGTTCGACTATATAGCCCGTATCAGCGCGGCGCAGACCAATTTCCAGGTCGGGTATGTCGCTCATAGAAGGTACTCCGGGTTGGATCCAGGCGACTATAGCCGCCTCTGTCCATCGTCGTACAGCGTGTTGCTGGTATGGTGCTAGGGCCCATTGTCGCACATGACGGTAGCTCCGGGGGAGCGGGGGGGCATGCAGTCTGGGGTGGGGAGGCGCTTCGTGTCGCGGGAAGGCGTGGTATACTGAGTCCAGCGTGACGGGGTGATATAGCCCATTGCTGACGCAGATAGCCGATGAAGATGGGGTGTACCTCACGCTGACCCATCCTGAAATCGGCGTTGATGCTCCAAGGAAGGAAGACAGATGAAGGCGATAGTTTCCACGCGGTACGGGCCACCGGAGGTGCTTCAGCACACCGAGGTCGCCAGACCGACTCCGAAGGACCATGAGGTCTTGATACGGGTCCATGCGACATCCGTTACGTATGGGGATATGACCGCTCGCAATTTCAAAGCCATCTCCCCGCGAACCTTCAACATGCCCCTCCCCTTCTGGGTGCTGGCGCGGCTCATGTTCGGTATCACCAGACCACGAACCACGATACTCGGCAGTGAATTTGCCGGGGATATTGAATCGGTTGGCAAGCATGTTCAACGGTTCAAAGCCGGCGATGCGGTCTTTGGCTATCGCGGTCAACGCATGGGGGCGTATGCCGAGTATCTCTGCATGCCAGAAGATGATGAGGTGGCAATCAAACCCACCAATATGAGCTATGCCGAAGCAGCCGTCGTTCCCTATGGGGCCCTCACGGCGTTGAATCTGCTCAAGAAAGCCCCTATCCAGCGCAGAGACCATGTGCTTATCAATGGGGCGTCTGGCTCAATCGGGTTGGCGGCGGTGCAACTGGCGCGGTACTATGGGGCGAGCGTGACCGGGGTATGCAGTACCGCTCGCATGGCGGTGGTGCAATCGCTTGGCGCTGAGCGGGTCATTGACTACACCCGCGAGGATTTTACCCGGAGTGGCGAGACCTACGATCTCATTTTTGACATCCTGGGGAAATGTTCGGGTTCGCGCTGCCAACAATCGCTTAAGCAGAACGGACGCTGTCTGTTCGCCAGCTTCAAGATGCCTCACCTGTGGCATATGCTCCGCACGTCGCTTGTTGGCCGCAAGAAGGTTATCTGTGCGGTAGCCCCCGATAAGACGGGTGATCTGCCGTTTATCAAAGCGTTGATTGAGGCGGGACACCTGCGGGCCGCGATTGATCAGCAGTTCCCATTGGAAGAGGCGGTGGCGGCACATCGGTATGTGGCGGAGGGCCAGAAGAAGGGGCATATCGCGCTTATCGTGACGCCATAAGAATGGCATAGAGGTTGCCGCATTTTTTGAGGGAAAATATACACCGCGGGTGCTGCTGGTGATTGACCAGCATGAGGAGTTGTCCAGGCCCCTAAAGCAGGACAGCAGTCCCACCGTGGCGCTCAGGCTACGCCAGGGCGTTGAACGTCACAAGCAGCGCAAGCCCGATGAGCAGGCTGCCGGACACCACGGGCGCAGCCCACGATGGTAGCTTCGTACGCCGCAGGCGGTTGCCGAGCAGTCCAGTGCCCACTGCCAGGATGGCAGCCCACAGCGTACCGAGCAGTGCAAACAGTGTACCAAGGATAGCCAACCTGCCCCCCTGCGTGCTGTCCGCGTCTGTTACAAATTGGGGCAGAAAGGCAAACAGAAAGACGGCAACCTTGGGATTGAGCAGGCAGACCATGAGCGCTTCACCAAAGGTATGCGATCCACTGGCGGCTTGTGCGGTTTGCTGCATACCACCGCCGCTGTCCACGGTGCGCACGGTGCGGATACCCAGATACAGCAGATACCCGGCCCCTAGCAGTTGTACCCCCATCAGCACAGCAGGCCGGTGGGCGATGACGGCCCCCAGTCCCAGTGCAACGACGAGGGCATAGATCAGGCTACCCAGTCCGATAGCGAGGGCGGCATACACTCCGTGCCACACTCCAC
>DAOTUK010000199.1:0-7906 GCA_034437375.1 Chloroflexaceae bacterium | reverse complement strand
CCCCACCCCCGGCATCACACAGCGACCAGCTCTGGGAAGAAATACAACAGAAAATGAACCTGGGCGATAAGAACAACATAGAGCAACTCATTCAAGACCTGCTCAACCTCAACCCGCAACACGTACATGCCCGCACAACCCTGGGCAAGCTGTGTGCCGACCGCGCCGAATGGGCCTGCGCCCAATACCACTGTGAAACGGCCATCAAACACGACCCGCTCAGCATCGAGGCCCACTACATCCTGGCCCAGATCTACGAACACGAAAAACAATACGACCTGGCGCTGAATGAATACCGCCGGGTAGTCTTTCTCGACCGCCGCTACGTTCTGGGCATGCTCGGCATGGCCAACATCTGGCGGCAAATGGGCAACGTAGAGGACGCCCGCCGCAGCTACCGCAACGTGTTAAAACAACTCTCCACCATGGAGCCACACGCCCCCATCCCCGGCGCAGACGGCGCAACCGCCAGCGAACTAACTACCTACGTCACCCGCCAGATACAGCAACTCTCGTAAACCCCGCCCCCGACACAACAGCCACAACACGAACACAGGCCAAAAAAAACGGTGCGGCCCACAAGCCGCACCAGCGCTTCTACCAGCAGATGGCCCCCTGGGCAGGGGCCCTCCACCTGCTTGTCAATTCACCCGCGCCAATTGTTCAGCACTCCGCTTCATCATCAACCAGACAAACCCAAGTTTCGGAGTTACAAAATCTTTATTAAAAAAGAGACACAAAAATCTATCGTCGCGCACATTGGCAGCATACACATCATATTGCTTCCCCTCATGCACACACAAATGCACCGTTTCCGTATCGCCCAATAAACCGCCCAACTCCCCAAAATCACCAGCCCGGCGGCCTATCACCGCCGCCACCGCCACCATATCCACCTGCGTCACCTCACCATCTTGCCCAATAATCTGCCCCGACCGGTCGCTATAAATAGCCAACTCGGCTCGCGTATGCCGCCGCAACTCTTCAAGAAACGGCTGCAAAAACGGCTGGACAACATTGGGCAATTCAGGCCGCACAGAATTGCCGCCCTCTCGACGTTTTTGCTTCCTGGCACTCTGAGCCAACTGCTGCGCCAGCGCACTTGCGCCTAACATATCCGATACAATTGCCCGCAAGCTATTGGGATCAATCGTACTTTCAGCTACACTGGCTCGGATCAAACGCGCGGTCTTTAATTGTGATTTCGTTACGCCCTGCTCACACAACAACAACAACCGCATATCGGGAAAAAGCCCTTTCAACCGACCGGATAATTCCAACCCATCGTCTTGCCGACTCAATGCAACCACCACAAGATCAAAGCGCTGGCGAGTAGCTTGCAACTGGGCCGCCGCCACAGACCCGACCGTCACAATCTGATACGAGATCCCTTCAGCCGGCGGCTCTGCAATCAATAGCTCGGCATACCTGCTGCGCTCGGCTGCATTCTCGCTCACAATCAAAATGCGATATTCCATGAAAAAATCCAGACAAAATTGTATACGAATATGTATAAATAAACGTACTCTATTTCAATTCTACACAAAAAAGCGGGCAAGATCAATGATCTTGCCCACCAGACACCCAATACTATAGAGATTGGTACTACAAACACACAGAAAATGCCACGCCCACCCCACAACAAATACAACTCATGACATACATTGGTGCAACCAATCCTTACAAAAAGAAAGTTTTATCATACGAAAGCACTTAGCCCTCGCTGGCGGTTTCCTCGCTGGCGGTGCGTTCATAGGGATTGACAGCATAGCTATCTCTGCGCCGCTCATAGCGCGATTGCCGCATCACGCTATAATAATCCTTCTGGGTATTGCGATAGCGGCCAACGTGGTACGTGGTACGCTCCAACTGTTCTACCCGGCTCAGGGGGCGCGGGCATGTCGTTATCTCGCTATCAAACCATGCCCCAATGATGTTGTAGAACGGACAGTAGCCGATAAGCCCGCTCACCACCAGGATAAGGCCAATAACCCCAAGCAGCAAGGCGATACCCGCAAACAACGGATTGGGCCCCTGCGCTGCAACGGTAGCCACCTCGTTTGCTTCGGGCCAGATATTGGCCATATTGGGCGGCGACACCAGGAAGACCCCGCCAGCAAAGACGGCAATACCCACACAAACACGAATGACCCTATCTAACAAGCCTTCGTTTCGCGGAACCACCCAGTTAAAAAATTCCATAACCTTCTCCCTCCTGATCGAACCAAAGCCACAATACCTTGCTACGACAGATAGCGACGATACTTATACCGCGCTTGCGAATGCCCCGACGGATAGACGCCACGTGAGCGTATCTCGGTGCCCTTGCCTTGCGTCCATACCAATTGGCGCGTCATGCCAGACTGGTGCCCGCGGCCCGGTCGCTCAAAGCTGGTCGTGCGGTTGGCATACCGATCACGGCGCGGCACCTCGCTCTGGCTATGATGATGGCGCCAGGATGGGAATTCATCAAACTCTGGTTCAATCGTCGAGAAGTTATTAAAAATCCGATAGCCCGGACAAAAGCCAGTACCACCACTTATCAATAACACAGCTCCCAACAGAATCAAGACGACAGCAACCGGTATCAAGACTTGCAATAAGACGAGCCCGAAGACCATAAAGACAACGCCAACGGCCAACCGTATAATACGGTCTACAGCCCCAACATTTTCCCAGTCTGCCGACATAACACCCCTCCTTATCATAACCCCATGTACTGACGCATAATGGTAGCATTGCCCTACCCCATTGTCAAGCGACTTTTCCCCCTACACTAACCTATGCTATAATAAGCACCACAACACATTGGCAACCCTATCGAAACGGGAGAGGATACAGCTATGGAAGCAGCAACAACCTATGTGACAGTGCAGGTATCTACTGAGACAGACGAACAGGCGCGCACGATTGCCGATGCGGTGGTAGCGCAGAGCCTGGCCGCCTGTGTGCATATCGTGCCCATACAGTCGGTCTATCGGTGGGAAGGAGCCATTCATCATGACGCCGAGCACCTGTTGCTCATCAAGACCCGCCTGGATGCCTACCCCCACCTGGAAACGTTGATCAAGCAACAGCATCCGTACGACGTGCCAGAGATTATTGTGTCCCCCATTATCACGGGAGCACACGACTATCTCGCCTGGATGGATGAGACGATACAGATACCCTAGCGTCCATTATGATACACCCGCGCCCGTTGCCGTTGCAAAGGATACTCCACGATAGGCCGCCCATCAAACCACGCACTTGTGCTATACTATACAGCATCATGGAAAAAGCCCAGGCCCAGGCACCGCAAGTTCTGAAACACCGGTCAGGAGGAGTGCATAGCTTAAGTAGGCAAAACCTACCCAGAAGTGAGCAAGAGTACCCGTTATGCAGACGCTACAACGCGCACATAAAATACGGTTAAACCCGGCGCCTGAGCAAGAGCGGTATTTTCGGCAGGCCGCAGGTAATGCCTGCTTTGCCTGGAACTGGGCCGTTGCTATCTTGCGACAAGCACGGAAAGACCAGACCACGCTCCCGTTAGTGGGCGATTTGAAGACCCAATTCAATCGCATCAAGCGCGACGAGTTTCCGTTTGTGATGCTCACCACTAAATGCGCTCCCGAAGGGGCGTTTGCCAACCTGAATCGGGCGTTGCACCACTACTTCAACGACATCAAGAACCGTAGGAACGGCAAGCCACGCAAGGACGGGAAGCGAGTCGGGTTTCCACGCTTCAAGTCACGCAAGAAGGGATATGGCTCGTTCTATCTCGCCAACGACAAGTTCACGGTTGACGAGTACAGGATACAGATACCTCGCCTGGGGTGGGTGAATATGACTGAGCCGCTCCGCTTCCAGGGCAAGATTATGGGAGCAACCGTGTCCTATCGAGCAGGGTACTGGTTCGTGAGCATCCAGGTTGAGATACCTGCGCCACCTCGCATGGCTCCAGAACAGGTACTTGGGGTGGATATTGGGGTGACGTCGTTAGCCGTAGGCAGTGACGGCGAGGTGTTTGAGAACCAAAAACATCTAGCCACCGCCCAGAAAAAACTACGACGGCTGAACCGTTGGTTGGATCGGAAGCAGAAAGGCAGCAAGAACTGGCACAAAGCGAAGTACACGCTGGCCCGGCTGCACTATCGGATCGCCAACCTGCGGGCGGATGCCATCCATAAGATGACGACCCGACTCGCAGGGAAAGCCAGCATTATAGCCCTGGAAACCTTAAACGTGGCGGGAATGCTGAAAAATCACAAACTGGCGCGGGCCATCGCAGATGCCGCATTCAGCGAGATAGTTCGCCAGTTGGGATACAAAGCGGAACAGGCAGTGCTGATAGACCCGTTTTATCCATCCAGCAAGACATGCAACGGGTGTGGATATATCAACCATGACCTGGTGCTATCCGACCGTACCTGGATATGCCCATCGTGCAGGACGATCCGGGATCGGGATGTGAACGCCGCACGGAATGTTCGAGACCAAGGAATGAGGCTTGTTGGTGCCTGAGAACCAACCGTCCCCGGCCGTGGCTACGTCGGGACGGAAAACACGCCTGTGGACTGTGGGTAAGACGCTCATATGAGAGCGCAGTACAGGATGAAACAGGAATTTCAGTGGGTGTTCAAAGCGTACGTTTGGGTACATTTGAACACTTAGAAAGTAGCAGGTTACGGTACTCATGTCGAATACCCTATCGCCCAATGGGTTGCATGCGCATGCAACCAGCGATACCCATCACACAGCTACACACAGCTTACCGAATACCACGCTCCTACCACCTGAGACGATCAGGCCACTGAAAATATTACTCGTAACGCCCAGAGGAAAAAAAGAAGAGGAAAGCGGCCAGAAACCCCTGGTCACGATGGCTATCGGGGTACTGGTCAGCATTACCCCGCCACAACACCAGATAGAACTGGTTGACGAATTGTTTGGGGATGAAATAGATTATGACCGGCCCTACGATCTCGTCGGCGTTACCACCCGCACCTGCAACGCAACCCGCGCCTACGAGATTAGCGACGAATTCCGCCGCCGCGGGGTAACAACTATTCTGGGGGGGGTACATGTTTCCTTTAACTATGAAGAGGCGATAGCCCATTGCGATAGCGTCATCAATGGCGAGGCGGAGCATCTATGGGAGACAGTGCTACAAGACGTAGCCCAGGGCACGCTCAAGCCCTCATACAAGGCCAGCAACTATCCCCCGGTGAAACATGCGACCCCGTTGGATTATCGGCGCATTTTCCAATGCAGCAAGCGCAACAAGGTTGACTCGCGCAAATCCATTCCCATCTACACCACACGCGGATGCCCCTATAATTGCTCGTTTTGTGTGACGCCCAACTTTACCGGCAAGCTCTACCGTACCCACACAGCGGAGATAGTGCGCCAGCAAGTGCTCGATGCAAAGCAGGCCTTTTTCAAGGAAACAGCGCTATTTGGCAAAAAGCCCTGGTTCATGTTTACCGACGAAAATTTCGGGGTCAACAAGAAGCAAATGTGGGCCGTGCTTGAGATGTTAAAAGAGCTGAACGTACGCTTCAGTACCTTTATCAGTATTAACTTTCTGGAAGACCCCAAAACAGTCAAGCTACTGGTTGAAGCCGGCTGTGCCATGGTACTGGTGGGGTTTGAATCTATCAATCAAGAGACGCTAAAAACGTATGGGAAGCGCCAGAACAGCGTCCAGAAGTTTGTGCAGATTATTGATAGTTGCCGCGCAGCGGGGCTCAATGTCCAGGGCAATTTCCTGGTCAACCCGGCCATAGATACGTACGAAGATATGGATGCGGTGGAACAGTTTGTCCGCGAGAACCACTTGATGATGCCGCTATATTCCATTATGACACCCTATCCGGGCACTCGGATGTATTGGGAGTACAAAGAGCAACGCCTGGTGGTAGACGAGGATTGGGACAAGTACAATGCCAATAACCTGGTGGTCAAGTGTGAACGGTACGACCCGCTTGAATACCAGATTACGTATATGCAGCATTTCCTGGGGATGTATTCCTGGCGGACAATTTTCAATCGTGTTGTGTACAACCGTAATAAGCTGATTAACCTGGTCACGAGTTTGATTTTGCGCAAAAATCTGGAAGATCAGCTTGACAGTATCCGCAGCGGCAAGAATACGCCTATTCCGCAAAGCGGTGATGCCCTCCCGCTGCCATCAACTCCGGCCCCGGCGTCGGCTACTATCCCCATCGAGCCGCAGCAAGCGCAGACCGTGGAGAGTATGCATTAACGCGGGGAGACCTGGCCAGGGGGGCGATACTGTTGCGCGGCGGGAGCGTAGCGACCTCCGGCCAGAGCCGCTGGCTCAGGCCCCTGGAGTCTGTCCAATAAACATGAACGTCGGCAAGCAAAGCGATATAATAAGCAAGATAGCAATAACCATCAGGGCACCGCGGTACAAGCGTTCTTTTCGTTTCTGTTTCATACCCACCCCCTCCCAGGGTTATCAGATATTCCCAACCACCGTACCCATAATAGAATCCATCCCCCGGTGTGTCAAATAGTATTTGGAAAGGTACCACGCTATGACCACGGCCACGTCCCTTTACCAGCAACGCCTGAACGACGTTCGGGCCCATATGCAGCAGCAAGAAATTGCGGCTATCCTCATAACCAACCCCACAAACCGCCAGTATATCAGCGGGTTTAGCGGCACGGCCGGGTCACTACTGGTGACGCCAACCACGGCGCTATTGTTTACCGACTTTCGCTACCACACCCAGGCCCCACGCCAGGCCCCCGCGTTTACCCTGCACACCATCAGCCACGAAAAACCGCTTTCCAAACAGTTACCGGCGCTCGTAGCCGAACTTGGGCTAACAACGTTGTGCTTTGAAGCGGAGCACTGGACGGTCGCGTACCATGAGACGATGCAGGATTCGTTTGCGACCTATACCCAGGAGCACCACCACCACACAGCACTACTCCCCACAAAAGGAGTTGTCGAAGCGATGCGCGAGCGCAAATATGCCGACGAACTTGCAATTATCCGCCAGGCGGTTGCAATCACTGACGAGACGCTGGCGGCAGTAGTGCCCCATCTGCAACCCGACCATACCGAGCGGCAAGTAGCGTGGCTGTTGGAGCGGACGATGCGCGAGCGGGGAGCCGACGGGGTAGCATTTCCCATTATCGTTGCGGCGGGCACCAACGCAGCTATGCCCCACGCACAGCCAGGTGATAGCCCGCTTGGGAGCGGACAGCCGGTGATTATAGATATGGGAGCCACCTATCGCCACTACCACGCCGATCTAACCCGTACGATTGTGCTTGGGGCCGCTGACGAACGCTTCTGGAATGTCTACCAGACGGTACTGGCGGCGCAGGAGCATGCGCTTGCCACCATACGCCCCGGCCTGAGCGGGCACGACGCCGACATGCTGGCCCGCACGAGTATTACGGACGCGGGCCAGGGCGAATATTTTGGGCACGGTCTGGGGCATGGGGTCGGGCTTGACATTCACGAAGGGCCGCGCCTGGGGTCGCAAAGTGAGCATACGCTTCAAGCGGGAAGTGTGTTTAGCGTGGAGCCGGGAATTTACCTGCCGGAGTGGGGCGGGGTACGGATAGAAGATCTGGTAGTATTGCACGAAGACGGGTGCGAGGTACTATCGCAGGCCAGCAAAGAGCCGGTGCAACCGCGCTAGAGGAGGGCCCCCGCGCCCCCAGAAACGCCCCCGCCCCATACCCTCGTACGCGCCATGGGGGCAAGCACGATTTGTCAGAACCCCGCTTTCTCGCAACCGAGTGCGGAATGGCACCACGGAGACACGGAGGCACGGAGATGGCACGGAGGAGGGAGATTATGAAAGGACTCCCTCTTTCGGGTCAACCAGGGCGCGTTGAACACAAAATACTCCGTGTGCCTCTGTGTCTCCGTGTCTCC
>DAOTUK010000198.1:0-2210 GCA_034437375.1 Chloroflexaceae bacterium | reverse complement strand
CATAGTCCACCAACGCCTGCCGCACCGAACGGTTCAGCGGCACCCACCGCGCCTTGTTGCCTTTGCCGGCCCGTATGGTGACCCCGCCGCTGCGTTCGCCAATGGTGAGGTCGGGCCAGGTGAGCGCCGCGCATTCGCCAATCCGCATGCCCGTCTGGAGCAAGACCTGGACAATAACACCGTATTCACGCCTGTTCAAAAAGCACCGTAGCACCGATATGGGTTATGTCAATGCGCACCCGCGAAGGGGCGGAAGAGGTTATCAGAATGGGCGAAACGTGGGGAGATGGTCGCATGCCGCCAGGTGGGGGTGTGGGGGCGAGAGGAGGCGTGAAGCGATATTCACGCCTCCTCTTGCGGGGTCGTTAGGGGGGCAGAATCATTGAGATTTTTCGGCGGCACTCTCTGCCTGGGCCGCGGCCGCTTGCTGTTGGAGTTTACGAAGCTCGTCGGTGCGATGCTGCCAGAACGCCAGTTGTTCTTCCCGCGTCATCTGCGCCAGCATCGCACGCAGTTGGGCTGCCGCACGCCGTTTCATTTCGAGACAATCAAAGGTCTTCTTCACCGGCCTTGCTCCGTATCGCTGCACACAGGCGGGGCGACAGATACACCCCCACCTGTTGGAGCCGCTCCAGTAAGGGAGCCACCGCCGGTAGCTGTCCATGACGTTTTGCCGCCAACAATACTCCGACGGTACCAGTACACGAGACCCCCAACGTGGTGGCGATGGTTCGTCCACGCCGCTCATCCATGAAGCACCTCCAGGTGGGCAATACGCCCCAGAGCAATCAGTGGCCCGGCATGCGCTATCATTGGCATCGAAGTCACTCCTGGGGACTGACCGCGTGCATCGCCACGCGCTCTTCATCCGCCAGTTCGTCGGAGTCCCAATCCAGATAGGGGATACGATGCTGACGAAGCATGTCCATACATTGTCCCCTGGTCATCCCCAGAATTTCGGCTGCTTTACCCGTCGAAATCTGCCCGTCTTGCACCAGGGCGAGCACCAACCACTCTTTTACTTTCGTGCCAACTTGCCCCACCGGCACATTCAGCGCGATCAGCAAATCATGGGGCAGTTCTATTTCGACTTTCAGGTCACTCATGGGTGTGTTCCTTTTCTTGTGCTCGCGCTGTACTCCAACCACATCAATGTCCTGCCGTCTCCCTCACCCAACCGCATGTGTCTGCAATGGCTTCGAGCATTGCATCAGCAACGGCCGGTCCCATGCGGACCTGCTCCCAGTTGTCCACCCATACTGCGCCGGGCGTGCCAGGGGGCAGGATCGCATAGGACTCGGTTTCACCCCGGAGCGCGAGCAGACGTTGAACCAATTGTGCTTGCGCTACCGGCGGGAGTTGGGCCGCATGGGATACCAGTTCATCAATGGTCATGGGCTTCGTGTCTTCCTTTCTTGACGGCAACCAGGGAGCACAGGGAACCAACCGCCTACGGATAGAGTCCCGCTTCCAACAACGCTTGTCGTTCGCGCAGCCGAGCCGGATCATTCAGGCGCAACAGCCGCACCGTCACGCGCCCTTCGGCCGTACGGGGGACCACCTGCGCTCCCGCAAACTGAAAGTGTTCCTCCCACTGGTGGCGTCGGGGATGAAATAAGGGGGTGAGGGCTCCACTTTCCGGGTCAAGCGACCCCAGGTCGCTGCCTTTGTATCGGTTGCAAAAGAAGCATGCCAGTGCCAGGTTATCAGCCGTTGTTTCACCGCCATGCTTCTCCGCAATAATGTGTTCAATCTCACATGGCAAGAGGGTCAGCGATTGGGGAAACCGGCAATACTCGCACCGTCCTGCGGCCCGTTCCATGACCAACCGTCGCAGTTCGGCCGCTACATAGCCGCTCATGATGACCCCGCCAGTTGCTTGTGGGCGTGAATCTTGGCCAATCGTACCAGGTGTTCCAATACCGCGTATCGCTCCAGTTCTGCCGCCTGCTCCACCGTCAGGGTTCCTTGCCGATTGCTGTCCAGCAACTCGTTCACTCGCGCCTGCAATGTGGGTGACGGATGGAGTGCCAGCACCTGCTCTGGTGATGGTTGGCTGACCAGTACCGCGACAATCTGCGCTTCGTCCTGATGATGCGCGGTTTGTTCCGCCAGCACGTCGCGCAGCCCCCGCGCAAGGATTTCGGGCAAGCGGTCGTGCATCTCCTGCAACTGCTGCCCAAGGGTGTCGGGCACTTCGATGGTCAATG
>DAOTUK010000197.1:0-11795 GCA_034437375.1 Chloroflexaceae bacterium | reverse complement strand
CATTGACCATCGAAGTGCCCGACACCCTTGGGCAGCAGTTGCAGGAGATGCACGACCGCTTGCCCGAAATCCTTGCGCGGGGGCTGCGCGACGTGCTGGCGGAACAAACCGCGCATCATCAGGACGAAGTGCAGATTGTCGTTGTACTACCAACCATCTGGCTTGCCAGAATGGAGTCAATGATGGAGAGGTTTACCCCATATGCGCCGCATACACCCCCCCCATCGCCAGCAACTCCGCGTGGCTCCCCTGCTCCACAACCTGCCCCTCGTGCAACACCAGAATCACATCAGCGGTGCAAACAGAATTTCGGCGGTGGGAAATAACCACCCGCGTGCAACCAAGCCGCTGCAACTGCGTATCAATAGACTGTTCAGTCACGCTATCCAGATGGCTCGTCGCCTCATCCAATATCACCAGCGCCGGGCGATGCACGATAGCTCGCGCCAGAGCTATCCGCTGGCGCATCCCCCCCGAAAGACCCGCCCCGCCTTCGGCCACCCGCGTCTCGTACCCCATCGGCCACGCCATCACCTCATCGTGCAGCGCCGCAACCCTGGCGGCCGCCTCAATGTCGGCGTGGGATAGGTGCGGTCGGTGCAATGCAATATTCTCGCGGATAGACCCCGCAAACAACCAGATCTCCTGGGGCACCAGACCAATCTGCTGGCGCAACCAACGATAATCCAGGTGTTCGATTGGCACCCCATCAAATACTATCTCGCCCCTGGTGGGGCGGTATAACCCCGGCAACAATCGCGCCAACGTTGTCTTGCCCGAACCAGTGCGCCCCACGATAGCAACTTTCTGACCGGGCGCCACGGTAAAAGAAATATCGCGCAGCAAGGGTGGGGCGTACGGCGTATAGCCAAAATGCACCCCGCGCACTTCCAGACGCCCCTGCACCGCGGCAAGGCCATCGGGTTGGGGCGGGGTGGGTTGTTCGCGCTCAGTCTGCAATACATCCAACAAGCGTTCCAGTTGGGCCCGTACCATGGGCAATTGTTGCACGCCAGCAATCAGCGACGATAGCGGACTCAGACAAGCCGCGGCCAGCAGCGTAAGCCCAAGCATCGTCCCCGCACTCATTGAACCGTCCAGTACCGCCAACGTCCCCGCCCATAACAAGATCAGGGGTATCAACAGGTGCAGCGTCGTCAGGCTCGTCTCGGTCAGGATAGCCAGTTGGCTCCGTTGGAGCGAGAGGCGTAGACTGGCAAAAAAACGCTCTGTCCATTGATCCAGGACATGCCCATCTGCGCCGCTGGCTTTCACTGTGGTGATGCCGTGCAATACCTCTACCAGGTAGCTTTCTTCGCTGGTACGAGCGGAGAGCGTCCGTTGACTCAAGTGGTGCATTGGGCGAGCTGTGCCAACCAGGATCGCCGTCTGTACCAGCGCAACCAACACCACCAGCGCCCCGAAGCCGGGCGCCAGCACCAACAGAATAAGCAGATAGCCCGTGACCAGTACCCCATCCAGGATACTGGCTATCAACCGCCCGGTCAACGTTTCGCGGATGGTTGCAGTACTGTCCAGACGCATCAGCATATCGCCGCTGGTGCGCTCCTGAAAGAAGCGGTAGGGCAGGGCCAGCAAGTGCGCGAAAAACCCGATCATTACCTGGGCATCCAGGCGCGTTTGCAACCGCACGGACAGCACTGCACGCAGGTAGCCCATGGTCGCCTGCGCCACCACAAACAGCACCATCCCCACGCCCGCCAGGAACAGGGGGCCGGTCATTCCCGATGGCAGCACGCGGTCAACAATCAGCCGAGTGAAGAGCGGTAGCGCCAGACCAAGCGCCTGCAACAGCAGCGAGACCAGCACCATTTGCATCAGCATTGGCGGGATGCCCGGCAGTCGCCACAGGTGTTTGAGCAAGACAGACCAGGGAGAACGCCCGCGCTCGTCGGGCGGTCTGGACACCGTCGCTGAAAATGCTGCTGTTGGTGAACAGGTGAGTACCACCCCGCTAAAGGCGGCCTGCCACTCCGCCGCCGACAAACGACAGCGCCCGACAGCGGGGTCAAGCACGACGGACTGCTGCCGGCTCCAGGATTCCACCACCACAAAATGGTTGCCCTGCCAGTGGGCAATAGCCGGTAGCGCCACCGATTCCATCGCCTCCGGTGCATCGGGCGCAAGCCGATAGGCGGCCACCTTCAGACCAAGCGCACGGGCCGCGCTGGCAATCATCAACGCATTGACCCCGTCGCGCCCCCCGCCCACATAGTCGCGGCCCTGCGAGAGCGAACACCGCCCCCCCCAGTAGCGCACTATCATGCTCAGGCAGGCGGCCCCACAATCGGCCATCGTCATCTGCAAGACCACCGGCACGCGCCGCCGAACCATGCTCCCCACCGCTCCAACTCCCGTCGGGCTACAACGCGGCCATCCAGAGTACCAGACCGCCTATCATCAACAGCACACTCAGCACCCAGAGCCAGCGCACCACCCACGGACGAAACCCCGACGGCATTATCTCTGCTTCCTGGTGGGTAATATGCTGTTCGTCCTCGTGGGATAGGGCCGGTAATCGCTGCTCAGGCATACACCCTACCTCCCCGCTCCAGTGTGACCACCCGATCCGCCTGCGCCGCCAGTCGCGCATCGTGGGTAATCAGTATGCACGTGGCTGACATGCTGGCCAGGTGGGTTATGATGCGCTGGTGCAAGCGGACATCAAGGGCGCTAGTGGCTTCATCCAGCAGCACAATAGACGGCTGTGCCACCAGGGCCCGCGCCAGAAAGATTTGCTGCCGCTGCCCCCCCGACAGCGTCCCTCCCCCCTCGGTCAAAGGCGTTTTCAACCCCATCGGCATCTGGCGAATTAGCGCATCCAGACCAACCAGGGCGGCGGTTTCTTCCACCTGTTGTCGAGAGAGGTCGCGCTCACCGGCAATATTGTACCAGAGGTTGCCCGGCACAATACGCTGATGCTGTAACACAACCCCCATTTGTTCGCGCACGGCCGGCATATCAAGGTGCCCAACCTCGTAGCCATCGTAGAAGATAGCGCCGGCCTGCGGCCGCGCAAAGCCAAGCAGCAGGCGTACCAGCGTGGATTTGCCCGCGCCAGAGGGGCCCGTCAGGACAACCCATTCGCCCGGCTCGATATGCAGCGATACCCCGTTGAGTACGGGCTGTGCGTCCCCCGCCCCGGATGATGGGTAGCCAAAGCATACCCCATCTACCGTGATAGCCCCACGCAACCGCCCCGGATGGCGTCGGGGGGGCGCTGATTCGGCGGCCGTCGCCAGGAGCGGTTGTATCCGCGCAAAGACGGGGCCCGTTGCCAGCACCTCTTGCCCGACAAACGCCAGCGGCAAGAGCGCGGCTTGTACCTGCGCCACTACCACCAGCGCGGCTATCTGATGGCCGGGCGAGAGCGACGGGGCCGCCGTGGTCAGGGTCGCCAGTACCCCCGCAACCAGCAGCAGCGGCCCGGCGCTATAGAGCATTTCCAGCGCCCGGAATGGGGGCGGGATGCGCTGCCCCGGCGTGTACAGCGCGTGGAAACGCTCCCACCAGCAGTCCAGAGCACGGGACTCGGCGCGGGCCGTGCGGAGCGTGGACTGCCCACGGATAAACTGTTCGAGGAGTTGTTGTTGCCGGTGCTGCTGTGTTGCTTGCTGGTGCTCGTGATGGGAGAGCCGGCGCGAGAGAAAGAACACGGCCAGCAGCATCAGCGCGGCCAGGGTGGCTCCGACCATACCGACCAGGGCCCTATACCGGAACAGCACCACCAGCGGCAGGAGCGCCAGCAGCACCCCGGTTACAACCGCCGCTCCAGCGCGGGCGGCCATACGACATGCGCTGGTAAAGGCAATCACGTTCTCCGACAGTTCGCCCGGCGGGGTGCGGCAAAGCGACGCGACGGGCAATGTCAGGATGCGCTGCCACAACGCCAGCACCAGTCGGGCATCGCTCTGCTGTTCCATACGCTGGACGGCCCGTTCCTGTACCATATGCGCTACAACCCCCGCCAGTGCCATCAGCAGCACCACCACGATAACCACCACTGGCGACCGGGACGCCCCGCCGCTGGCAACCAGCAGCGGCAGGGCCAGCGGCAAAGCCAACATCGCCCCCCCACTAACCAGCGCCGCCCCCACTACCAGCACCATCTCGCGGGTACTGCTGCGGTAGCCATACCAGAGTATCTCGCGCAAAGTCAGGGGATGGGACGGCAGAGGGGGTGGGGGTGGTGATGTCTCGCGCTGTCTGGACTGTTGCGCTTGCTGGTCGTGGCGGTGCAGACGGCCCATCTGGGCATTGCTGGCAGCGGTTGGCGGGGAGGCACTATCGGGGGGGGCAGCCGGTGGGGACGGGTCAAACAGGGAGGCATAGACCCCGCCGGCGCGCTGCACCTGTGCGGGGGGGCCACGCTCGACCAGGTGCCCGCTATGCAGCACGACTACTTCATCACACCCCGCTACCGTTTGCGGGTAGTGGGTCATCACCAGGGCGCTCCCCTGGCGGCGGCGCAGGTTGGCATAGATGCGCTGGCGGGTGGCGGCGTCTAGTGCGCTGGTAGCTTCATCCAGCAGCAACATAGGCGGGGTGGGGGCCGTATGGGCCAGGGCCCGCGCCAGGGCCAGGCGTTGTTGTTCGCCGCCGCTCAATCGCTGGTGGTACTCGTTGAGGGGGGTATCATAGCCGTGGGGCCGGGCCATAATCGGGTCGTGTATACCGGCATCCTGCGCGGCCTGGATGATAACCGCTTCGGGAATGGTGGTGTCCCACAGCGTCAGGTTCTCGCGGATGGTGCCATCAAACAGGGCCGGCTGCTGCTCAACCAGGAATGCGCCCCCCCCGGTGGTATGCACCGCTCCCGCCCACGGCTGTTGCAGTCCGGCCGCGATGGCGGCCAGGGTGGATTTTCCGCTGCCGCTGCGGCCCACCAGCGCAACCAGACGGCCCGCCGCAATGTCCAGGGTGATGTGGTCAAGCAGCGGCGGCGCACCAGGGCTATAGCCCATGGTGATGTCGCGCAGGGACAGGCGGGGTAGGGAACGGTCGGGCGGCGCTGCTTCGGGGGGTGGGGTTGGTGACGGGAGAGGGGCAGCGGCCGGCGTGTGCAGCACATCCTCAAGCAGGCGCACATCGTCGCTGGCCGCACGCAGATGCGGCACAAGGTACGTGAGCATACGCAGCGGCACGGTAAGCCCTATCGTGAGCAGGTAGATGGCCACGACCGCGCCGGGCGAGAGCGTCCCCACCGCGACCCGGTGCGCCCCGCCCACCACCACCACCACCGGCACCAGCGCGGCAAAGAGGGCCGGCAGGAGCGCAAGCCGGGCCGCGTGGGTCGCCAGAGGGGTAGCCGCTTGCGAGAACCGCGCATGCTGCTGTTGTAGTCGGCGCAGGAGCGACGCCTCGCCGCCGGTTGCTTTGAGCGTTTCAACTGCGTGCAGACCATCTTCCAGCAGCAGCAGCAGGTGGTGCTGTTCGCGGGTGGCCCGTTGCTGGTTGTGCTGGTGCTGCTCGTGGTGTTCAAGCAGGCGCAACCCTACGACGGATAGCCCGGCCAGGGCCAACCCCACCCCGCCGAGCAGCACATCGTAGGAGAGCAGCACGACGATAGACAGGGCCGCAATGATGAGGTGGAAGGCGGTAGCGGCCACCTGTCCACTCAACAGCGCGGCTATTGAATCGTTGAGCATGATGCGGCGGGCCAGATCGCCAACGTAGCGCAACACAACAAAGTCGGGCGGCAAGTGCAACAGGTGGCGCACATAGTCTCGCGCTCCCCGCCCGGCCACGCGGGACTCAACCACCGCGAGGAGGTGCTGTTGGCCCCAGGTAAGCGCCGCTGCCACCAGCGCCGCCCCGCCAAGCAGGAGCGGCCAGGAGGGAACAGACGCGCTCCCCGCCGCGCTATCTACCCACTGCTGTGCAACCAGCGGCAGGGCCAGCGTGGTCAACGCCAGCAGCACCGCCAGCAGCAGCAGGGCCGTCAGCGCCTCGGAGAGTCCCGCTCCCGTGAGCCGCGCAAGCAGGGCCCGCCCCACCGAGGGCGGCGCACCGCCCGGTTGAAAGGTGGGGCCGGGCGCGAAGGTGAGCACAACCCCGCTCAGCGCCTCGGCAAAGGCTGTGCGCGTGACGCGCCGGCGGCCGCTGGCCGGGTCGTTCAGATAGACCAACCCTTTGGCAAAGCCTTCTACCACCACAAAGTGGTTGACATTCCAGTAGACGATAAAGGGGGGCGGGAGCGCCTCCAGTTGTTGGATATGCTCCACGCGGTAGCCCTGCGCCTGCAACCCGTAGCGCCGCGCCGCGCCAAGCATACCGGCCGCGGTCACGCCGCGAGTGGAGACGCCACAGGCGCGGCGCAGTTCATCCATGGGGAGCCAGCGACCATAGTAGTCCAGGATGATGCCAAGCGCCACCGCGCCACACTCGAAGGCGGCCATCTGCAAGCGCACCGGCGTTTTGACGGGCCGCCGCCGCTCAGGGTTCGGCCAGGGCTTTTTCGGCATAGCGTTCCTCGCCGCGCTCGATGAGCCACGGCCCCATGCCCCGCTCAACAAAGCGCAGCATGGGGGCATTGTCGGGCGCAACACCCCACCCGCCCTCTACTCCGTGGTGGTGATAGTGCTGCCAGATAGACGCGGCCAGCAAGCGAATGCCATAGCCAGACCGCTGCAATTCCGGGCTGACAAAGAGCACATCGTAGCCAATGATGCCCGCTTCTAACAGTCGGTTGAGCATCCAACCGACAATCTCGTTGCCACGCCGCAAGCCCAGGCTTGTGACAGCATCCAGTTCCTCCATAGCGAAGGAAAAGGGCGACAACCCCTCGCGCCACCATCCGCCCTCCTGCTGCGCGTGGCGCTGCTCAAGGGCCGCTCGTTCGTGGTCGGTAAGCTCTACCCAGGGAAAAACGGTATAGCCAGCCGGCAAACGGGCCCGCTGCATCCACCGTGCGTTGACCAATTCGCGGCCGCCCCAGAATAACAACCGGTCGGTGCGCGGCGCATCCCACCCGTTGCGGGCCAGCACCCGCTCCAGGGCAGGGGTGTGCGCGTCGGTGCGGTAGAGCGCGTACACTTTCGTGCAACCACGAGCGGCAAGGGCTACGTGCAGGGCGTGCAGCAGATGGCTCCCCACCCCCGCCCCACGGTAGGGCTTTGCCACCACCAGATCCAGCAGGCGGGCGGTGTGCTGCTCGTGGTGGTAGAGGGCCAAGGCCAGACCACGCGGCTTGCCCAGGAAGGCCGCCCCCACCGCTACGACTGCGCTACCCTCGCTCTCTTCCGTGCGCTCTTCGGAGGGCGCGAGGTGATCGAGCAGGGGGCGCGCCTCCGCTGGCAAGAGCGGTGCATAGGCCACTGCCGTATGCTGGTCTATCGGGTGGTAGCGATACATCCGCTACTTGCGTACGCCACGCCGCCGCAACGTAGAACATGTAGAAGTTGAAAGGCCCCCGCGACGGCGCTTGAACCGTCCTGCGCTATAATCGACCTGAACGCTTCCCCCCCCAACCTCTGCCAACTCCGCATCGCTCAGGGGCGTGAGGGGCGCGTCAAACATCTGCGCCACTTCCGCCGCATCCAGGGTGTAGCCGCGCTCGGCGGCAATGGTGTGGGCCAGGGCTATGGCGCTGGCCCTGTCCGTGCAGGCGGCAAACTGTTGCTCCAGCGCCGGGTCGTTCAATAGCTCCTGCTGGAATTGTTCAAGACTGGACATAGATTGGTTCTCCTCACTACTTGCGTACGCCACGCCGTCGGATGGTAGACGGCGGACTCAGATCCATTGCTTGAGAACTAGAGTATTCAATAACCAGTCCCGATCCCGTCGCGCCGCCAATCGCGGCCAGTTCTTCGTCGCTCAGGGGGGTGAGTGGTGCATCAAACATCTGCGCCACTTCCGCCGCATCCAGGGTGTAGCCGCGCTCGGCGGCGATGGTGTGGGCCAGGGCTATGGCGCTGGCCCTATCCGTGCAGGCGGCAAACTGTTGCTCCAGCGCCGGGTCGTTCAATAGCTCCTGCTGGAATTGTTCAAGACTGGACATAACAGACTCCTTTCCTTCCGGGGGGGACATCTCTGGGATCGCTGGCGTCCTACCTGCTCCGGGGCGGGACAAAGGCCCGCCCTCCCAGGATGTCCCCGTATGTGTGAATCATTACTTTTTCTGCCGTAGCATCGGTAAATACACCTGGTACGTATCCCCGGCCGGCGGGGTCGGTTGTGTGGTGGGTTCCGTCGTCGGCTCCGTCGTCGGCTCTGTCGTCGGCTCTGTCGTCGGGCCAGTGGTGGGAGCTTCCATCCCCTGCGTGGGGTAATCAAAAATCATTACCCGGCTGTTTTTGTTATCCACTACGGCCAACTGGCTATTGCGATCCAGGGCCAGTTCGACCGGCCCGCTGAACGAACTGGCATCCGGTGCGGCGCTAACTTGCAGCGTGGTAGTTGAGTCCTGCCCGATGACCTGATCGGCGGTGGTATCGTGCAGGGGTGGGGCAAAGAAGAACAACACCCGCTCGTTGCCACGGTCTGCAATGTAGAGGTTGTCGTCGTGGTCTACCGCCACTCCCAGGGGAAGGTTGAGGCTATCGGCGCTCAAGCCGCCATTGTTGGGGGTATTCGCGGTGAAATCGCCCCCCTGCCCAAACACCATGCTGGCCCTGGTTGCGCCGGACGGGAAGAGCAGCACGCGGTTGTTCTCGCTGTCGGCCACGTAGAGATTGCCCTGGCTATCCACCGCTACATCGGCGGGATAGTTCAACCCACTGTCCGTGGTGGCGGGTTCATTGGTGGTCATGTCGGTTTGCCCGATAACACTACTGGCCTCCATGCCATTGCTGAAGGGGGGTTGATAGACCAGCACGCGGTGGTTTTCGGCGTCGGCGACATAGAGATTGCCCTGCTCATCCAGGGTCAACCCTTCGGGATAGGTGAGCGTGGCGGCGGTGGGGGTGGCGTGTTCGGCGCTGGTGGTAAAGTCGGGTTGCCCGATGACGATGCTGGCGTCCATGCCGATACTGAAGGGGGGTTGATAGACCAGTACGCGGTGGTTTCCGGTGTCTGTCACGTAGAGGTTGCCCTGCTCATCCAGGGCCAATCGTTCGGGATAGGCCAGCGTGGCGGCGGTGGTGCCATCCCAATCGGGCCGTCCCACCAGATTGCTGGTGAAATCGGGTTGCCCGATGACTATATCGGCCGCTGCGCCGCTGTTGAGATCTTCCAGCGAGGGCCAGCTTAGAATGCGGCAGTTTGCCGAGTCGGTTGCAAACAAACGCCCGCTCTGTGGGTCAATTGCGACGCCGTTGGGGTAGAAGAGATTATCGTCAGAGGGGGGGATAAGGTCGCCATCGTTTGTATTGAAGCCGGGTTGTCCAAGCACCGTGTCGGCCCGCGTGTCGCCGGCGGCCGGCTCGAAGACTTCCAATGTGGCCGCGGCCGATACGCCGCCACCCGGCGCGGGGGTGGTAATGGTAATCTCAATCGAGCCGGCCTGTGTCAGCTCGCCGGCGGAGATTGTCACCAACCCGAACCCGCCCGTGGTAAGCCCGCGTTCTCCACCACGGGTTTCGCCATTCCCCTGGATGGTTGATCCCGGCACCAGCATGCCCTCGTTGTCCCAGGAATCGCCCACAATGCCAAGCCCCCATACCTCTATCTCTATATCACCGCTACCGGCTTCGACGGTGCCGGGCCACAGTTCGGTGATGACGGGCTGTGCGTTGTTGAGCGGGTGGCTATATTCCAGGACGCGGTTGTTGTTCGAGTCGGCAATAAATGCATTCATCGTGGTATAGTCGGTTGCGACGCCAGTGGGAGCGCTGAGGCCGTCGGCGCTCACGCCGCCCTGGTTTGCGTCGCTCGTGGTAAAGCTGCCACCCTGTCCGAATACTACATCTGCGGCAGGGGAGGTTGTCTGCGGGTTGAAGAAGGTAAGCACGCGATTGTTGCCGGTGTCGGCAATGTAGAGACGGTTGCTACAATCCACGGCCAGGCCGGTGGGGGTGTTCAGGCTGTTCTTGCCGATACCACCATTGTTGGCGGCCGCGCTCGTGAAATCGGGTTGCCCGATAACGTAGTCGGCTTTCCCATCAACTGGTATTGTTTTGGTGTAGACCAGCACACGGTTGTTGCCGGTGTCGGCCACATAGAGCGTATCGGCTACGGCCCCAATAGCCACATCAGTGGGCTGATTGAGCGAGGCGGCGGTGGGGGGGGTAGGGGCGCGTTTTGTGGTCATATTTCCATGTTCTGCGCTGGCGTCGGTGGGTTGCCCGATAACATAGCCGGCATAGTCGCCGGTTTCCACCGGCACCAGCATTTCCTCGCGGCCGGGGAATATCAGCACGCGGTTGTTGCCCGTATCTGCAACGACAAGGTTGTAGCGGCTATCGAGCGCCACGCCCTGTGGCTGGTTCATACTGCTTGATGTGGGCGGGTTGGGGGCGGTGTTGCTGGTAAAGTCGGGCTGTCCAATAACAACGTCGGCCTCCATGCCAGGCTGAAAGGTCGGTATTAAATCCGGGTCATTCTGATCAACCGTCGGCACAAACACCAGCACGCGGTTGTTGCCGGTGTCTGCCACATAGAGATTGCCCATATCGTCCATGGTGACGCCGGTGGGCTGATTGAGCGAGGCGGCGGTGGGAGGGGAGGCGGCGGTGGTGCTGCTAAAGTCGGGTTGCCCGATGACAATATCGGGGGCTATGCCCTCTTCATAGTTCAAGACATCGCTCCAGCCAAGCACGCGGTTGTTGGGGGTGTCCGATACGAAGAGTACCCCGGAGCCATGGATGTAGGGTCGCGGGCGTTGGCAAAGGCGTGTTCAGTCGCCTTATCGTTGCTGGTAAAGTCGTCCTGTCCATAGAGATAGTCGGCGGTGGTATCCAACGTACCACCATCCTGCTGTGTGCGTGGTTGGGCCAGGGCGACGTGTTGCCGGGTATAGGGGGTGATGAGTGCGGATAAGCCGGAGGCGGTGGGGGCGGGCGTGTGCGACTGGGTTTGAAGCCAACCAGCGATAATGCCACCGATAACGAGCAAAACGACCAGCGTGCTGGTCAGTCCACTTCTGGGGTAGAAGCGGTTTCTTCCCTGGTGCCCAGGGGCAGAACGCATACGCAAAGAACGCATGGGGTGTGTCTCCTTCTTTCAAAGGTGTTCTTGAGTTGTAGGGACATAGTGTTTGCCGTGCGTATTATACAACCGGTGTTGGCGCGGGTGCAAGTATAGAATGTGTAAGTGTTCAGACGAAATGAGGCGGAATCGCGCCAAAATGGGCCTTTTTTTTTCAGACGAAATGAGGCTGTGTTCAGACGAAATGAGGAAACCCGTCCGGTATTATTGCACGAAATGAGGCAAACCGTACCCTTTGGAAGCGGTGGATCGTCCAGAAAGCTCTTCCCTATGCGGTATCTCATTTCGTGTGAAAAGCCACCCCCCACCTGGCGGCATGCGACCATCTCCCCACGTTTCGCCCATTCTGATGACCTCTTCTGCCCCTTCGTGGGTGCGTGTTGACATAACCCATGTCGGTGCTACGGTGCTTTTTGAACAGGCGTGAATACGGTGTTATTGTCCAGGTCTTGCTCCAGACGGGCATGCGGATTGGCGAATGCGCGGCGCTCACCTGGCCCGACCTCACCATCGGCGAGCGCAGCGGCGGGATCACGATACGGGCGGGCAAGGGCAACAAGGCGCGGTGGGTGCCGCTGAACCGTTCGGTGCGGCAGGCGTTGGCGGACTATGCCGCGCCGCTGTTGGCGGTGGAACCGACGCTGAAGGTGGTGGCGGCGGCGTGGCCGCGGACGGGGATAGCCCCACTC
>DAOTUK010000196.1:0-11863 GCA_034437375.1 Chloroflexaceae bacterium | reverse complement strand
CAGATCCTCCCCCGCCTCGACTCAGGCGGCGTCGAGCGCGGCACGATCGAGGTCGCCCAGGCGCTCGTCGAGCGCGGCCACCGCGCCATCGTCATCAGCGCCGGCGGCATGAGGAGGTGCTATGAAGTTTGTAGACCCCAAAAACGATGTCGCCTTCAAGAAAATCTTTGGCAACGAACAGCACAAAGAGATTTTGATAGCCTTTCTCAATGCCGTGCTAGATCTCACCGACGAGCGCGAGATTGCCGATATTGATATTCTCAACCCCTACCAGACCCCGCGCATCCAGGAGCTCAAGTATACGCTGCTGGATGTGCTGGCCCGCGACCGGCGCGGCGTCAACTTCATCATTGAAATGCAGGTAGAACACGTCTCCGGCTTTGAAAAGCGCTTTCTCTACTATGCCGCCAAAACGTATGTGTCCCAGATTGAGCGGGCCGAAGAGTACCCGCGCCTCAATCAAGTCATCTTTATCGGCATTCTCGATTTTGTCGCCTTTGACGGGCCAGACTATCAAACCAGACACCTGCTCATGAACCAGCGTACCTATCAGCAAAGCATGACCGATCTGGAATTTAACTTCATTGAATTGCCCAAATTTACCAAAAGCGAAGCGGAACTCACCGCCACGCTGGACAAGTGGATCTACTTTCTCAAGCACGCCAGCGACCTGGACGTTATCCCGGACAACGTAGATACCGCCCCCTTGCGGGCCGCGTACGAGGTAGCCAACCAGTTCGGATGGAGCCGCGAAGAGATAGAATTGTACGATTACTGGGGTATGAAGGAGCAGGACGTGCGCGGGGCCATCCAGTTCGCGGTTGATGAAGCGACGCGGACGATTGCCCGTTCTATGCTTCAGCAAGGCCTTACCCCCGAACAGGTGGCCAGTATGACCGGGCTTACCCCCGACGAAGTGGCCGCGTTGCAAGCGTAGGGGCCACTATTCACTTGTGAGCGGGAACCCCTGGGAGTGTAGGCGTCTCGCCTGCTCCGGGGTGGGCAAGTTGCCCGCGCTCCCAGGAAGCGGCCCCGTACCTCTGAACAGATACGGGTAGGGGCGGTTGTCTCCCTTCTCCGGTTATGGTATAGTCTACGCAGTAGGTAGTACGAGAGACGATACCAGAACAGGAACAGTCCCATGCATACTCCCGCGGCCATTGCGGCCGACTCGTTTGCCATTATTCGGCAACAACTTCAGGAAGCCGGCCACGTCTTTGAGCCCGCTATGGGGGCCGTGGTTGAGCGCGTTATCCATAGCACGGCTGATTTTGAATTTGCGACCCTGACGCGCACCAGCGTCGGGGCGATAGCGGCGGGCATCCATGCCTTGCAATCCGGTTGCGCCATTGTCACCGACGTGCATATGGTGCGGGCGGGTATTAGCTCGCGGCGGCTCGCCGCTTTCGGTGGGGCGGTACATTGCTTTGTCGCTGAGGATACGGTACGGTTGCGGGCAACGCAGGAAGGCACAACCCGCAGCGCCATGGGCATGCGCCTGGCCGCCGAACGTGGGTTGCTACACGGCGGCATTGTCGCCATTGGCAATGCCCCCACAGCCCTGCGCGAAGTGTTGCGCCTGGTAGAAGAGGGCAGCGCACAGCCGGCCCTTATCATTGGCGTACCAGTGGGGTTTGTCGGTACAGCCGAGAGCAAAGCCGCGTTGATGGAGACGGAGCGCGTCCCCTGGATTGTGACCACCGGCTACAAGGGAGGCTCCACGATTGCGGTAGCGGTGGTCAATGCCTTGCTGCGCCTGGCGATGGATGCACAGCCAGCAGACATTGACGAGTAGATGAAAGCGCCTGGGCGAACGGGGTATACCACCGGCAGTAATGCGGCGGCGGCGGCCAAAGCGGCCACCCTGGCCCTGCTCACCGGGCGGTGGCCGGCGTATGTCAAGATTACGCTCCCCATTGGCGAAACGGCTACCATGCAACCGGCCCGCGGTTTCTTCCGGTACGGCGCGGCCTTCTGCTGTATGGTCAAGGACGCCGGCGACGACCCGGACGTCACGCATGGGGCGCTCATCTGTGCCCGCGTGCGGCGCGTGAATGGGCCGGGTATTATCCTGGACGGGGGCGACGGGGTGGGGCGCGTCACGCTGCCGGGCCTGGGGTTGCCCGTGGGACAGGCCGCGATTAACCCCGTACCGCGCCAGCAAATTCTTGATAATGTGGCCGATGCCATACGCGAAGCGTACGCGGGGCAAGACACCCCGCCGGGGGCGATCAATCTACAGGTGGTGATTAGCGTGCCGGAGGGGGCGCAGTTGGCGCAGTGTACACTCAACCCGCGCCTGGGCATTCTGGGGGGCATCAGCATCCTGGGCACCACCGGCAAGGTCTACCCCTACAGCACCGAGTCGTGGCGGGCCAGCGTGATACAGGCCGTTCAGGTGGCGGCCCACAATGGCGTGCAAACGGTGGTGCTTTCCACCGGCGGGCGCTCAGAAAAGTGCGCCCGGCGCGAGATGCCCGACCTGCCCGACCTGGCTTTTGTAGAGATGAGTACCTTTACCGGCGACGCGCTGGAAGCGTGCCGACAGCACGGCATACAAGAAGCGGTGATAGCCGGTATGATAGCCAAACTGGTCAAGACCGCGCAGGGGCATATGGAAACGCCGGTGTCTAAGAACCGGGTAGATCTCGCTTTCCTGGCGCAGGTTAGCCGCGCGGCGGGAGCGCCCGATACGCTGGTACGCGCTATCGCTTCGGCAAATACGGCGCGGCATATGCTCGATCTCTGCGCGGAACAAGGGTGTATGGCTCCGGTGCAGCGGGTGGTCGAACTGGCGCGGGAGCAGTGCCAGCGCTTTGTGCAGGAGCGCGGCGGCTCGTTGCAGCTTTCGGTTATGCTGGTCGGGTTTGATGGAAAGGTCGTGGCGCGTGCCGGCGCATGAGAGCCAACCCATACTGGTCGTGGGCCTGGGCGCAGGGGGGAGTGAGGCCCTGCCGCCCGCGCTCTGTTCGCGCATCCTGGTCGCAGACGTGCTGGCCGGGGGGCGGCGCCATCTGGATACCCTGCCCGCCTTCGCGGGGGAGCGGGTGGCGATTGGGGGCGACATACCCGCGCTGGTGGAGCGGTTGCGGGGGGCGCAGGCGCGGGGAGAACGGGCCGTCGTGCTGGCCTCTGGCGACCCGCTATGGTATGGCATCGGGGCCACGTTGCGGCGCTTCTTTTCGCCCGACGCGCTAGAGGTGGTGGCCGCTCCCACCGCCTTTCAACTGGCGTTTGCGGCCCTGGCCGAGCCGTGGGAGGATGCCGCGCTACTGAGTGCCCACGCTCGCCCGCTCGATGAAGTTATCGCGGGGGTGATGGCGGCGCGGTGCGCGGCGGTGTTGACCGACCAGCGCCAGACGCCGGGCGTGGTAGCACGGGCCTTGCTGGCGGCGGGGGTAGCGCCAGAGGTGCGCTGCGCGGTATGTGAAAATCTGGGCACGCCTGACCAGCGCATTGTGCAAAGTAATCTGGCGGGGGTAGCGGATGAGAACGCATACTTTGCGGCGCTCAATGTGCTGGTGGTGTGGGGGGGAGAGCGGCGAGGAGGCGAGGAGGCGGAGAGACGGAGAGATGGAGAAGCGGGGACGCGGGGAAGCGAGGACGCGGGGAGGCAGAGCGGCGCGGCGGTGGGTGAATTGCCCGGTCTGCCCGACGACGCCTTCTCTACCACAGGGGGCTTGATAACCAAGCGCGAGGTGCGCTTGCTCACGCTGGCCGAACTGGCCTTGCGGCCGGGTGAGGTGCTGTGGGACATTGGCGCGGGCAGTGGGGCGGTGGGGATTGAGTCCGCCCGCGCCCAACCGACGGCGCAGGTGTACGCGGTGGAGCAGCGCCCGGAGATGGGCCAGCACATCCGCGAGAACGTGCGCCGCTTCCCCGCGCCGGGCGTGGTGCTGGTAGAGGGGAGCGCCCCGGACGCCTGCGCCGACCTACCCGCGCCGGATGCGGTCTTTGTCGGGGGCAGTGGCGGGCGGTTGGATGCTATTCTGGTGCTGGCGCAGCAACGCTTGAAAGCGGGCGGGCGTCTGGTCGTCAATCTGGCCACGCTGGAAAATCTCCAGGTGGCGCGGGCGTGCTTGCCGCAGGCCCGCGTGGTACAGGTACAGGTGCATACGGGCGTGCCGATTGGGGCCATGCTGCGCTTCGAGGCGGGCAATCCGGTATTTCTGGTGACAGTACGGGTATAACATAGAATCGTTGAAAAGCAAAGGGGGACGGATGCGGTATACTATCACCGGTGAGATAGCACAAAATGTACGATTGGAATTTGAGCCGGGCGAATTTGCGTGGGCCAGCAAAGGCTCGATTATGGCCTATTCGGGTGGGGTAGATTGGCGGCTGCGCGTGCCCGGCGGGGTCGGCGGCGCGTTTCGTCGCTCGCTCTCTGGCGAAGGCCTGTCGCTCACCTACCTGAGCACCGACCAGCCGGAGCAGTACGCGCTGCTGGCCTCGAACGAGCCGGGCCACATTATGACGTGGGATCTGTCGCAGGGGCCGGTGATTACGACGCGCGGGGCCTTTCTGGCGGCGTGGGGCGATGAGATTGATATTAGCGTAACGGTGGCACGGCGCGGCGGCGCGGCGCTCTTTGGCGGGGCGGGGTTGTTTCTGCAACGCATCAAGGGCAGCGGGACAGTGCTGGTCTATGGCAGCGGCGACTTTTACGAACGACAGCTTGCGGCGGGCGAAAAGTTGCTGGTGAGTACGGGCAACCTGGCCGCCTTTGCCGATAGCGTAGACTACGATATTCAAGGCATTGGCGGGTGTGCCCGTATACTGTTTGGGGGCGAAGGGTTGTTTGTCACCCGTCTGGTGGGGCCGGGGCGCGTGTTGCTGCAAACGCTCAAGCGGCGCTATGGGAAGAGCACAACCAGTGGTGGTAGTGCCTGAAAGTAACGATGGGGATATGGGACAACAGAGACATATTACCGCAGTAGGCGTGGGGCCGGGCGATCCCGATTTGATGACCCTGAAGGGGTTGCGGGCCATTGACAGCGCCGATATTATCTTTGTGCCGCGCAAGCGTGACGGGGAGGATAGTCTGTCCTTGCAGATTGCGCGGCCCTGGATTGACGAGACGCGACAGCAGATTGTTGAATTGACGTTGCCAATGGTGCGCCATTCGGAGCAGACGCAGGAGGCGTACCGGGTGGCGGCGGCCCAGATACACGAACACCTGCAAGCCCACGGACAGAACACCCCCCGCGATGTGCATGGGGTCTACCTCATCCTGGGCGATCCGTTGCTGTATGGCACCTTTATCTATATCTGGCAGGAGCTACAGCAGAACTACCCGGACATCAAGGTGTCGGTGGTGCCGGGCGTGACATCGTTTGCGGCGGCGGCGGCCGTGGCGCATATCCCGATGGCGGCCGGGCGCGAACAGGTCGCCATCGTCCCCGCCGACTACGATACCATTGACCAGTTGTGCGAGTTGTTTTCCCAATTTGATACCGTGGTGTTGTTGAAAGTGGGCAAGGTATTACCACAACTTCTCACCGCGCTGGATAATCTGGGGGTGCTTGAGTCCACCACCTACATTGAGCATGTGGGGATGGAGGAGGAGCGCGTGCTGGCGCTTGGGGGCTATTCGCACGAGACGCAGCTTACCCGTGATGCCGTGGTGAAGTGGCTTTCGACCACCCCGCGGCCCTACCTGGCGCTGCTGATTGTGAGGCGAGATGCAAGGCTCCGAGAGGCGAAGCGGTGAGAGGCGAAGCATCGCATCCTCGCATCCTCGCATCCTCGCGGCATTAGTATAGCAAGGAGGTAGGGTCATAGCATTTCGTTTTGAAAAATTACAAGTTTGGCCACTGGCTCTGGAGTATGTAGACGATTGCTTTACTGTCGCTGATGATTTACCAAAACACGCTCAATTTTCGATAGGGGAACAGTTGCGGCGTGCAGCAACCTCTATTGTCGCCAATATAGCAGAAGGCGCTGGAAAAGGAACTGCTGCTTCGGAAAGAAATTTCTATATAGCCCGTGGTTCGGTTGCTGAGACAGTGGGCTTGTTAGCCTTGTGTTACCGCCGCGGCTATCTTGATAAGGAGAGAAACAGGCGATTATACGAACAAGCAAACGCTGTTTCTGCAATGTTATGGGGCTTGATGAAAGCGAATTATAACCGCGTCGCTGAAGCCTGGGAGGGCTACGAAGTGTCGGGTAACTATGACAATGAGGAACCAGACGCATGACAGAGAAATCCACATCCTCGCCTCCCGCCTCCTCGTCTCCCGCCTCCTCGTCTCCCGCCTCCTCGCCTCCCGCCGCCCTGTCTCCCGCCGCCCCCGGTACGGTCTACTTTATCGGGGCCGGGCCCGGTGCCCCCGACCTCATCACCGTGCGCGGGCAAGCGTTCCTGTCCCAGGCCGACCTGGTGCTGTATGCCGATAGCCTGGTACAGGAGAGCGTGGCCGGCCTGGCCCGCAAGGCAACCGCTCGCGTCGTTGGTTCGGCCGGGTTACACCTGGACGAGATCGTCGCCCTGATGGTTGACACCGCGCAGGCGGGCGGGGTGGTGGCGCGGCTCCACACCGGCGACGCGGCCCTGTACGGCGCTATCCACGAGCAGATAGCCGCGCTAGAAGCGGCCGGCGTCCCGTGCGAAGTCGTGCCCGGCGTGACGGCGGCCTTTGCGGCCGCGGCGCGGCTTGGCGTCTCGCTCACCCTCCCCGACACCGTGCAAACGCTCATCCTCTCGCGTATCGCCGGGCGCACCCCCGTGCCCGAACGCGAGAACCTGCGCGGACTGGCCGCGCACGGCGCATCGCTGGCGCTCTACCTGAGTATTGCCCAGATAGACCAGGTGGTTGATGAGCTACTGGCGGGCGGGGCCTACGCGCCACATACCCCCGTCGCGGTGGTGCATAAGGTGACGTGGCCGGACGAAAGCCTGGTCATTGGCACCCTGGCCGATATTGCCGCACGGGTACGCGAGGCCGGCTATACCCGCCATGCGCTCATCCTGGTGAGCCCCACGCTGGCCCCCGCTCTCGGTGGGGGGGAAGCGGACGGCGCAGCGCGGAGCCGCCTGTATGACAAAACCTTTGCCCACGGCTACCGCGGTGCTGCTCCCGACGACGCCCCCGCCCCACCCGATGCGGCTACGTCCCCGTCGGGGGCGGTAGTGGTGGCGGTGACGCGGCGCGGGGCCCGTCTGGCGGCGCGGCTTGCGGCCGAACTAGGGGCCGCGCTGGCTATACCGGCCCGCTTTGCCAACGACCCGACCCTGCCCCCGCACGCCGACCCCACGCCCTACCACCATTCGGTGCTGGAAGAGGTGCGCGGCCAGTGGGCAAGCCGCCGCCAGGTAGTGCTGGTGATGGCTTGCGGCGTGGCCGTGCGGGCCATTGCGCCCCTGTTGACCCACAAAACCAATGACCCCGCCGTCGTCTGTCTGGATGAGGCCGGGCAATCGGTGATACCGCTGGTGGGGGGACACCGCGCCGGCGCCAACGAGCTTGCACGGCGGGTAGCGGCGCTCACGGGGGGGCACGCGGCCATTACCACGGCCAGCGATGTGCAGCAGAAGCCGGCCCTGGATATGGTGGGGCAGGCGGAGGGGTGGCGCATAGACGCGGCCAGCGCTCTGACCCACGCCAGCGCATGCCTTGTGAATGATGAACTGGTCGGCGTCTACGTTGCGCCGGCGCTGGCCGGGGCGGCGGTGGTTGCCGATATGCTATCCGCGGCGGATAATCTGGTGCTGGTAGACACGCTGGAAACCCTGGCCGAAGATGCGTACGCGGCCGCGCTCATCATCACCCACAGCCCCCTGCCAGAGCAACACCGCCCCCTGCTGGACAAGAGCGTGGTCTACTACGTCCCGGCGCTGGTGGTTGGTATCGGGTGTCGCCGCGGCGTGCCTGCCGCCGAACTCCGCGCCGCGTTGGATAGCGCGTTAGCGGGGGCCGGGTTGGCGTTGGAGAGCGTGGCCGCGCTGGCTACCGCCGAAGCAAAAGCCGACGAGCCGGGCTTGCACGAACTGGCGGCGGCGCTTGGTGTGCCCTTGCGTGTGGTGCCGCACGCGCAGATAGCCGCACTGGATAGCGCCAACTTTAGCCACAGCGCGGCCCGCGAGAAACTCGATTTGCCGGGCGTTGCCGAGCCGTGCGCGGTGATTGCGTCGGGCGGGGGGGCGTTGCTGCGGCCCAAGCAGGCGTTTGCGCGGTGTACGGTGGCGGTGGCGGGGAGGCGAAGCAACGAAGATGCGGAGAGGCGTAGCAACGAAGATGCGGAGAGGCGTAGCAACGAAGATGTGGTTCTCCATTCTCGCCTCCTCGCCTCCTCGCCTCCTCGCCTCTCTAGCGTAGCGGCCGGGCATCTCGCGCTCATCAGTCTGGGGCCGGGCGACCTCTCCCAGATGACACTGGCGGCCCGCGAGGCGCTGGCCGCCGCAGATGTCGTCATTGGCTACCGAACCTACGTTGACCTGGTGCGGCCACTGCTCGCGCCCCACCAGCAGGTGATAGCCGGCCCCATGCGCCAGGAGATGCCACGCGCTGAACAGGCGCTGGATATGGCGGCCGCGGGGCGGCGGGTGGCGGTCATCAGTAGCGGGGATGTGGGCATCTACGCGATGGCCGCGCCGGTGTTTGAGGCGCTCCACCAGCGCGGCGGCCCCGCCCCGGACATCGCTGTCTTTCCGGGCGTGAGCGCCTTTCAGGCGGCGGCGGCGCGGCTTGGCGCCCCCATCGGGCACGACTTTTGCGCCATCAGTCTGAGCGACTTGCTAACGCCGTGGGAGGTGATAGAGCGGCGCCTGTGGGCCGCGGCCGCCGGTGATTTTGTGGTGGCGCTCTACAACCCGCGCAGTCACACCCGCACCTGGCAACTTGAGCGGGCCCGTGCTATCCTGCGTACCGAACGGGCCGCCGATACTCCCGTCGCGCTGGTGCGCAACGCCACCCGCCCCGACGAAACTATGATCCGTACCACGCTGGCCGATATGGACACCACGCAAGCCGATATGGTTACGGTGGTACTGGTGGGCAATAGCCAGAGCTATCAGGATGGAGCGTGGATGGTGACGCCACGCGGCTATGTGTCCGGGCGGCGGGGACGCGGGGAGGACGCGGGGACGCGAAGCGGGGAGGACGCGGGGACGCGAGGCGGGGAGGACGCGGCGGCGGAGCCTCTGCCAGTCTACCCGCTTACCTTGACAAAGATACAGGATGCGCCGGTGCTGGTGGTCGGTGGCGGCGTGGTAGCGGAGCGCAAGGTGCGCGGCTTGCTTGCCGCCGGGGCCGCCGTGCGGCTCATCAGTCCGGACATGACGCCAACGTTGCGCGCGTGGGCCGCGGCGGGGCGCATCGTCTGGGAGCAACGCGCCTACCAGCCGGGCGATGTGCAGCGCGGCGGGTGGGTGCTGGTCTTTGCGGCCACCAGCGAACGCGCCGTTAATCAACAGGTAGCGCACGAATCGGAACAGGCCGGACTGCTCTGCAACAGCGCCGATGCCCCCGCCGAAGGCAACTTTCACGTGCCGGCGTCGTATCGGGGAAATGGTCTGGTGGTAGCCGTGAGTACCGGCGGCGCCAGTCCGGCGCGGGCGGCGCAGGTGCGCGATAGCATAGCGGAATGGTTGCACGATGACGGGTAAAGCCTATCTGGTGGGGGCGGGGCCGGGCAACCCCGACCTGATTACTGTGCGCGGGTTGCGCCTGCTCCAACGCGCCGAGGTGGTCATTTACGATCACCTGATTGCGCAGGAGCTCTTGCACGAGGCCCCCGCCGCCGCCGAACGGGTGTTTGTGGGCAAGGAGGCCGGGCGGCACATCCTGCCCCAGGAGAAAATCAATCAACTGATTGTCTCGTGGGTGCGGGCCGGGCGGCAGGTGGTGCGTCTGAAGGGTGGCGACCCCTTTGTCTTTGGGCGCGGCGGCGAAGAGGCGTTGGCGCTGGTTGAAGCCGGGTTGCCCTTTGAAATTGTGCCGGGCGTCTCGTCGGCGCTGGCGGTGCCGGCCTACGCTGGTATCCCTGTCACGCAGCGGGGGGTATCCACGGCGTTTGCGGTGGTGACGGGGCACGAGGCCGCCCACAAGCTGAAGAGTACGACCGATTGGGCGGCGCTGGCGCGTATCCCCACGCTGGTTATCTTGATGGGCTTGCAATGGCTTGACGAGCTATGCGCCGCGCTGGTCGCGGCCGGGCGTCCCCCCGACATGCCGGCCTGTGTGATAAGTTGGGGCACGACCGACGCGCAGCAGGTGGTGCGGGCCACGCTGGCCACGCTGCCCGGCGCGGTGGCGGCGTCCCACCTCCGCTCGCCGGGTATTATTGTGGTAGGCGACGTTGTAGCCCTGTCCGACGTGCTGAACTGGTTCCAGCCGGGCGGCCAGGCAAAGGGGTTTGTATGAGCTATCTTCCACGCCTTGTTATCGCCGCGCCGATGAGTGGCAGCGGTAAAACGACCATCACCGCCGGTTTGATCGGGGCGCTACTGGCGCGGGGCACACGGGTGGCTCCCTTCAAAGTGGGCCCCGATTACATAGACCCCGGCTATCACACGCTGGCGGCGGGGCATACCTGCCGCAACCTGGATGCCTGGATGCTCCCGCCGGGGCTTATCCCCTCCTTGCTCTCGCGCTATGCCTATGGCGCAAATATGGCGCTGATTGAGGGGGTGATGGGCTTGTTTGACGGCTATTCCGGGTGGGACGATTCGGGTAGCACGGCCCATATTGCTCGCCTCACCGACTCGCCCATTCTGCTGGTGCTGGACTCGCGCTCTATGGCCCGCACGGCGGCCGCGCTGGTCAAGGGGCTGTGTGAGTTTGACCCCCGCGTGCGTATTGTCGGGGTGTTGCTCAATCGGGTGGGCAGCGACAAACACACCCGTATGCTGCAAGATGCTATTGAAACCAGCGTCGGCGTGCCGGTGGTGGGGGCGCTGCGCCGCGATGAGACGCTACAACTCCCAGAGCGCCATCTGGGGTTGGTGCCTACCGCCGAACCGGGGCGCTGGCAGGCCTGGATAGCGGCGGTGGCGCAGCAGGTGACCGACCAGGTTGATCTGGGCAAAATCATTGAATTGGCCAGCAACGCCGCCGCCCTGCCGCGCACCAGTAGCCGCGTCTCCAGCGTGGCATCGCTGCACGAGGACGGCGTGCCCCCCGTGATTGCGGTAGCCCGTGATGCCGCGTTTAGTTTCCTCTACGAAGAAAACCTGGATTTGCTGCGCGAGGCGGGCGCCGATATTGCCTTCTTTAGCCCACTACACGATCAGGCGCTCCCCCCGCGTACCAGCGTGCTCTACCTGTGCGGCGGGTTCCCCGAACTCTACGCCGCCGAACTGGCCGCCAATAAGCCGATGCTGGCCGCTGTCCGGGCGGCGGTGCGCGATGGAATGCCGGTATATGCCGAATGCGGCGGCTTGATGTACCTCACCCAGGCTATTGTAGACCTGGACGGCAAGACGCACACCATGGCGGCCGTGTTGCCGGGCCAGTCGCTGATGACAAAGCGCCTGACGCTTGGCTATCGCACCATTCAGGCCGCGTTTGATAACTGGCTCTGGCGGGCCGGCGAAACCATGCGCGGGCACGAGTTCCACTACTCTACCTGGAACGACAGTACCGGGGCGGTTCCGGCGGCCTATACCATCGTGCCCGACGAATGGCGCAGCGAGTCGCGCAGCGAGGGGGCGACTATTCGCAATGTGGTGGCGTCGTATATCCACTTGCACTTTCTGTCCTACCCGGAGCTTGCGGTACGCTTTGTCCGCGCCGGGCGGCGGGGACTCTAGCCGTCACGCCTCGCGCCTCGCGCCTCGCGCCTCCCGCCTCCCGCCTCGCGCCTCCCGCCTCGCGCCTCGCGCCTCGCGCCTCGCACTTCCCGCCTCGCGCCTCGCGCCTCC
>DAOTUK010000195.1:0-3423 GCA_034437375.1 Chloroflexaceae bacterium | reverse complement strand
GCGCGAACTGAGCGCCGGTTCGGGGTGGAGTGCCACGGTCACAAACGCGGATTCTTGCTTCCGCGCTGGCTTTTTCGTCGGCGTGGCAGTAGGGGTCTTCGTCGGTCTGGGTGTCGGGGTGTTGGTGGGCGTGCTGGTGGGCGTGCTGGTTGGTTTGCTCGTGGGCATGCTGGTGGGCGTGCTGGTGGGGGCGGTCGTCGGGGTTTGAGTCGGAGTAGCTGTTGGTTTGCGTGTCGGCGTATGCGTTGGCTCTGCCGTGGAGGTCGCAGTGCTGGTAGGCTCTGCCGTGGGTGTTATGGTTGCGGTTGCGGTAGGTAGTCCGGTGGGGGCAGCGCCCCGCATGCTCCCCAGGAACACTGGTTGACGTAAGACTTTACAATCGCCCTGCCGGAGCAAGCAGCAACGCTTGTTTGTTCTCCCAGTTTCCCGTATACTGTGGATAGCTCTTTTGCTCTTGTGCCGGGGCATGCAGTTCACTATCCACACGTAGGCCATTCCAGGAACAACAGCTATGAAGGACGATAGCTCAAACAGCCATAGCTCATCGCTCGTGCCGCTCTATGTGCAGATTGCCGAGACGTTGATCGAACAGATCGAGTCGGGCGAACTGGCGCCCGGTGCGCGGCTCCCCCCTGAGCGTGAACTCAGCAAGCAGTTTGGCGTGAACCGTATGACTCTGCGGCAGGCCCTTACTATGCTCGATAACCAGGGGTTGCTGAGCCGGCGACAAGGTGATGGCACATATATTTCGCTGCCCAAGATTGAACGCGCCGCCGGCAAGCTCTTCCCGTTTAGTCGAGAGATGCGGTCGCAAGGCTATACCCCTACCGCACGCATTATGCTGCTGGAGCAGCGCCCGGCCAAAGCCTCGGTATCGCGCCAACTCAAACTGTCGCCTGGAGCCTCGGTCTACTACAGCCATCGGCTGCGGTTCATCAACCAGCAGCCGGTCATGCTCGAAAAATTTGCACTGCCAGCCCATCGCTTCCCAGAATTTGAAACCCACGACCTGGAAACGCAGTCAATCTATCAAATTATGGCCAGCGTCTACCAGATATACATCAGCCAGGCCCGCCAGAGTCTTGAACCAGTGATCGCAACGGAGTATGAAGCGACACTGCTTGGTATCATCCCTGGCGCACCACTGATGCTTGAACGTCGCGTCACCTTTGATACAGCAATGCAAGCCGTTGAGTATAGCAAAGATCTCTACCGGGGCGACCGCTTCCGGTTTGTCACCGAACTAGCCTCGCTTGATAGTGGGGTGTCTGACAACACAGAGGATAGCTCGCTACTGCTGCACCATTAACTATCGGGGAAGACATAGTTAATGGATACAGCGGCCGGCCCATAAAGGGCAATGTTCCAGGCTTTTTGAGATACGCTTAGTCCCCCGCTAGTTGTGTTTCAAAACATATTTACCGCACAACATTGCGCGACAGCCCCAACAACTGATTAACCTTAGCAACCAGATGGCGCCCCTGGGTTGCATGCTTGGCCAGTAAACTCGCGGCCCGTCGCGTCAAATACTCGCGCTCTTCCATGCTCAAATCCCGTGCAGTCAACACAATGACCGGTATATCGCGCGTCGCCGCATCCGCATCCAGATGCGCCAGCACCGCAAACCCATCAACCTCTGGCATCATCAAATCGAGAATAACCAGATCTGGGCGCCGTTCGGCAATCCGTGCCAACCCCTCGCGTCCACTCTGCGCTGGTATCACCTGATAATTGCTCACCTGAGTCAAATCCCGCAACACCGTCTCCAACACATCCGGGTCATCATCAATGACCACCAATCGTGCCCCATCCATCACCAACCGCGTCACCGCCGCTCGCAACAAATGCTCCTCGATTGGCTTGGTCAGATAGGCGCTGGCCCCCAGTTGCAACCCCAGACGATCTTCTTCCACGATGGTATACAAGATCACCGGAATGTCCTGCACCTCCGGCGTCGTCTTCAAATCGGTCAACAATTCCCACCCATCCTTGTGCGGCATCAAAATATCCATCACGATAGCCGCCGGGCGGAGACGCCGCGTCTCATCCAACGCCTGCCGCGCATCTGTCACCCCATAAACCGCGTACCCATCTGGCTCCAGGTACGAGGCCACAATATCAATAACCCCCTTATCATCGTCTATCACCAGCACGGGAATACCCTGCTTATGCGTATCGTCCGGCGGTTGCCCCGTGGCTTCAGCAAGCACACTCCCCGCAACCGGCAAACTAAACGAAAACGTTGACCCCACCCCCGGCGTACTCTCCACCCAGATACGCCCCCCATGCATTTCCACTAACCGCCTGCAAATAGCCAGACCCAACCCCGTCCCCTCATACGTGCGATCAATCCCCGAATCAACCTGCCGGAACTCCTCAAAAATCATCTCCAACTTATCCGAAGGAATACCAATCCCTGTGTCGCTCACACTGATCACAATCATGGAGCCTTCCCGGTAGACCCACACCAGAATATGGCCCTCCTCCGTAAACTTGGCGGCATTCGAAAGCAGGTTCAGCAACACCTGCCGTATACGGGTACGATCCGCTTCGACCAGCGGCAAATCCTCTTCTATTTCCTGGTGCAATTCCAGCGGCTTATCCTTCGTCAACCCGATTGCGGTAGACATCGTGCTACGGACCAGTTCGCTGATCGAACACATTTCTCTATGCAATTCCATGCGCCCGGCCTCAATCTTCGACAAATCGAGAATATCGTTAATCAGTCCCAGCAAATGCTCCCCACTGGCCCGCACCCGATTGAGATAATCCACCTGCTCATCTGTCACCGGCCCCCGCATCCCGTCCAGAATAATGCGGGTAAAGTTAATAATGGAATTCAGCGGCGTGCGTAACTCATGGCTCATATTGGCCAGAAATTGCGACTTCATCTGGTTGGCCTCTTCGGCCGTATCGCGGGCCCGCTGCGCCTCGCCAAACGCTACCGACAACTCGGCCGTTCGCTCTGCCACGCGCGTTTCCAGCGAATTGATAAGCCCTGTCAATGTCGCGGCCATCGTATTGAACGAATGCCCAAGCCGCCCTATCTCATCATCCGTTTTTACCTCCACCCGTCGCGTATAATCCCCACTCACCATCTGATCCGCGACAGTTTGCAACTGCTGGATTGGCTGTGTCACACTATGGCGCATAGCTATCGAAGCAACCCCCAGGGTTGCCAGCATCAAAAACCCAAACACTATCGTCAGCGAGTTGACAAATTGCTCCTCAAACGCAACAATCTGTTCCAACCCCACCAGAACCCCCACCACCGCTTCGGTAGTATCACCCGCACGCAGCGGAATATATGCGATCGCATGGGGTATCCCATGGTTTGCCACAATCTGCTCATGCACGTATATAGCCCCCTGTTTCGCCTGTGCAATCGCTTCAGGATACCGCATCGCCACCTGGCCCGGTGCC
>DAOTUK010000194.1:0-2985 GCA_034437375.1 Chloroflexaceae bacterium | reverse complement strand
TTCAAGTAGGGCCGGGTCGCGTATCTGTTCCAGGTAGCCTTGCGGCGTCACACTATAGCGATAACGCGACAGATAGCTGCCGGCCAGGTGCAACGCCAGCGGCAAATCGCCCAACTCTGCGGCAATGTCGTGCAGCGCCGCCTCCGCCTCCGCCTCCTGCCCCCTGTTCCCGGCCCCCTGCCCCCGGATCAACCCTTGCAACAGGGCCAGGCTCTCCCCCCGCGATAGCACCCCCAGGGGGCGCACATCGAACCCCAGGGTCGGTTCCCAATTGGTGCGGCGGCTCGTGACCAGAATATGACAGCCGCCCGTTTTGGGCCGCCACGCATCCAGCAATTCGTCATCCTCGCAATTGTCGAACACCAGCAAGCGCGGGATGGGTTCTTCCCACGCCTGGTATACCTGCCTGACCTGTGCGTCGAAGGAAAGCGCATCATAGCCCGGTAGGTTGAGCGCTTCCCCACACAGCCTGACCCCGGTTTGAATGTTGGCGGGGTTGGCAAAGGAGAGCCAGAAGACGCCGCCGGCAAAGTATTGCCCGTAGCGGTGGATACATTCAATGGCCAGGGACGTTTTGCCTATGCCCCCCAGGCCGGTGATAATGGTATGCTTGTGCTTGAGCGTGGCGGCCAGGTAAAGCAGGTCTTCCCCGCGCCCGACAAACATATCATTACGGCTGTAGGTGATGTAGTGGGGGGAAGGCAGCGGCGCAAGGTCGGGTATCGTCTCGGTGGGCAGGGCCGCAAGGCGGTCAAGCGCCACCTCCAACGGGGTGCGGCTGAAGTGGGCGGGGGGGTATTCGTCAAGCAGGGTTTCCAGGTCGGGTAGACCGTTCGGGAGGCGGTCGCAATGTTCCAGCAGCAATTGTATCTTGTGCGTTCTGGTCATACCCAGAGAAAATTTCTGGTAGACCGGGCGGTAATGGTCAAAGCAAAGCGTCGTAATCTGCTCATCGTCAAATGTTTCTGTGAGCCGTTCTCGGATAGCCTTTGTCTCACTCATTGGGTTGCGCTCCTGTGCTCGCGGTGGGTATTCTGGAAATAGTATAGCACAGGCGGGCACCCACACCACCCCCCCGTAACCCTAATTTCCCCTTTATGACACAAGTTTGTGGTACAATACAAACCTGATTATTGGTAACTTCAAGATAATAACCAGGAGCGTATGGGTATTTACAAACGAATGCTGCTTGTGCTATGGGCCGCGCTACTGCTGGCCGCCTGTAGCAACACCGGAGAGCGCCAGGCCCAATCGGCCCAACCGACGGCGACCCCACTCCCCACCATCACCAACACCCCCACCCCCACCATAACGCCGCCGCCCACCCGCACCCGCACCCCTACCCCCACGCCCTCCCCCTTCCCAGAGCCTACCGTGACACCCTCGCCCACCCCGTCGCCCACGCCATCGCCCACCGCAACACCCTGGCCGCAGGTTGAAGGAGCCCTGGGGCGCGGACAAGCCGACGAACGCCTGGCCTTTGTCATGATAGACAACCACCCCAACGCCTACCCCCAGACCGGCCTGGACAAAGCCGCAGTGGTCATAGAAGCGCTTGCAGAATATGGCCTCACGCGCTACAACGCCGTACTGGCCCCCGGACTCTCGCCCGACGTCGAAGAGATAGGCCCCGTGCGGAGCGCCCGCGACTACTTTGTACAATGGGCCATGGGCTTTCAAGCCATCTTCGTGCATGCCGGCGGCTCCCCCTCCGGCCTCGCCCTTGCCGAATCGGCCACCGAAATAGCCAATATGGACGCCCTGCGCCGCGATACCGAAATCTACTTTTACCGCCACCAGGATAAGCCCGCGCCCCACAACCTCTACACCAGCACCGCGTTAATACGCGAGTTTGTGGAGGACAAAGACGCCAGCCATGTTGACCCCTCTGAGCAGGGCTTTCTCTTCAAGGAAGAGGCCGAGCCAAGCCAGCGCCCCGATAGCCAGCGCCTGGAATACTACTTCATCTATGCTGACGACCCGGCCGGTTGGGAATATGACCCCGCCACCAATGGCTACTGGCGCTTGCGGCGCGGCGAACCGCACATTGACGCCCGCAGCGGCGAACAACTTTGGTTTAAAAATGTTATTGTGATGGAAGCGGAGCAGGAGCCTATCCCCGGCGACGACAAAGGCCGCATTCAGCAAAAGGTGATAGGCACCGGGCGGGCACGGCTCTTTGCCGACGGCACGGAGCGCGAGGTGCGCTGGCGCAAGCCAGATGCGGCCCTACCGCTCCGCTTTTACAACACCAGGAACGAGGAAGTAGCGATGAACGCTGGCCCCATCTGGATAGCGGTTATCCCTACCCTCGATAACTTGAGTGTCGAATGAACTACCGTACGCAAATACTACCGCGCCGCCTGCGCCTGCTGCTGGCCCTGCTGGCCCTGCTACTCTCTGGCGTGTCGTTGGCACAAGTGGGCGCCGCCCCCCACGCCCCCCAGGCCGTAGCCCCCACCTATACCATCTTCGCCACCCGCGAGGGCCTGGTAGGCAAAGAGACAGCCAACGGGCACATTATCCAACCCAGTGACCACTTTGTCGCGCTGCCCTCGTCCAGCGTGCTATGCTCCTACCAGGGCCACGAATACCAGGTACGCATCACCTACAAAAACCGCTCAGTGGTCGTGCCCGTGTGGGACGTGGGCCCCTGGAACATTGAGGACGATTACTGGTCGGCCAACCGCAAGTACAGCGATTTGCCGGTCGGCGTGCCCATGGCCCAGGCCGCCTATCTGGAAGGCTACAACGGCGGGAAGGACGAGTTTGGCCGCCGCATCGCCCTGCCCAATGGCATAGACATTGCCGACGGCACCTTCCTGGAAGATCTGGACATGAACAAGGACGACTGGGTACAGGTATCATTCTTGTGGCTTGGCAGCGACCCCGGCCCCGGCAACGCAGCCAACATCCTCCCGCCGCCCACCGCCGGACAGCAACCGGTGCCGCCCCTCAACCAACCCGCCAACCCCGCCCCCGCCC
>DAOTUK010000193.1:0-4093 GCA_034437375.1 Chloroflexaceae bacterium | reverse complement strand
TTCATTGGCATTCTGGATTTCGTGGCCTTCGAGGGCGACGACTACATCACCCGCCACCTGATAACCAACCAGACCAATGGGCGGCAGGAGTTGAAGGATATGGAGTTCAACTTCATTGAACTGCCCAAGTTTACGCGCAGCGAGGATGCATTGGAGAGCGTGCTGGACAAGTGGGTCTACTTCATCAAGCACGCCAGCGACCTGGAAATGGTGCCGGAGAGCGCCGACTTTCCGGCGATCCAGTCGGCGTACGAGGTCGCCAATCAGTTCGGGTGGAGCGCGGAAGACCTGGAAGTGTACGAGAATCGCGGTATCCGCATACAGGATGAGCGCGGCGCGGTGCAGGCCGCCGAAGCGCGGGGACTGGAAAAAGGTTTGCAGCAAGGGCAGCAACAGGGACAGCAGCAGATGCTCCTGCGCGTGCTGCAACAGCGCTTTGGCCCCCTGCCGCCCCACCTGCCCGCACGGCTCGCCGCGCTCGATGCCGCGCAGCTTGAAGCGCTGGCCGACCACGCCGTCACCGACGCCACCCTGGATGCCTTTCTGGCAAACCTACCCACACGTTGAGCAAACGCCGTGCTCGTCGTCGCGGCGCAGTTCGTCCAGCAGCGCCCCATCTGGCCCCACTAACTGAATGTGTAGCGGCATCTGTCCAAGCGCGTGCGTCGAGCAACTCAGGCAGGGGTCGTAGGCGCGGATCACGGCCTCGACGCGGTTGAGCATCCCCTCGGAGAGCGAGGCGTTTTTGACAAAGTGTTTCGCCACCTGGAAGACGCCGCGGTTCATCGCCAGATTATTATGGCCGGTAGCGATAATCAGGTTCGCCCAGGTAATAATGCCCTGGTCGTTGATATGGTAATGGTGGAAGAGGATACCGCGAGGCGCTTCAGAAACGCCAATACCATCTAGATTGTTGGGGCCGGCGTAGGCTCGCACATGCTTGCTGAGAATACCCGGGTCGTGCAAAATCTGCTCAATACGTTCAAGCGCATAGAGGATCTCTATCAACCGCGCATAGTGGTAGTAGAAAGAGCTCAGCACCGCCCCGCGGTGCAACCCGGTAAACTCGGCCCACTCCTGGTCGGCGCGGGGCGTGCCGCACCGGTCAGCTATGTTCATCCGCGCCAGCGGCCCCACACGGTAGATTCCGTCGGGGTAGCCCATTGCTTTGTAGTAGGGAAATTTGAGATATGTCCACGGTTCGACGGCCTCGCCAATATGCTCAAGGTAGTCGCGTGGCGCTATCTTATCGGCAATCACCTTGCCTTCGGCGTCAACCACCCGTATCAAGCCATCGTAGAAATCCGGTTCGCCCTGCTCGTTGACCAACCCCACAAACAGGCTTGGGAAGTTGGCAAAGGTTTGTATTTCGGTGCGATGGGTTTCCATAATCTGCTTGAAGAGCATAATGGCCCGGTCGGTTATTTCCAATGCCTCTGGGAGCATGGCCAGAATGTCGTCGCGCCGCTCCACCGACAGCGGTTCGTTGACGCCACCGGCCACCACCCAGGAAGGGTGAATACGCTTGCCACCCAACAGCTCAATAATGTGCTGCCCAATCTTGCGTAACTGGATACCATCGCGGGCCAGTTGCGGGTGCGAATCGAGCAAGCCAAAGATATTACGCTTCGACGGCTCTATGTCCATCCCCAAAATAAAATCGGGCGCGGAGAGGTGAAAGAAACTCAGCGCGTGCGATTGGACAAACTGGGCATAGTTCATCAAGCGGCGCAGGTTAGCGGCGGTGGGGGGAATGCGCACGGCCATCAGATCATCGCACGTTTTTGCCGAGCATATGAGGTGGCTCACCGGGCAGATACCACAGGTACGCGCCGTAATGGAGGGCATTTCGTGGAAGGGGCGTCCTTCGGTAAACTTCTCAAATCCGCGATATTGCGTAACGTGGAAGCGGGCATCGTGGACGTTCTCCTGCTCATCCAGGAAAATAGTTATTTTGGCGTGGCCCTCAATGCGCGTCACCGGTTCTATGGTTATTTTCTGGCTCATTCTCGTTTCCCCCTTTATCGCCCAAAGCGGGTATACTCATCCATATTGGGCATACGCCCGGCCACCAGTTCGCTGAGCGCGTAAAAGATAGCCTGGGCCGGCGGTGGACAACCCGGCACAAACACATCTACCGCCACGACTTCGTGCAACGGCCGTACCCGCGATAGCAGCGGCGGCAAATCTTCGTGGGAGGGTATCTGGGGGGCCGTTGTCACATTCTCGATGTAGGCGCGGTGCAATACATCGTTGAGCGCAAACTGGTTGCGCATCGCGGGGACGTTGCCCGTCACGGCACAGTCGCCCAACGAGACGAGCGTTTTAGTGTGCTTGCGAATAATCAGGCTCTTCTCCCAATCCTCGCGGCTACTGACCGCCCCTTCCACAATCGTTATATCCACGTGTTCGGGAAATTCCTTGGTATCAACCAATGGCCCATAGACCATATCCACCGCCCCGGCCAGTTCAAGCAGCAGTTCGTCTACATCGAGAAAGGACATATGGCAGCCGGAACAGCCATCAAACCATGTGGTTGCCAACGTGAGTTTGCTCATGATCGACTCTCTCGCATTTGCTTCAAGTGGGCCAGAAAATGTCCGCGCTTGGTCATTTCGCCCACGGCCTTTCCTTTCTCTACCAACGCCCCGGTGGGGCATACATTGACACACTTGCTACAGCCGGTACACGTTTCGGAGGTTAGCCATTCCTGGTTCAAGTCGGTAATAACCCGCGCCGCAATGCCGCGCCCCATCACGTCCCAGGTATGGGCCCCTTCTATCTCATCGCATACCCGCACACAACGGGTGCAGAGAATGCAGCGGTTGTGGTCGAGCACAAAGCGGTGGTTCGAGGCGTCTACGGGCAGGTTGGGGTAGCGGTAGGGAACGCGCACATGGCTCATACCAAGCCGTTGGGCCAGCGCTTGTAGTTCGCAATGGCCGTTGGAAACACAGACCGAGCAGATATGGTTGCGTTCGGAAAAGAGCAATTCCAGGATAGTGCGGCGGTAGTGGGAAATGGTGTCAGAGTCGGTCGTGACTTCCATACCCTCTTCAATGCGCGTCACACAGGCCGGTAGCAACCGCCGCGATCCCTTCACCTCTACCAGGCAGAGGCGACATGCGCCAATGGGGGTCAGTCCCTCTAGATTGCAGAGGGTTGGGATAAAGATACCATTTTCGCGGGCGACATCCAGAATAGTCTCTTCGGCCCGCGCACCAATTTGACGGTCATCTATGGTCAGTGTTTTTATGCGCCCTGGAATGGACATATGTTATACCTCCGCTTCTCGGATATGGGCCAGGTACTCATCGCGGAAATAGTGCAGCGTGCTGAGCACCGGGTTGGGGGCCGATTGACCAAGCCCGCACAGGCTCGTGTTTCGTACCACATCGCACAGTTCCTCTAGCATCGCCAGATCGCTCATACCGGCCATCCCTTCGGAAATTTTGCAGAGCAGGTCGTGCAATTGCGCTGTGCCGATACGACAGGGAGCACACTTGCCACACGACTCACTCATACAAAATTCCATAAAGAATTTGGCGACATCAACCATGGAGGAGGTGTTGTCCATCACGATCATACCGCCCGATCCCATAATAGAGCCGACTTTGGCCAGCGACTCGTAGTCTACCGACATGTCCAGGTATTGCTCTGGAATACATCCGCCAGAGGGCCCGCCGGTCTGCACGGCCTTCAGGTGTTGCCCGTCGGGAATGCCGCCGCCAATATCAAAAATAATCTCGCGCAGCTTTATGCCCATGGGCACCTCGATAATGCCCGTGTTGCGGACGCGCCCGGCCAGCGCAAATACTTTGGTGCCCTTGCTCTCTTCGGTGCCGATACTGGCGTACCAGTTGCCGCCATCACGCAGAATAGGCGCGACGTTGGCAAGGGTTTCGACGTTGTTAATGAGCGTGGGGTGGCCCCACAGGCCATACTCGGCCGGGTAGGGCGGGCGGGGGCGCGGGGTGCCGCGGTTGCCCTCGATGGAGGCAATCAGCGCGGTTTCCTCGCCACACACAAACGCGCCAGCGCCGAGCCGCACTTCTACGTGAAAGTTAAACGTGGTGCCAAAGATACGGTTGCC
>DAOTUK010000192.1:0-1855 GCA_034437375.1 Chloroflexaceae bacterium | reverse complement strand
GATGGGCGACCTGGCGGGGGCACGTCCCTACTACGAGCGGGCGCTGGCAATCCGGGAGCATGTACTGGGGCCCGAACACCCCGACACGGCAATGAGCCTCAACAACCTGGGCATGCTGTTACAAGCGATGGGTGACCTGGCGGGGGCCCGCCCCTACTTTGAGCGAGCCCTGGCGATACTTACCAACCGGCTTGGGGAAGAGCACCCGCATACCCAAACAGTGCGAGATAATCTTGGATTGCTCCTATCGAAAATGGGCGAAGCGTAACGCCTCCCCGCCTCCTGCCGCCTCACGGCCCGCGCCAACCAGGCGCAACCGCCCCCTCAAAGCGCCGCGTCACCTGCTGGCCCTCCGCATCCATCACACAGATAGCCCCGCCACACACAAACGCAATTTTCCCCTCGTGCGACCAGGAACAATCCCAACCAGGCCCATACAACCACGTCTCGCTGCCTGGCGGGCCGTCGGCATTGATACGATAGAGCGCACCGGCCGCGCCATAGCGCTTGGATGTAAACACTATCTGCGCCCCATCCGGCGACCAGCACGGCAACGAATCTTCTGACGACGGATCACCGGTCAATGAGCGCCATTCGCTACCATCGCTCCGCATCACATAGACGTTCAAGCCAGTACCCTTTGGAGCCGACGCAAACGCTATCCAGGCCCCGTCGGGCGACCAGTCCGGCTGCATGTCCTGCATCTTCAGACCACTGTTCGTATCGGTATGGTCATCAGTCAGATTGATAGGATCAGACCCATCAGCATCCATCACGTATAGATCCCAGTCGCCAGCGCGGTTTGAATGAAAGGCTATCCGCGTGCCATCTGGCGACCACACCGGTTGATGATTTTGTCCCACGCTCCCCCCCGCAAGCCGGGCTTTGCCAGTACCATCAATGTGTATCTTGTATATCTTGCCATCCGACTCAAACACAATTTCTCTTCCGTTGGGTGACATATCGGGGTAGGGATTACCGCTCGTCTCCACAGAAAGTGTCTCGGTTACTCCGGTTGCCCTCATCACAACGATGCTGTACGTGTCACCCTGGACTGGTTGCCCAAAGACCATCACCGGCTCCGGGTTGGGGGTAGCTGTCGGGGTTGGAGTGGGGGTGGGAGTAGGCGGGGATTCCGTCGCGGTCGCGGTGGGGGATTCCGTCGCGGTCGCGGTGGGGGATTCTGTAGGAACGGGGGTGGCGGTAGCGGTGTCCGTGGGGGTTGGCGTGGGGGTTACTGCGGCGGTGGCGGTCTGGGCGGCGGCAGTTGCGATAGCCGCCTGAGCGCGTGCTTCTTGTTCAGAACGATACTGCATCAGCACGAGCGCCAATATTACCACAACGATGATAAGCAGCAAAAGCGCACTTAGCAAGAGCCAATTGCGGGGCGGCGGATGTGGCGGGGGCACATGATAACTCGTGGGGGGCGGCGGGGGCGGCGGGGCGACGGGGATGTCCTCGCGCTGGTCGGCGGCCGCGGTAACGGCCGCCGCAACTGGAGCCACCAGCGTTGCCGTATCCTTATCGCCCGGCTTGTCTTCGACAGGTACGCCCCACTCGCGCAGTCTCGCTTTAATGCGTTCAATGCTGGCGCGGATGTCCTCGATCTCGGTGTACACATGCGGCGGCGTTTCAATACCCAGACGCGCCTTCTGTATCAAAAGTCGTTTCAGGCGGCGGCGATGGGCTTGCAGCAACTCCTGCTGATCGTCAATATCCTCTTGCGTCGGGTTTCCGCCAGTCGCTTCTTCGCCGGTAGGCATAGGGGATGATTTTCTACTACAGTTGCTAGTACCGTTTCACGAAACATTATACCATAGGGACTCCCCGCCTCGCGCCTCGCGCCTCGCGCCTC
>DAOTUK010000191.1:0-1500 GCA_034437375.1 Chloroflexaceae bacterium | reverse complement strand
CCTTCCGAACCCCTTCACAGCGGGGCATAGCTCCTGACAGACCCTAGGTTGGGTTGACCGTTAACCATATATATCTTCCGAACCCCTTCACAGCGGGGCATAGCTCCTGACGAAGATTGCTGCTTTTGGTGCAATGACAGGGTTGAACTTCCGAACCCCTTCACAGCGGGGCATAGCTCCTGACCCCCTCGCACACCCCCACCTCCTGTTTCCCCCTTCCCAATGGGCGACACAACATTCATGGATGGTATGCTCTCTGTACTCCTTCTTGCAATTGTGGGTAAAAAGGACTACCATGGAGCCAATGTCACCTAGTTTAGCATACCATTCAGGGACGGTCAAACCCGTCTCCTCCACCAGCAATAGAACGGAACCAATCGTATCGCATCCCTCGGCACCTGTCCAGCGCACAAACGCTACCGCCGACTCATCATCCAGGAGAAATACCCATGCCCCTGAAAAAATGGATAACCCGCCGCCCCCACCGTCCAGACCATCAACCAGTGACGGTTCGCAAACCCCTCACCGTTGACCGCGAAATCCGCAGCCCCGACTATGACACCCTGGACTGGAGTACCCATGCGCGGCGGTTGGGCGAATTCCTCGTCTTTCGCACCGACACCCCCGTCACGCTTGGCATTCAAGGCGACTGGGGCAGCGGCAAGTCCAGCTTCATCAACCTGATTGAAGCCACCCTCGGTCAGCAGCAGCCGGCGCAAACGCACGAAACCTACTACCTCGCCCCCCAACTGCACCACTACCACTGCACCGACCCCGAAGACCCCGCCACCACCGCCCACGCCTACGTGCTCCGCTTCGACTCCTGGACGTTTGCCCAGAGCAGCTACGAAGCCGACGACCTCTTCCCGCTCTATGTCACCCAGGTCATCGAACACTATCTCCGCGCCTGCGGTCGCTTCCAGAGCGACACCCCCACCTTCCGCTCCCTGATGCAATGGGGGAGCAAAGTGGGCCGCCTGGCCCTCACGGCCGTAGCCAACGTGGCCGGCGATGCCACCAGCGAGGCCGTGCAACGCGAACTCGCCAACGCCTCCACCCAGGCCGTGGACATGCTCTCCAGCTTCAAGACCGACTTTCAGCGCCTCGTCAACAACCTGCTGGCGCACGATGGAATGCACTATCCCGACCGGCTCATCATTATCGTGGACGACCTGGACCGTATCGCCCCACGCAGCGCGGTAGAACTCACCGAGAAAATCAAGGTGTTGCTCGACGTGCAAGGGGTCGTGTTTGTGCTCTCCGCCGACCTGACGATTATTCAGGAGGGACTGCGCGATAAGTTTGGGGACGCGGCGTCGGCCAGTCATGGCAAGCCCTACCTGGACAAGATTGTGAAAATCCAATACCCCGTCCCGCCCCTGACCGCCCACGACCTGGTGAACCTTGCGCGGGGCTATCGCCGTTTCTGCTCCGTGTTTGGCCTCGCCCCGGACACCACCCCCGACTCGCTGACCCCGACGCTCCCGTTTCAGTTGTTGC
>DAOTUK010000190.1:0-20168 GCA_034437375.1 Chloroflexaceae bacterium | reverse complement strand
CCCCCACGCCAGGAGCGGCGCTATCGTATGAGCTATGCCGACTACGAGCAATGGGCGGATGAAGATACCCATGCAGAATGGGTCAATGGAGAGGTGACGGTGTTTATGCCCCCACTGATTATCCACCAGCGCATTAACCTGTTTATCGCCCGCCTGCTGGTCAGCTATGCTGAACTGTTCAACCTGGGCACGGTGCTGATTGCCCCCTGCGAAGTCCGGATGATCCCCGACCGCTCCTACCGCGAACCGGATATGTTCTTTGTTTCCCGCGACCGCCTGCACCTGCTGAGCAAGCGGCGTATGGAGGCCGCGCCCGACCTGATTGTCGAACTGGTGTCGCAGGAGAGCGTACGGCGCGATTACCACGAGAAGTTTGCCGAATACGCACAGTACGGCGTGCGCGAGTACTGGATAATTGACCCGCGCGCGGGGCAGGAGCGGGCAACCTTTTACCAGCGCTCCCCCGACGGGGGATACCGCGATGGGCCGCCCGACGGGGAGGGCCGCTACCATTCGGCGGTGCTGGATGGGTTGTGGCTGCGCCCGGCCTGGCTCTGGCAGGAGCCGTTGCCCGCCGCAGACGATGTGATGCTAGAGGTGTTTGGCGATACCTACATCCAGCATTTGCAGCAGCGCCAGGCCCAACGCAACCAGGGATGAGCAAATGATAAACTCTGGTATAATGGCGGCTGAGAACATATGCTACAAGCAGCAGAAAGAAAGGATACCTCCCCTATGGCTCCAATGTCTCCCCAGATGGCTATGGCCCCCCAGACGGTGCAGCTTGAATGTCCCAACTGCGGACAGGTGGTGCGAACCCAGATTTCCGGTGTTGTAGATACCCGCCAGAACCCGGAGATGAAACAGGCGCTCATGTCGGGCCGCTTCAATGTGGCTGTCTGCTCCGCCTGTGGTGCGGCCACCTTGATTGCCGCCCCGTTGCTCTACCACGACCCCGACAAACAGGTATGCTTTGTCCATATGCCGCAAGAGCTCAAGTATAGTACCGAGGAGCAAGAGCAGTTTATAGGCGAAGCAACCAATGCTATCATCACCACCCTGCCCCCCGACGCGCCCCGCGGCTACTTGCTTACCCCCCGCCGCTTTATGACCATCCAATCGCTGGTAGATGCTATCCTGGAAGCGGACGGCATCCCGCGTGAGGTGGTCGAGCAACAACGCAACATCATAGACCTTATCAGCACGCTGGCCGAAGCGTTGGACAAAGACGACGCCACCTTCCAACGGGTTGTCGAGCAACACAAGAGCAATATCACCCCGGAGTTTTTTGCGGCGCTCAGCACCTTCATTGATGCCAGCTTGCAGGAAAACCAGCCGGAGTCGGCCCAGTTGCTCTCTACATTGCGGTCGCGGTTAATTGAACTCACCGGTTTTGGCGAGAGTATGTCGGGGCAGGGGCCAGTGGACATAGAGGAATTGATAGATCAGATGTTAGCTGCCTCCGATGAGGAGCTCCAGGACATTATCGCCGATGTGCGCCACGTGATAGACTATACCTTCTTCCAGACATGGACACAACGCATTGAGACGCTGGAACAGGCCGGGCAAGCCGAACAGGCGCAGCAGCTAACCGATGGCCGCAAACGGGTATTGGAATTGGTAGAGCGTCTGGATAAAGAAGCGCAGGCTATGTTTGAAGCCGGCTCCAACTTGTTGCAAGCCGCGCTGGACGCCCCCGACCCCAAAGCCGTCCTGCAAGAGCGCGGCGACCAGATTGGCGAGGCCTTTCTGATGGTGCTGTCTGCGACGATGGAATCGGCCCACCGCAACAACCAGGCCGATTTGCTCGAACGCCTCTCCACCATTGAGAAACTGGCCGTTGAAGTAATCCAGGAGCGTCTCTCCCCAGAAGAGCGGCTGATTAACGAGTTGATGATGGCGGAGACGGCGCAGCAACGCAGCCAGATTATGCGCCAGCATGCGACGCTGGTAACCACCGAGTTTGTGAAAAACTTGAACGCACTGGCCGACGAGCATGAGAAACGCGGCTTGAAGGAGAATGCCGCCGGCCTGCGCCAGGTTGCCCGCGAAGCGGGGGCGCTGCTCTTCTAAACGATGAACCTACCGCTTGCCCCCCGCACAGTGTTGCGGCGCTGGTGGTTGCGTCTGCTTGCGCTGGCGGGGCGTCCGTTCGTGCGGCCCGACCGGGCGGGCTATTCCCCCCGCCGCATCCTGCTCATCAAACCAGACCATCTGGGAGATGTGCTGCTGGCGACGCCGGCCCTGCGCCGGTTGCGCCAATGCTTCCCACATGCCCATATCGCCGCACTGGTTGGGCCCTGGTCGGCCACAATCCTGGCCCACAACCCCGACCGCGATGTGCTGCTCACCGTGCCCTTTCCCGGCTTTGCCCGTGGCGCGGCGCGTCCTCCGCTCTGGCAACCCTACGCGCTGCTGCTGCACCATGCCGCGTTGTTGCGGGCTGGCCACTACGACGCGGCGCTGCTCCTGCGCGACGACCACTGGTGGGGAGCCGCGCTGGCGTTGCTGGCGGGTATCCCCTGCCGCGTCGGGTATGCCGTGCCCGAATGCCGCCCCTTCCTGACGACCGCGCTTCCCTGGAACCCGGCCGAGCATGTAACGGCCCAATCGCTGGCGCTGGTCGAAGCGTTGGCTACACAAACGAATGGCCCGCCGGCCCCGCCCCCGGCCACCCTGACCACGCGCTTTGAACCGGCACCCGACGACCACGCCTGGGCCGCCCGCTGGCTCCAGCAACACGGCTTTACCCTGGACAGGGGAGAGGCTGGCACAACCCCGCCGCTGGTTGTTTTGCACCCCGGCACCGGGGGCATAACCAAGCTCTGGGATGCCGAACGCTGGTCGGAGGTACTGCAAACGCTGATGGAGCGCTACCCCGTGCGCGTGGTTATCACCGGCGGGAAGGGGGGGGAAACGCTGGTGGCGGAGGTAGCCGCCCGGCTGCCATACCCGCCGCTCACGCTGGTGGGCACAACCAGTGTGGGACAACTGGCCGCCCTGCTGCGCTCTGCCGCGCTGGTTCTGGGGGTAGATAGCGGCCCGCTCCATCTGGCCGTAAGCCAGCAGAGGGCCAGTCTGCATCTCTATGGGCCCGGCAACCCGCACCGCTTCGGGCCGTGGGGCGAGAGCACCCGCCATCGGGTACTACGCTCCGGCCTCTGGTGCAGTCCGTGTAACGTTTTTACCGCCTGTCCACGCGGTACCCATCCGCCCGAATGTATGGACAGCATTACGCCAGAGCAGGTTATCGCAGCGGCATGTTCGCTGCTAGAAGCGGCTGCGCCTCCCGTGTTGCCCCGTTCGTAGCTGCCTCCCGCCTCCCGTTGCCCTGCCGCGTCGCCTCTCAGTCCTTAGCCCTGCACCAGCAAATAAATCGGCACGACGATAACCGCCACTATCAGCAGGAGCAACAACAACAGCTTCACCTGTTCCGACGTGCGCCGCGAGGCCAGTTCCTCCCGTGCTTCGGGGGCATAGGGCACATCCGGTTGCTCGCCAAACAAGACATTGCTCAGGTTGGCCGGGTTGCGGAACAGAGTCGAAGCAAGCGTACGCACAAGCTCCCCGGTCGTCACAAGGGGCGGCGCCCAATACGCCTCATCAGCGGAAATCTCCTTACCCGTCAATGCACAGCGTACCGTCCCCGCGCTGGTCGGGGGGGTCTGGTTGGACGATGTTGTGTCGGACTCTTGCACCATGCTGGTGTTCTCCTCTCTCTGGTCGTAGGTGTGGCAGCCGAAATAGAAGAGAAACAGCCAGCCACGCTGCTGACTGCTGTGGGTCTTCCTTCAGCGGCCCATGCAGATATTATATGTTTATGAAATGCGTCGTACAAAGCGCTGGATACGTTCAAGCGCCTGCTCGATTTTCTCCATAGACGTTGCATAGCAGGCCCGCACATACCCCTCGCCGCTTGGCCCAAACGGGTCGCCTGGAATGACGGCTACTTCTTCCTCCAGCAGCAAGCGCTCAGAAAATTGCTGGCTGGTCAACCCCAGGTGCGATACCTGCGGGAAGGCGTAAAAGGCGCCCTTCGGCTCCACCGTTGGCAAACCAATACTGTTAAAGCCATCTACAATCACGTGGCGGCGGCGGTCATACTCGGCCAGCATCTCTAACACGCTCGCTTCACCCGAACGCAACGCTTCCAGACCGGCGTACTGGCTCATCGTCGGGGCGGACATAATGGCATACTGGTGTACGCGCGTGGTGGCCTCGATAATCTCTTCTGGGGCCGCAACCCACGCCAGACGCCAGCCGGTCATCGCGTACGATTTGGAAAAGCCGCCCATCAGCACCGTGCGCTCCTGCATATCGGGCAGGGCCGCGACACAGGTATGCTTCACGCCATAGACCAGGCGATCATAGATTTCATCTGAAAGAACGATAAGATCGTGGCGTTTTGCAATGTCGCACAGTTCCAGCAGGCGCTCGCGGCTCATCACCGCGCCGGTGGGGTTGTTGGGGTAGCCTATCAAGATAGCGCGGGTGTTGGGCGTAATGGCCGCCTCTATCGCCTCGGCGGTGACCTCAAAGTTATCGCGGGCATAGGTGGGCACAAAAACCGGTTTGGCGTCGGCCATCAGCACCGCGGCCGGATAGGCGACAAAGCAAGGCTCCGGCACAATCACCTCGTCACCCGGATTGAAGAGCGCCAGCGACACGCTTTGCATTCCCTCGCTCACGCCAACGGTCATCAATATCTCATCGCGGGGGCTATAGTGGAGGCCATACAGTTTTTCGAGATGGTGCGATACGGCTTCGCGCAGGGATAGCATGCCGGAATTGGAGGTATAGCCGGTGGTCACATCAATAGAACGTTGCCCGGCCGCTCGGATGTGGGCGGGGGTGATGAAATCTGGTTCGCCAACCCCAAGCGAGATAACATCTGGCATGGTAGCGATAATGTCAAAGAAGCGGCGGATACCAGACGATGGCATCGTACGAACGCGAGTGGAAATGCGGTTACGTTGGGGGGTAACGGTTTCCTGCAAGGCCGGCGTGGGGTGGTGGCCATTGGTGCTGACGCCGTTCCCATACGTCGTTACCCCGTTCATGGATGATGTGGTCGTATCGGTTTGTGTTTGTGTCATAACATACTCTCCTAACATTTGGTGGAACTGTGGATGATTGACGCTCGCTCATCCACACTACCAGACCCTTTACTTGTTACCAATGGTTCGGGCCGCAATGCTTCATAATAGACCGGGAACACCTGTTCCCTGATTATCTTGCTCATGAAAAGAGCACGCTCAACGACAAGTCTTTGTGAATACGCATAATCGCTTCGGCAAAGAGGGGTGCAACGCTGATTGGGTGAATACGAGCCGCTTCTATCTGCTGCGGCAAGGGTATCGAGTTGGTGACAAAGGTTTTGATGATGGGCGACTGGGCAAAACTTTGTATTGCTCTAGCAGTAAAGACGCCGTGGGTGGCGCAGGCGTAGATTTCGCGGGCCCCGCGCTGGCGCAGTATCTGTACCCCTTCCATGATCGTCTGGCCTGTCGAGATCATATCATCCACAATGATGACGGTTTTTTCCTCAACCTCACCCACCATATCTATCACCTGGGACACGTCTGCTTCGGGGCGCTGCTTGGCGATAATGGCCAGGCCGGCCCCGCCAATACGGTCGCGGAAGTTGTTGGCGCGGGGCACACCGCCCGCGTCGGGCGAGACGACGACGACCCCTTCGTTGGCCAGGTGTATTTTGCTGATGTGGCTGGCCAGCAGCGGCGCAGCTTGCAAATGATCAACCGGCAAGTCGAAAAAGCCTTCTATTGCCGATGTGTGCAAATCCATGGTCAAGACGCGATCGGCACCGGCCGTGCGTATCAGGTTGGCGACCAGTTTGGCGCTGATGGGTTCGCGCCCGGCTGTTTTCTTCTCCTGTTTGGCGTAGCCGTAATAGGGCATCACCGCTGTGACGCGGGCTACCGAAGCGCGGCGCAGGGCATCTATAATCAGCAGCAACTCTACCAGGTTGTGGTTGACGGGGGTACAGGTTGGTTGCACCACAAAGACATCGCAGCCCCGTACATTGTCCATCAGTTTGACGCGGCTTTCGCCATTTTCAAAGGTGTCTACGACAGCGCGCCCCATGCTAATATTGAGACACTGGGCAATTTCATCCGCCAGTTGCCGATTGGCATTCCCGCTAAAAATTTGCAGTCGTCCTGACATGCTCCCCTCTTCTCCGTCTCCCTAAACCCTTCGCGCTCCAATGGTTCCCATCATCATAGCAGCAACAGTTACGCTTCCCAGATACATAAAAAAACAGTGAAGCCAAGCTCCACTGTAGCGCCAACTAGCCCGCAACCCCTGCTGGATTGCCGACCGTTGGCTTACCCTGCTGCTGCCGCAACGAGCAGCACACGATTCAGTTGTTGTCTGAGCGGTATCATGGTGCTTTGTCTCTCTGTATGCCTTTTCTCTTCTCTTGCCGCTGAACCCTGGCTGCCGGGCCAGGACTCGAACCTGGACAAACGGAACCAAAATCCGTTGTGCTGCCGATTACACTACCCGGCACCGGTACACTGCTCTCTTGCAGTGGGGGTATTGTACCACGCCCCCGGTCTGCAAGCAAGTACTTTTTTGCAAACCAAAAGTTTTTGAGGCACCAGGAGTACCCAGTAGAGCTTGCGTACCGTTGCTGCCTTTCGGCCCTGGCGGGGTTCGGCAAGATACTGCCACCCTGATGCCTGTCTCCTATTATAGCCGAAAGTGGACAGGATGCAACTCTGGGGGCGAGCGAGACGCTCGCGCTCCCAGGGGTTGCCCCCTAAACGTGAACAGTTACGGGAGGATATAGATACGGCGGCGGAAAATCGCCATTACCCAGGGGGGAATTTCAGCTATAATAAGAATACGGGCTGTATAAGAAAAATCCGGCCACAACTTTATGTTCCTGGAGGTGTCGTCATTCGTGCGCGTCTCACTTGATCCCGTCCCCGAAACATACGAACATCTCAGACATTCCTTTTACCAGGAAACGCTTGAGACGTTTCGGAATATTGCTGGCATTGTTGGCATGCTCTACATTATCAGCCTGATTGCGCTAGGAGCGGTGGCCTACGAGCCGTACCTACGCTTGCCAGAAACCCTGGTGCTGGACATCTTGAATATGGGGGCCGGGATAGTGCTGGTTGTCCAGAGCCGGCGCTTGCAGACCCAGGCGGCGCTGTTCAAATTGCTGTTTGGCTGTCTCCTGTTTGCGCTGGCTACCAACGCCCGCGAGTCTATTCTGCTCCAGAATTATATGAGCCTCTTTTTGATGGCGATGACCCTGGCGTTTGTGTCTATGACCTTCCCCTGGCCGCCCATCTGGACGGTAGCGCTCCAACTGCTGGTGATGCTCTCGTGCAGTACCATGCTGTTCTACTGGGATGCTTCCCTGGCGGGCCCCATCATGACCGTGCTTATTCTGGCGTTTTTCTCGATGGCCATTCAAACGTTGCTCACGCACCAGCGATGGGATAGCTTCCTGAACCGCCACCACATCCAGACGCTTAACGCCGCGCTGAAAGCCCATACCGACCGTCTGGAAGAGGAGTTAATTCTGGCCCGCCGTATCCAGCAAGGACTCTTGCCGCCCCCGTCGCCCACCTGGCCCGGCCTGGATGTGGTCTGCTATAGCCAGCCGGCCTTTGAAGTGGGCGGCGATTTTTATAGCTACCACGCTTTTGCCGATGGGCATGTAGCTGTGGCTGTGGGCGATGTGTCGGGCAAGGGGGTGGCGGCGGCGCTGTTAATGGCGACCGGCTTGTCGCTGTTTGCTTCGACACTCTCGCGGAACTTGCAGCCGGGCGGGCGTCTGGCGCTGCTGGATGAGGCGCTGGCCCCCTATACCCAATCGCAGCGGCAAAACTGTGCGCTGTGTTATGTGGAGCTGAACAGGGATACTATGAGCGTGGTCAATGCTGGCTGTATTCCGCCCTATATCCGGCGGGCCAGTGGGGATATTGAATGCCCGGACGTGTGCGGGGTAGCGCTTGGGCAAGGCCTGGGGGCCCGCGACGGCTACCAGGAGGTGTCAACCCATCTGCCGTCCGGCGATCTGGTTATTCTCACCAGCGATGGAGTTGTCGAGGCCCAAAACGCAACCCACGAGCTGTTTGGCTTTGAGCGCCTGGAACAGGCTATTATGCAAGGGCCCGCCAGCAGTGCCCAGGCGATGCTCGATCACCTGCTGCACGAACTAGCCGCGTTTGTGGGCAACACCCAACAGCACGATGACATGACGATTGTGATTTTTGGGGTCAAGGCCGTCGAAGCGGACTGAGGGCCTGCGCGCTCCGCCCGCTCCGCCCGTTCGGGTTGCTACGCCGTTTCGCGGCCCATATAGGCCCCCGTGCGCGTATCTATCTTCAGCACATCGCCTTCGGAGATGAAACTGGGTACGCTAATAACCGCGCCGGTTTCCAGCGCGGCGGGCTTGGTCACATCGGTGGCCGTATCGCCCCGCACCGCTATTTCCGTCTCCACCACGGCCAGCATCACGAAGGTGGGCAATTCTACCTTGATAAGCTGGTTATCGTCGGTGCTATAGATAAGCTCGGCGGTTTCATTTTCTTTCAAAAATTGGGCTTTGTCCCCAAGCATGTGTCCGTCAACCGGTATCTGCTCATAGGTATCGTTATCCATAAAGATGAAATGGTCGCCGTCGCGGTAGAGATATTGCATCGAACGATTTTCCATACGCACAATGTCAATACTTTCGCCAGAGCGCATCCGGTCTTCAATGACCGATCCGGTATTCAAATTTTTCAACTTCAGGCGGACAAATGCGCCGCCCTTGCCGGGCTTAAAGTGCTCGCGTTCAACCACTTGCACCAGCTCACCATTGTAACGAATAACCATACCGTTTTTCAGATCGGCGGTTGTATCAGCCATAGACTACTCCTTCTCAGTATTTCATTTTTGTTCAGTATACCAGAAATTTTCAGGTTGTCGGTTTGCGTTGCCATATCCAGCACCACAGCGCCCGCACGCGGCCATCGAACGAGAGCAGCAGCACCCCTACTAGCACGAGCAGCAGCGACCAGGGCGAGAAGCGCTGATCGTGGTGGAAGTCGGGCAAGTTGGCTACGAGCCAGAGGCAGGTCGCCCCGCTGATGCCCGGCCAGCCGGCCCGTATACCAACCAGCAAGCCGAGCGTGAGCAGGCCGAGCGGGAGCCCGGCCGGCTGAGCCGGTATGTGTCCCATTAGCAGCGGCCCGCCGAGCGCCACAACCCCCGCGATGACGAGCAGTAGCGCCAGCGTGCGCCGCCACCCGACCGGCTGTTCAAAGCGCGGTTTTGCTGGTTGGTATGGCGGGGGCGGCAGGGGTGCCAGGTAGTCGAGATGGTTGGGCAGGGGGGAGCACCCCTGGCTCTGGGGCGAGCGTACCAGCGTCAGGTTGTCGCGTTCAGCGTGTTGAAGCAAGGCCTCAAGGGCGGGTTGGGGGGCGGTGTTCTGGGGTAGCGCGCGTACCTGGGCCGGCGAGAGTTCCGCGCTATCGAGCGCGTGCAGCGCCTTGTCCAGGGCCGGCGGCACGGCGCACGTGGCGACGGTGTGGGCCGCGCAGATGAGGTGGTAGACTCGTGCGCCGCGCTGTGGGTCTACCCAGATAGCATCGCGCAGGGTAACAAGCCCAAGCGCCCGTTGCATCCAATCCTGCAACAGGGTTGCCAATGCTCGGGCCTCGTCGTCGTGCAGGGTGGTGCCAAATTGCTGCGCCTGGAGCGCATCAAAGAGCTGTTGGGGTGTCCAGCAGCGCACCATGGCCAGCGCCTGGAGCCGATCATAGGCGGCAAGCGTGGGCGTCCCTTTGTCTGTGCTGTGACAGGAGGCCAGCGGCCGGTGGGAGTGCTCGCTGCTCATCATCCCATAGAACGTTTCCACTCCTTGAGTATGTCGGGCAATCCGGCAAACACGCCGTCCGGTTGATGGGGGCTTGTTTCCAGCAGTTCGCGGGTGGTGACCCCTGTCAGCACCACGGCGCTTTTGAGCCCGGCGTTGCGAGCGCCAACAATATCCGTTTCCAGCCGGTCGCCAATCACCAGGGTAGCGGATGGTTCGGTTTCGAGCATATCTATGGCGACGCGAAAGAGGGTGGGTGCTGGCTTGCCGACAACGAAGGGTTCGACGTTGGTAGCGGCTTGAATGAGGGCGGCCAGGGCCCCCGCGCCGGGGTGCAAGCCATCTTCCGATGGGAAGGCTTTGTCGGGGTTGGTCAGGATGAAATGGGCCCCCTTCTGGATAGCCAGCGCGGCTATGCGGAACTTGTCATAGGTGACCGACAGATCAATCCCCTGTACCACCAGGTCGGGGGACTCCTCTTGCGGTACCAGGTAGCCATCGCCAAACAGCGCCTCTTCCAACCCGGACATGCCGATGAGATAGGCGCTGGTGCCCCGCGGATAGGTTGAGCGCAGGTAGTGGCCGGTGACCATTGCCGAGGAGAAGACGCGCTCGCCCGGTATCGCCAACCCCATTTGGGACAGCTTTTGCTCAAACTGTTGGCGTGTTTTGCTGGCGTTGTTGGTAATACAGGCGTAGGGGATATGCTCCTGGGTACAGAAGGAGAGCATTTCGGCCACGCCGGGCAGGGGGGTGAGCCCACGGTAGATGACCCCATCCATATCGAAGAGGACAGCGCGGATTGTTGAAAAATCTAGCATGAGTTGTTGACTCCAGCTTGTTGGTTTTTTACATCCGTTCGGGAGCCTGGATACCAAGCAGGTGTAACCCGTTTTGGAGCGCCTGGGCGGTGGCGGCCACCAGCAACAACCGAGCCTGGCGCAGTTCGGGGGTGTTCGCTTTCAGCACAGAGCACTGCTCGAAGAAAACGCCAAACTCCCGTGCTGTAGTATAACACCAATCGGCAAGCACGAAGGGGGCATAGCGTTTGCTGGTGTCGCGGATGGCGGCGGGGAGTCGGGCCAGGTGTTTGATCAATTGCTGCTCAGTGGGATGGTTGAGCATATCGGTAGTGCTTTCTTCAACGGGCAGAAGCGCAACAAAGTCGGTGGCTATCTCGGCTTTGCGCAGGATGGAGCGGCAACGGGCATAGGAGTATTGCAGGTAGGTAGCGCTGTTGCCTTCTATTGACAGCATCCTATCCCAGTCGAGCGTAATATTCCGCCGCGTGTCCTGGTACAGGTCGTTGTAGATAACGGCCCCGATGCCCACGGCTTCGGCCACGCTGGCGCGTTCGTCTTCTGTCAGGTCGGGGTTCTTGTGCTCTATGACGTGGCGGGCCCGTTGTACGGCGTCGTTCAACAGGTTTTCCAGGTAGACCATGTTTCCCTTGCGGGTGGAGAGGGCCTGGCCTTGTTCGTCAAAGACGGTGCCAAAGGGCACATGCACCAGTTCCATCCCCTCGGCCAGGCCCATGGCGCGAGCGAGCGCGAAGAGTTGGCGCAGGTGTAATTCTTGTGGCGCGCCGATAACGTACACAATGGCGTGGGGTTGAAATTCGCGCACGCGAAAGGCTATTGTCGCAATGTCGCGGGTGAGGTAGAGTGTGCCGCCGTCGCTGCGTTGGAGTAGGAAGGTCGGCAACTTTTCCAGGTCTTGCACCACGACCGCGCCGCCCTCGTCGCGGTGGGCTACGCGGGTATCCAGCGCTTGCTGGATGATGTCGGGCAGCATATGCTCGTAGAAACTTTCGCCATACACGTGGTCGAAGTGTACCCCCAGACGGTCGTAGTTGTGCTGGTTTATCTGAAGCGTCGTTTCAACGCACCACTGCCAGAGTGCCCGCGCTTCTTCGTCGCCCTGTTCGAGCCGTAGCGACCAGTGCCGCGCCACGTCGTCCAGGTCGGGGTTGTCGTGCATCTCTGCGTTATAGCGGGTATAGATTGTTTCCAATTGGGCCAGGGCGGCCTCGCCTTCGGCGTCTGGCTTGCCATAGCGCTTGATGGAGGCGATAATAACGCCAAACTGCTTGCCCCAGTCGCCCAGGTGGTTGTCGCCAACCACGCGGTAGCCCAGAGCGCGAAAGATATTCACCAGCGATTGCCCAATAATGGTGCTGCGGATGTGCCCCACGTGCATTCGCTTGGCCACGTTGGGCGAGGAGTAGTCTACGACTACCGTTTTGCCGTGCCCCTGGGTGCTGTGGCCATAGTGCTGGCCCATGCGGAGCGCTTCATCGAGCACCGCGTTGGCGAGCCGTTGTGGGTGCAAGGTGAAGTTGAGGAAGGGGCCGGCTGTGCTGATGTCACCTATGAGCGAGTGGGGCGGCATTGTTATGGCGGCGGCCAGGCGTTCGGCCAGTTGGGGCGGGGGGGTGCCAAGCTCTTTGGCGGCGCGGAAGGTGGGAAAGCAAAGGTCGGCGGGGACGTTGGGTTTCGGTATTTGCGTTTCTACCAGGGCGTCGGGAATAATGCCGGTTGCGCTGATTGCGGCCCGCACGTCGGCCGCAAATCGTTCAAGCGCATAGTTCATATGGGTGTTCTCCTGAAGGGCTTATGCCAGGTTTCCTTCTGTTTTGATTATAGGGGCGAGAGTTACGGATGTAAAGTCTGGGGGCGGGCCGTCCGACGATGGGCCACGCTATGCTATAATCAGGGCAGTGCTTTATTGTGATCGTTGGTAGTAGTAGGGATAGCGTAATGCAAGCGATAGAAACTGCGGTTCTCAAATTTCATTACTGTGTTACCGCTTGTTGAAGCGTCCACATAGCTTTTGTAAGGAATAGCCTATGCCCACCATAGATACCCTGATACGCCCGGATATTGCAAACCTGGAACCGTATACGCCTATTGTGCCGCCCGACGTGCTGGCCACGCGCCTGGGTATCGCGCCCGACCAGATTATCAAGCTCGACGCCAACGAAAACCCCTATGGCCCCGCGCCGGGCGTGGCCGCGGCGCTGGCCGACAGCGCCGGCTATGCCTGCTATCCCGACCCCGACCATACGCGCCTGCGAGCCGCGCTCTGCGGCTATACCGACCAGCCGGTCGAACGTATCATCTGCGGGTCTGGTGCCGACGAATTGATTGACCTGTTGCTGCGGCTTGTGCTCCAGCCGGGTGATGTGGTGCTCGATTGCCCCCCCACGTTTGGGATGTATTCCTTTGACACGGCTGTGTGTGGTGGGCGGTTGGTCGAGGTGCCTCGCGGCGACGACTTTGCGCTGGATGTGGCGGCTATTGAGCGGGCCGCAACCGAGCACGCGGCCAAGGTGCTCTTCATCACCTCGCCCAACAACCCGAGCGGCAACGCGCCCCCCCCCGCCGATATTGCCCGCCTGTTACAACTCCCCTTGCTCGTGGTGGTGGATGAGGCCTACATCGAGTTTTCCGACCATCCCCGCGGGGTTGCCGATATGGTCGGAGGCTATGACAACCTGGTCGTGTTGCGCACGTTTAGCAAGTGGGCCGGCCTGGCCGGGTTGCGGATTGGCTATGGCCTGGTGCCCGAAGCGCTGGCAACGCACCTGTGGAAAATTAAGCAACCCTACAACGTCAACGTGGCCGCCGAACGGGCCGCGCTGGCATCGTTAGCCGAACTGGACTACCTCCGCTCTAATGTGCAGCAGCTAACCAACGAGCGCGAACGCCTGTTTGCGGCGCTGCGCCAGCTTCCCATGCTCCACGTCTCCCCCTCACAAGCCAACTTTCTGCTATGCCGGGTTGTCAATGGCGACGCCGCGGCGTTGCAACAACGGCTTGAGCAGCAGGGGGTGATGATACGCTACTACCGCAAGGCCGGCCTGCGCGACTGTGTGCGCGTATCGGTAGGGACGCCACAGCAAAACGATGCGCTGCTGGCCGCGCTGCAATCATAGAAGGCGGTGGGCTCCTTACTGATGACAGGTGTGCAGCCATTCGGAAATGACCTGCTCGAACGTGATGGGGGCCTCTATCTGGGGGATGTGGCCGGTCTGCTCAAAAATGCGTAGCTCCACATTGGGCAAATTGTCGGCCAGCCAGTAGGATTGTTTGGCTGGCAGCACCGGGTCATGTTCGCCCACCACCACCAGCACCGGTACCGGCAGCGTGCCAATGATGGAACGGATGTCGCATGTATCTAGCATATGCAGAAAAACGGCCAGGTCGCGCAGCGAGTGCAGATGGTACCATTCGTGAACTTCTTTGCAGACCCGCCACGCCAGTTCGTTGTACCAGAAGTCGTCTTGCCGATGGACAAAGAACGAGAGCCCGTTCATCAGCGACCAGGGGTCTTGCAAGGTCAGATCCCAGATAGTTTCAACCGCCGGGTACATCCCATTGCGCAACAACCAGAGCGTGATTTGCACAATGCCGCGAAACTCGCCCCACACCACGCTATTGATGCTAATAATGCTTTCGACCAGGTGCGGCATACGGTTGGCGACGCCAAGCGATACCAAACCTCCCGCCGAGTGCCCAATGAGCGTGACGGGCCGCCCCTGGCTAATATGTTCTATCGCGTGCGCTTCCAGGTCTATCAATGCTTCCTGGGTCAGGTGGTAGTTGGGCGGAACCGTGGCCGGGTAGTGGCCGGGTAGGTCAATGGTGACACAGCGCCCCAGATGGGTCATGCGTTCAATAACCGGTTTCCAGGTGGAGCGCCCGACAGACCAGCCGTGGATAAAGAGGAGCGTATGTTCTCCGGGGCTGTGTTCTTCCCAGGTGAGGGTATGCCCGGCGTACGCAAAGGTGTGCATAAGTTCCTCTATCTACAAAACATCTTTCTTCCCAAACCCCCCGATAGTAGCATACCCTGGCCGGTTGTGCAAATTGGGGGGAGACATCCGTAACATTTGCCCTCCGCATACGTTATATGTGATACGAATCTAGAATAGCGGCCAGCGCAGGGGCGCACACCAGAGTGGGTGTTCTATGAAAAATGGGATGCAATTGTGGAATAATTTTTGTCTTGCTGTGACATGTTGCTTGCTCGTATTGCTTGTCTTGTCGCTGGCCACACGCACAAAGGCCCAGAACGATGGCGCAAACCTGGTGCTTCGCAAACAGGTAAACCAGGAACGGGTAGCGCCCGGTCGGTATACTACCTATACCGTGTGGGTGGAAAACCGGGGCCCCCGCCCCGCCACGAGCCTGCGCATAAGCGATGTGCTGCCCGAAGAGGTGGCGTTTGTGCGGTTGGAGGGGGCCAACCGGCAGGGGTGCAGCTATATTCAGCAAACCCATACCGTGTTGTGTATGTACCCGTCCTTGCGAGCGGGGCAAACTCTGGACCCACTGACGATAGTGGTACAGTCGCCCACTGTTCCGCACGCCGAATTTTTTAATACGGTGGTTGTGACATCGGACACCCACGACCCCCACCGCGACGACAATAGCGCTATCTTCCGCACACTGGTGCAGGCCATCGAGTAACCGGTGCTGCTACAGCGGTTCCTCCAAAGCCCATACCTGCACGCCATGCGTGGTAAAGGAAAAGGGCCGTACCAGCACGCCGGCTTCGCTCAATACGCGCTCAAGCTCTAGTCGCCGTTCGAAGGGACAGACAAAGACCATAAACCCGCCGCCCCCCGCGCCCGTAATCTTGCCGCCCCAGGCCCCATGGGTACGCGCCATGGTGTAGACTTCTTCCACCCCCGGCGGCGCGATGTGGGGTGAAAAGGCCTTCTTCACCTCCCAGGCATCGTGGAGCAGGCGGCCAAAATCGGCAATGCGCAAGCCGCGCAGTAGCCGGGTCGCCTCGTCTACAAACGCCTTGGTTTCGTCGTGCAGGCGCAGCGTGTCGCCCTTCACCAGGCGCTCAACCTGATCTTCCATCAGGTGGCGGGTGAGCAGCCGGCGGTCGCCAATATAGCCAAGCACCATACAGCTTTCCAGTTCCATCAGCGCCGCTTCATCGCTCAGCACCGGCTCCACAATCACCCGTGGCCCGCCAAAGTGATAGACACACATACCCCCAAACGCTGCGGAGTATTGATCCTGCCGCCCGCCGGGGATGCCCAGGTCTACCCGTTCAATGTGGTACGCCAGTTCGGCCAGGGTGTGGGGGTCGGTGTTCATACCGTAGAAAGCGTAGAGCAACTTGAGCATACTCACCACCAGCGCCGACGATGAGCCCAACCCGCTGCCCGGCGGTACGTCGCTAAACATCTGGATGTCTACGCCCTTGAAGCGGCTCTCGCTGTGTTCGAGCGGAGAGGGGCCCCCGCCAGCGGCCTCGATCACGGTATCGAGCACGGCCTGGGGCAGTTGCAGCGCCCCATCCCAGGTACGCCCGGCTACCATCCGGCTCACCTGTTCCAGGTCGAGCGAGCGAATGGTGACGCCGGGGGTAACGGTGGGGCGCAGCATACAGCGTACAAACAGGTTCACGGTACAATTGAGCACTTTGCCGCCATATTCTTCGGCATAGGGGCTCACATCGGTACCGCCCCCAAACAATCCAATACGCATAGGCGCACGGGCTTTATACATTTTCATCGCGTCTTGTTCTCCTTTGCCATCCGTGTTCATCCGTGGTTATCTGTGGTTATCATCATGACCAACATTTGGCATCACGTGGCTTTGCCGCAAGTAGCATCCGTCAAGGGGGGGATGTGGTAGCGTCTGGGGAGGTGGGCGGTAGGCTGTTACTTGTGTATGGTATAGGCTTGCGGTTGTGAGCGAAGCAAAAGATGTTGGAGCATACCTCGGGCATAATAGGGTTTGTCACCACGAGAGAGAAAGTAGCACGCCAGACTATATGAATCGAGGGACACCCATGCATCGGCGTCATAGTCCCAGTAGATGTCATAGTTTGGTTGGAGTGTCTGGTAGCGTAAGGAGGTGGGCTGGCGTTGCCAGAGGTAATGCAGCAGGTCGTAGAACCGCCGGGGGAGCGTTGATGCTATTTTGTAGGGGATGGAGCTACGAACTGGGATGGTGAGCTTGATGAGCCGTTGTGACCAGGAAAGATCCCGAAATGGTCTGCGGTGGAGGCCCTGGGACACCCAGGGTGCGACGGCAAAGGCGGCACAGATAAAAATATGCCCACCGGATTTGACCACGCGGCGTATCTCTTGCAGCATGTTCTCTGGCTTTTCGATATGTTCAAGAACCCAGATACTCCATACCCCATCGAAGGTATTATCTGGAAAGGGAAGGTGCATGGCATTACTGATGCAGAAGGGTTTATCCATGTGTTTTTGGGGATAGGTAGCAATATCTATGCCTACGTAGTCTGTGACGAGATGTTGGGTAAACCCCAGTCCGCAGCCAATTTCAAGCACCCGTCCTTGTTCCAATCCACAAGACGTAATCCACTGGCAGAGTTCAGCATAGTAGTGTTGCCAGTAGGGATTGTTGGCGTAGTGACGTTCGCTCATACAAGGCCTTTCATACAAATAGCAGGGGTATTATAAAGGGCTTCTGATTGCGTGGCAAGCTCGTGCGTTGCTTCCCCTTGTCGTGCCCCCCCTGATATGGTACGATACTATACAGAGCAAAAAACACATCAAACCAGCACAATCTGGCCCCCTTCGCCCCTCAGATAGAAAGGAGACTCCATGAGCCAGGAATTAGAAAATACTTTCATCCAACTGGTAGACCATAGTTGGAAACGGCACAACGAATACCTTGAGAACCGCCGCACCGATGACATTCTTGTCGGCGGGGTTATTGCGGCGATGGTAGAAGATGGCAACTCGCTCATAGACCTGACCTCAGACGGTACGGCCCACTACCTCCGCTTTGAAAATTTTGAAAACAAGCAACGCCTGATCTTCCGCCTCACCAACCGCACCGAACAACTGGTCGCCGCCCGCGTCCTTGGCCGCCACGCCGACGTTATCATTGGCTATGGCGAACCAGTCAGCAATGTTGGGAAACTCTGGCAGACGCTCAAGTCTGAAATCAAAAGCAACTTGCTCGTTACAGGGGAACCTGGCGTTATCACCACCGACGCCGACCTGACCGCCGGCTACCTCTACGTGCAGGTACCGCTTATCCTTGACATAAGCCCCTATTTTGACGACGACAACAACATCAATAACGACCTGATACGTCAGCACATTAACGCGACCATCTTTTCCCTTCGCAAATATCTGCACGGTCGGCTGGACGCAAAATAAGAGAAAGGAGCCCCCCTATGTTTTCATTCCTCTCAAAGTTTCAACATAGACAAGAAATGCGCGAGAGCAAAGACGAAATCCTTATTGGAGAGCTTGTTCTGGCCATGTCGCGGCTTGACTACCAGGTTATTACCTTCCACGCCAGCGATGATTGGCAAGCCGTAACCTTCAAACCGAAGAATGATCCTATCTTGAATACGGTTTCGATTATCCTTGACCGCAAGACCGGCGAAAGCGCCGTTGGACAGGCAATATTTGGCAGCAAGGCGACCCTGAAATTTCAAGCTGAAGTGAAGAACCGTATTGCAGACCCGGACGATCTCATCAATATGTACAAGACCGATTTGCAAAACATCTTCAAAATGCCTATTCTGGGCGATACCCGCCTTGACCACCAGTTGAACTCTGTGATGGCGACGCGCCAGAACATCATCGAGATAGACAAGTACATTCTCAAGGGCGAAGAGAGTACCCAACGGCTCCAGGAGTTGCTGGAAACCAGCATTACGGAGCTGCGCGAAAAGCTCGCCCAGTATAAAAAAGATTAGTCCCCCCCCCGTGGTGCCCGCGACGGAGGGCCGGAGCGCTCCGGTCCTCCCCCCCTTTCCAGGGCAGGTATCGTGTCATAAATCGGCAATCTGGGGAGCAAAACCCCTGGGAGCGCGGGACTCTTGCCCGCTCCGGGGCAGGTGGGACGCTCGCGCTCCCAGGACATCGCCACGGGCCTGTGCCCCAATACCTACCCCTCAAAGCCCCCTCCGCCCTGTGGTACAATAGAATGAGATACCCACCTGTACCCGGAAATAAGCGGCCATGAGCGTCATTGAGGAAATCAAATCACGCCTGGATATTGTCGAAATCATTGGCGCGAGTGTCCAACTCCGCAAAACAGGCAAAGCCTACCTGGGCTTTTGCCCCTTCCACCACAATACCCGTACCCCCGCATTCACCGTCTACCCCGATAGCCAATCTTTCTATTGCTTTGGGTGCCACGCCTCTGGCACCGTCTTTGATTTTGTGATGCGCCAGAACGGCCTCGAATTCCGCGAGGCGCTCGAACTGCTGGCGCAGAAGGCCGGCGTCACGCTGAGAGAGCGCACCCCCGAAGAGCACCAGCAAGACCAACGCCATACCCGCTTGCTAGATATAACTACGACCGCCGCCCGCTACTTTAACTATATTCTGATGCAACACCCCCGCGGTCAGGCGGGGCGCGATTATCTTGACCAGCGTGCTATTAGCACCACCACCAGAGAGGCCTTTCACCTGGGCTATAGCCTCGATGAGTGGCAGCACTTGCTTACCTACCTGACCCACCGCAAAGGCTATACCCCCGAAGAGGTGGAAACCACGGGCCTGGTGATTGTTCGCCAGCAGGGGGGCCACTACGACCGGTTCCGTGGTCGGCTCATCTTTCCCATTTACAACCACAAGAATACGATAGTCGGCTTTGGCGGACGCGCTCTGGGAGACGCCCAACCCAAGTATATGAACACGCCCCAGACCCCCCTGTTTGACAAAAGCCACGTGCTGTATGGCCTGGCCCAGGCCCGCGACTCTATCCGCACCAGCGACGCGGTAATCATTGTGGAGGGTTACCTGGACGTGCTCACCGCCCACCAGCACGGCTTTACCAATGTGGTGGCTCCGCTTGGTACGGCTCTCACGGCCGGCCACGTCAATGTGCTGAAAAAGCTCACGCGCAATATAGCCCTGGCGCTCGACGCGGACAGCGCCGGCCAGAAGGCTACCCTGCGCGGTATCACCACGCTACAACAGACGCCCGACCCCGACCACCCCGACCTTGCGCCCACTATTACGGCCCAGGGCCTCATCCGCTGGCAAAGCAACCTCAATCTTTCCATTATCAAGATGCCGCCAGGGCAAGACCCCGACGATGTGATAAAGCAGCGCCCCGACCAGTGGCGTACGCTGGTAGCCGACGCTATGCCTGTGGTGGATTTTTACCTGGAAGCCTATACCGCCGGACTTGACCTGCGCCACCCCCAGGAGCAGCGCACCGCCCTGGAGCGCCTTATTCCCCTGATAGCCCAACTCGACTCAACCCAACAGCGCATCTATACCCTGCGCCTGGAGCAGATGACGGGGATAAAGGCGGAGCTTATTCTTGATTTACTCAATACTAATCAAGCCGCC
>DAOTUK010000189.1:0-2693 GCA_034437375.1 Chloroflexaceae bacterium | reverse complement strand
AACGCCCTGGGCAACATGGGCCGCGCCTACGCCGACCTGGGGGAGGTGCGCCGCGCCATCGAATACTACGAGCAGCACCTGACGGTTGCACGGGAGATCGGCGACCGGCGGGGAGAGGGAAACGCCCTGGAAGCATTGGGTCTGGCTTACAAAAAGCTAGACGACATACCACAGGCTCTGGACTACCACAATCAAGCGATGGAGATACGACAAGCTATCGGGGATGTCGCAAACATAGCGCGGCATAGCTGGAACCTGGGACTGCTCTACGAGCAGCAGGGCGACCTGCCCCGCGCCGCCGCATTGATGCAGGGGTGGGTAGACTACCTGCGCGAGATTGGCCACACCGACGCGGAGAAGCGGGCGGAATATCTGGCGGGGGTGCGGCGGCGGCTGTGAGGCGGGAGGCGAGCGGCGGGGAGGCGGGAGGCGGGGGGAGCGAGGCGGGAGGCGGTAGGTGGGGGAGCAATTGGAAGCCCAGCAGATGGCAGAAGGCAAACGCAACCTCACTCTGTCCGTGGCTATCCACATACTGCTTCTCAATCCCCCAATGCTCCCGCACCGCCGCCGCAAACCGACCCGCATCCGTGTGCGTGGTCAGATAATACCGGCGCTCGATACGGGTTCCTTTTGCGGTCTGCCGCTCGGACTCCACGAACCCAATCGCCCGCAGGCCGCGCCATTGCTGGTGGGGGTCAAGATACGCCAGATACTCCGGCTCGGTGATCAGCACGGCCCGGCGGGTCTCAAGGCGTCCATGGTCTTTGGAGACCCGCTGATCCTGCGTATGGGCGACCCCCTGATAGGTATCGGATTCCACCAGATCGAAGGTCTCCTGCACGTCCTGATGCAACGTGGGATGATTGTCCTTGAGGGCCAGGACATCGTTGCCCCCCTGGGTCAAATCTGCTCCGCGATAGCTTTTTGGCAGCCCATCGCGTCTATCGTAACCGTACAGCCCCGAATATCCAGTAAGCGCAACAACTGCGGAAGAGCGGTGATTTCATTCGATTTGGACTCCGTGGCGCGTTGCCCCAAGACCAGATGGTTCTGGGCTGCCCAGGCCCTGATCAGATGTACCGCCGCTTTGTCATGGGCGTGGTCGTGCGACCCGGCCAGGGTTTTCCCATCAATGGCGATAATCTCGCCCTGCGTGATCTGTTGAATGGGAGTAATCCAGGTCATGAACCCCCGTTGGAACTGGTTCGGGTCCAGCAGGGCAAAGACCCGTCCGAAAGTGTCATGGGAGGGAAGGCCATACGGTAATTCCAGAAACGTGCGGAGAAACGGTCATTTGGCGTTTCCCCATGCTTCGATTTCTACCCAACTATCGGCCCCACTGATCACCCCGCCGATAGCGAGGATAATGATGTCGATCAGCCAATGGCGTTTCAAGTGGTCACGACGGGGATCGTCCACCTCGGCAAAACATTGGGCGATGGTCAAGGGCCCCTGATCAGTCATCACCTCCTCCTCTGGTGATAGCAATCTCTTGTATCCTGGAGCTATCCTACCACAGGTGGGTAATGCGATTGCCCTGTTTCCGCAGCAAGGTTCTGCCCAGAGCAAACCGCCGGAGAATGGGGTATATCGCATCGGCATGAACGCATAGGCACCTCACCAATAGGTGAACATGCACCCAGGTAGGCGATCATACTCCCTGGGATAGGGGCACGATGCCCAATGCTGCTAATAGACAAATCACATAAAAGGCGTATACTGTATGCACGAGCAAACGACACTTTACTTTGACCGAAACGCAGGCGAACGAACTGCTCGCCGCACAAACCCAGACCAAACACAGCCCCACGTGTCTGCGCTATCAGGTCGTGCGGCTCTACGGCACCGGCTACCCGGTCACGTCCATCCAGGAGATTATCGGCTGTGGCCGCACCAGCTTGATGGAGTGGTGTGCCGCCTATCAGACCCGTGGCCTGGATGGGTTACACGACCACCGCGCGGGCGGCAACAATGCCAAGCTGACCCGCGCCCAGGTGGCCGACTTGCCTGACAAGTTGCGCCAGTCCACGCCGCGCTCGCTGTTTGGACCGGAGTCCGCCACCGCCGGCGATGGCTGGACGCTGCCCGACCTGCGCCCGTGCCTGCCGACCGCACTATCGTCAACGGCGGCAACTTGCGCTCTGCACCGCAGCTTGCGCCAGAAACGGTCATCGGGCAGGTGTGCCCTGGCGACCAGGTGGCCACGCTCGAAACCCAGGGCGAGTGGGTGCGCGTGCGCCTGCTCACCCCCGCCGCCGATTGCGTGGATACCCGCGCCGCTGCGGGGAGCGACGGGTGGGTCAGTAGCGCTCTCACGGTGGGGCAAGCGCCGCGCACGGCGGGCACGCCTGCGATGCCTGCGGGCCTCACGGCGGGCATTGTCAGCAACGTCGTGGACGGCGACACGCTCGACGTGACCATCGGCGGGGTGGAGCAGCGCATCCGCATGCTTGGGATGGACACGCCCGAAACGAAGCACCCATCCAAGCCCGTGGAGTGCTTCGGGCGCGAGGCGTCCGAGCGGGCCAGCGCATTGTTGCAGGGGCAGGTCGTGCTGCTCGAAACCGACCAGAGCCAGGGCGACGCCGACCAGTACGGGCGGCTGTTGCGCTTCGTGTGGCTACCCGATGACCGCCTGGTCAACCTGGTGCTGATTGCCGAGGGGTACGCCTTCGAGTACACCTATAACCGCC
>DAOTUK010000188.1:0-1753 GCA_034437375.1 Chloroflexaceae bacterium | reverse complement strand
GATCTGTAGCCGGTAGCGTCGAAGCATTCGTCACCCCGATGCCGCCCACCGGTGGTGACGAATGCTTCGACGCTACCGGCTACTGCATCTCCGAGCGCATTCGGCAATACTGGCACCAGAACGGCGGTCTGCCCGTCTTTGGCTACCCCATTAGCCCACAGCACAAAGCAACCATCGAGGGGCAAATCTACGAGGTGCAATGGTTCGAGCGCAACCGGCTGGAATTGCACCCCGAAAACGCCGCCCCCTACGATGTGCTGCTGGGCCGCCTGAGCGAGGATTTGCTCTATGCCCAGGGGCGCGTCTGGCAGGATAACCCGAAGAGCCAGCCACAGTCCGGCTGCCGCTACTTTGATGAAACCGGCTACAACGTGTGTGGCGAGATATTGGCTGCGTGGCGGGCCAACGGTCTGGAACTGGATGGGAGCCCCGGCTTTACCGAGGATGAGAATATGGCGCTGTTTGGGTTGCCGCTTGGCGATGCCCAGATGGAAACCATAGAGGGACAACAATACCTGGTACAGTGGTTTGAACGGGCCCGCTTTGAAGTACACCCTGAAAACGCCCCGCCCCACAACGTCCTGCTTGGCTTGCTTGGCAACGAGGCCTTTGGCCAGTAATGTGAGGCGAAGCCGCGGGGAAGCGGGAGGGAGGCGGCGAGTCACGTCGCTTCGCCTCCCCCCTCACCCCTCACTGGTGTCACGTCGCTTCGCCTCCCCCCCCCCGCCTCACTCCCCAACCGGTGCGCCTAGTTCGCGCAGGTGCTCCTCGGCCTCTTGCCGCAAGTCCAAATCCGTACTCATTTCCACGTATTTCTGAAGGTCTGAAATAGCGTTGTCGTGGTCGCCCTGCGCCTGGTAGACCAATCCGCGCCCATAGTAAGGGCCCTCATAGTCGGGGTCAATCGCAATGGCTTTATCATAGTCCTGAAGCGCTTGCCCATACGCCCCGGTATGCCGGTAGGCATCTCCCCGACTGGTATAAATAATAGCATACCCCGATCCAAGCTCTATAGCTTTGCTATAGCTCTCGATAGCCAGAGCATATTCGCCCTTGTGGGTATAGGTATCCCCAAGCAATTCGTATGACAGCGGATAGCGAGGGTCAAGTTCAATAGCTTTGGTAAATTCTGCGATGGCCTGGTCATGCTCTTCCTGTCCAGCGTAATACAAACCCTCTTCAACATGGGCCATCGCGTCTGCGTTGGCACCACCACCACACGCTGTTGTTCCAACGGCCAACAGCAATACCACGAGCAGGTATCTCCAGAGCACCAGCGTACTTGTATTGGATTGTGTTTGCATACGAACCTCCCCGGTAGAGATTTTTGCGCTACCACAGATTGCCAAAAGTGCTTGAACTCTTCTCGAACCACGCACAGTGGTATCACCCCAGTGAGGCGGGAGGCGACGCCGCGGGAGGCGCGAGGCGACGAGTCACATCGCTTCGCCTCCCCCTCACCCCTCACTGGTATCACATCGCTGCGCCTCCCGCCTCCTCGCCCTTACCCTTCGAAGCGAAACGTCGGCGGTTGGCGCCAGTCGCTATCGGTAAAGCCATATGCGCGGGCCAGGTCGCCAGTGGTCAGGATTTGCCCCGACTTCTGCATAATCGCGGGGTCGGCGGCCAGCGCCACCACGGCCCGCCCCACATAGGCCGGCGACTCGGTGGGAGCAAGGTCAAATGGGTGTGCGGCGTGTGCGGCCATCACGCGCTCGGTGCGGACAAAGCCGGGGTAGAGCGCCAGCGCCGC
>DAOTUK010000187.1:0-26103 GCA_034437375.1 Chloroflexaceae bacterium | reverse complement strand
GTCGGTCGGTAGCCAGGGCCAACGCAACGCGCGGGAGGTGTACGCCCCCCGCGCGCTGTCGTTTGTTGTCACATGCTCAATTGCGCTTGTCTCAAGCCATTTTGGCTACCAGCACAATTTTCAAAACTTCATCCATTGAGGTGACCGGGATCAGTTGCAAGTCTTGCCGCACCTTGTCGGGCAAGTCTACAATATCCTTGGTATTCTCTTTGGGTAGGATAAAGGTTTTGATACCGGCGCGGTGGGCCGCCAGCGTCTTCTCCTTGAGCCCGCCAATGGGCAAGACTTTGCCGCGCAGGGTTACTTCGCCGGTCATCGCCACATCGCGGCGAACGGGTTGCCCGGTCATGGCGCTGATGAGCGCTGTTGTGAGCGGAATACCAGCCGAGGGGCCATCTTTGGGTACCGCGCCTTCGGGCACGTGGATGTGGAAAATGTGATCTTCGAAGTAGGCCGGGTCTATACCAAGCGCGTCGGCCCGCGAACGCGCGTAGGACATTGCTGTCTGGGCACTCTCTTTCATTACGTCGCCCAGGTAGCCGGTCATTTGCAGGTTGCCCTTGCCGCGCATGGGCAACACCTCTATGCTGAGGATGTCGCCGCCGGTGGGTGTCCAGGCCACGCCCATAGCTACCCCGATAGCGTCTGATTCTTCTATCAAGCCATAGATAAAGCGCTCGGGCCCCAGGTAAGAAGCGACGTCTTCGGCATCTATGAGAAAGCTCATGGAAAGTTGTTCCTCGTTCTGGTTGGGGGCTACGGCATCGTCGGCTCTGGGGGGCTCTTTGTGGCTCGGCGTGCGCACATCAACCGAGGGGGTGTTGGCGTGGCGGTCGTCGTTTGTTAGCAAGCTTTCGTCGGGCGGGAAGGTTAGTTTGCCATGCATATTCATTACCAATGAGACGGGCGGCTTGGGGGCATCTTCGCGGGGGCTACTGGCGGCCGGGGGGGTGCTCAAGACGACGGCCTGGTTGCCCGTGTCGCGCATGGGCGGCGGCAATATCATCTGCTCTGCTTCCGTTTCAGCTTCGGTCTGATCGTCGCCAGCGACGGCGACCTTGCGGGCGACCTTGCGGCACAGACTGGCCAGTTCGCGTTCCAGGTTGCGGACGCCGGCTTCGCGGGTATATTCGCGTACCAGTTTGACAATAGCCGCGTCGGTGATAGTGAGCTGTTCCGGGTAGAGTCCGTGAAATTCGCACTGCTTGGGTACCAGAAAGCCGCGGGCAATGCCCAGTTTTTCATCTTCGGTATAGCCGCCAATTTCGATAATTTCCATACGGTCGCGCAGGGGCGAGGGGATGGGGTCAAGCTGATTGGCGGTGGCGATAAAGATGACCTTGCTCAAGTCATAGGGTATTTCCAGGTAGTGGTCGCTAAACTCGCTGTTTTGCTCCGGGTCAAGCACTTCGAGCAGCGCCGAGGTGGGGTCGCCCCGAAAGTCGAGCCCAACCTTGTCTATTTCATCGAGCATATAGACCGGGCTCTTCGATTTGGCCGATTTCATGGCCTGGATGATACGGCCTGGCATGGCGCCAATGTAGGTGCGGCGGTGGCCGCGTATTTCGGCTTCGTCGCGGATGCCGCCCAGACTGGTGCGGACAAACTGGCGGTCGAGCGCGCGGGCAATCGAGCGCCCCAGGCTGGTTTTCCCTACGCCGGGTGGGCCCACAAAGCAGAGGATGGGCGAGCGCATTTTACTACCGGCCAGTTTGCGCACGGCTAGATATTCGAGAATGCGTTCTTTCACCTTTTCCAGTCCATAGTGGTCGGTATCCAGGATCTCCTGGGCGTTGGTAATGCTGATACCTTTGGGGTCGTCGTCAAGCCAGGGCAGTTTTAACAGCCAGTCCAGGTAGGTGCGGATGACGCCGGCTTCGGGGCTGTTCATGCCCTGGTGGGCCAGACGCTTGACCTCATGCAAGGCCTGTTCTTTGACATATTCGGGGGCTTCCAGTTCGGCAATTTTGCGCCGCAGCTCATCAATGGGATCATCGCCCTCTTCATCTTCGCCCAGTTCGCGGCGAATAACGCGCATCTGCTCACGCAGGAAGTATTCGCGCTGGCTCTGGTCCAGCACTTCTTTGGTGTCGCGTTGGATCTTCTGGCGCAGACGCAGCAATTCCAGACGACGGGCCAGGATGATATAGGCTTTGCGGAGCCGTTCAGAAGGGTCAAGCGTGTTGAGAATATCGAGCCGATCCTGGAATTCGAAGGCGGGGCCCCAGGTGACAATATCGGCCAGGTGGCCCGGCATATCAATACGATGGATAAAGGCCACCGACTCTTGCGGCACCTCGCCCAGATGGTCTACAAACTCGTCCAACTGTTGCTTGACGGTTTCCATCAAGGCCTGGATTTCCATACCGCCTACGGTGGTATCTACAATTGGCTTGGAGCGCACACGGTAGAACGGCTCGCTTTGCAACGCGCCCTTAATTTCGGCCCGCTGAAGCCCCTCAAGAATAATACGGACGGTTCCATCAGGAAGTTTGATGAACTCCATCAGTTTGGCTATCACCCCAATGGGGGGGAGCTTCTGGGCATGGTTGCTTTTATAGGCTTCTATCTCCGATTCTGAAACAAAGATTAACAGTACCTCATGATCTTCACTCCAGGCTTGCTCCATTGCCAGGTAGGATTTTCCTTGCCCGACCTGGAGCGGTACGGTCATATGCGGCATGATGACCATTTCACCTAGAACGACCAGTGGTAACTCGCGTTCGAGATACAGGTTTTCGTGCAGAAAATCTTGTTCTCGATGGAATGAATTATTGTTCATCAGTCTTCCTCATCTATCCAACCCAGACCTATGCTTGGACAGCGCTACACACCAAACGAATCGTACAAACGGATTTTTTCTCTGGCGCTTTCATTCTATTATATACAACGTAGTAACCAGCACAAGATCGCGCATGATTTTGTGGCGGTTATTCAGTACAGCCATTTCCATTGGTTCCACCCCCCACCTGCATCATGCCTTGCAAGGCTCCGGAGAGCAGATGGAGCAACATATCTATTTCCTCGTCGCTGAGGTGCGTCAGGGCCGCATGCATTTGTTTCCGCCGTTCATGCTTAATATCGTCAATGAGCGTTTTTCCCAGGGGAGTGAGCACCACCATAACCTGGCGACGGTCGCGGTGGTGGCGCATACGGGCAACCAGTTGTTTGCTCAGCAGGCGGTCAACAACCCCCGTGAGCGATGCGGCCGACTGGTGGGTTGCATCGGCCAGATCGGACATTTTGCATTCACCGGCCATGTCGTGCAGGTGGAGCAAGGTATAGAACTGGGGGAGGGTGAGACGAAATCGTCTGTCGTCAAGCAGTTGCATAAATTGACGTTGGGCAAGCCAGCTAATGTGCATAATCGTTTGTTCTATGCCCTCAAACGGGGTATGGTGATTTTTCTCTAGCGAAATATAGGTCAAATGACATTCTAACTCCATCAGCCAACCTTAGCGCCCGCACTTCCTCCTCGCACCGAGCCTACCCACGGTACGTACGTTTAGAGCACGAGAGTGCCGGGTGTATTCGACAACCTTAATATTCAACAATCGTAAGTATATCATGCTGAAAAAGGCATGTCAACGGTTTACGGGGGTTCATCAGTGAACAGAGGATTTTCTAGACAGAAGACCACCGCCTTGGCTGTGGGGAGGCCACGCCTTGTGGCCCTGGTTGCGCTCAGGGTGGCTCTGTCTAGCGGTATTACCTGGTGGGGATGGTGGGACTTGAACCCACACGCCTTGCGGCACATGCTCCTAAGGCATGCGCGTCTGCCATTTCGCCACATCCCCTCAATTATGGGAGTATACCATAGGGGTAGGGCGATTGCAAGGGTATGGGGCCTATTTTTTGCGCGCCTGGGAGCGCGAGCATCTTGCCCGCATGCGTGCGAGACGCCCGCGCTCCCAGGTACGGATGTACAAATCACATAGGATTGCTATATTATCGGGGCCGCGCTATCGGATGGTCTCCAGGCCGTGCATATAGGGCCGCAATACCTCCGGCACAGTTATGCTCCCGTCGGGTTGCTGGTAATGTTCCATAATGGCAATCATCGTGCGCGGCACGCCCAGGCCAGAGCCATTGAGCGTATGCAGGTATTCAGGTTTGCTATTGGGTTGGGGGCGGTAGCGGATATTGGCGCGGCGGGCCTGGTAGGCTTCGACGTTGCTACACGAGCTGACCTCAAGCCATTCTTGCTGGCCAGGGGCCCATAGTTCCAGGTCATACGTTTTGGTGGCGGCAAAGCCTATATCGCCCGTACATAGCAGTTTGGTGCGGAAGGGGATCTTCAGCGCGCGGCAGGTTGCTTCGGCGTCGGCTCGCATACGTTCAAGCGCATCATAGCTCGTCGCAGGCTCGACAAACTTGTACATCTCCACTTTATCAAATTGATGGCCACGTTTGATACCGCGCACGTCGCGCCCGGCGCTCATCTGCTCGCGGCGAAAGCAGGGGGTATAGGCGCACAGGTGCAGCGGCAAGGCGTCGTGGTCAAAGATTTCGTCGGCGTAGATATTGGTAAGCGGTACTTCGGCGGTGGGCACAAGCCAGAGGCCCGCATCTTCGTCGCGGTAGAGGTTGTCGCGGAATTTGGGGAGTTGGCCCGCGCCAGTCATACAATGCTCTTTGACCACAAAGGGGGGGTATACTTCGTGGTAGCCCTGTTCGATGTGCAGATCGAGCAACCATTGAATAAGGGCGCGTTGCAGGCGAGCGCCCAGGCCCTTGAGCAGGTAGAAGCGAGAGCCCGACACTTTGACCCCGCGTTCAAAATCTATTATCCCCAGTTGTTCGCCCAGTTCCCAATGGGGGCGGGGGGCAAAGCCGGGGTCGGACGGTTCGCCTTCCTGGGCAATGACGACGTTGTGGTTTTCGTCGGGGCCGTCGGGGGTGTCGGGGTGGGGTAGATTGCGGATGCTGAGGAGAGTCGCCCGCTGTTGCTCCTCTATCAGCGCAACCTGTTTGTCAAGCTCGGCGATACGGTCGCCCACGCCGCGCATTTCGGCTATCTTTGCGTCGCGTTCGGCGGCGTCCTTCATCTGGCTAATCTGTTTGGAAACGGCGTTACGCTCCGCCTTGAGCGTTTCGACTTCTTGCAGCAAAGCGCGGCGCTGTTCGTCGTAGCCAAGCGCGGCGTCTACCGTCGCACCATCTACGCCGGTGCGGGCCAATTGTTGTTTTACATGGTCGGGTTGTTCTCGTATGAGCTTGATGTCAAGCATGCACTTCTCCTGTTGCTAGGGGTTTTCCAATTCCTGAAATTCCGATGAGCTGATAGCTCCAACTGATAGGGTGGTCGTTATCGTCATAGGGCATAATGCCATGAAACTGGCGGGGGTCGTTGTTAAGCACAAGGGGCAGAAAGTGGTGGTCGCCGGGCCAGAGGTTGAGCATATGCAGATGGGAGAGGGGCACCCATTCCAGCGTACCTTCGGGGCTATGGGGGTGGGGGGTACCGCTCCATCCATCTATGCGGAAGATGAAGCCAAACCAGTTTTCTCCGTTGGGGCCAAAGCCGGGCCAGTTAATCGTTCCACGCAGGGTAAGGGTGTGGGCATAGATGCCGGCCTCTTCTTGAATTTCGCGCTGCATGGCGCTCACAATATCTTCGTGCGTTTCGATCTTGCCGCCCAATCCGTTGTATTTTCCATAGTGCTGGTCGTCGGGGCGGGTGTTGCGGTGGATCATCAGGATAGATTGCCGGTCGGGTGATAGGACGTAACCGAGCGTGGCCATAATGGGGGTATAGATCATAGGGTGTCCTTTTTTTTAGGTATACCAGGTTCGGTTGCTGAGCTAGAGCTACTCCACAGCGGAGAGTGCGTTCATATCACGTAGCCTCGCCTCACACATCACCCGTCACTGGTATTATCTGGCCTGGTTGGATACTGCGGCTCTCGTGGGGTATTATAGCATGGTTGGGGGGAGCGGGGCGGATAAGATTATCGCTCTGGTTCCGGGGGCATGGCTATCAACGGGGGGGGCGGGGTAGGCGACCCGACGCTGGCGTGGTATTCTTCAATGCGGTGGCGGCTCACCAGGTTGGTTGTGGTGGGTATCTGGTCGAGCGGGTAGTAGCGGGCGGTGGCTATTTCTATATCCCAGGTGGGCGGTGTGATGTCTGAGAGCGGCGTACAGAGGTAGACAAACAGACAATTGCGATAGCCGCGATACTGTTGGTAGTAGACTCCGTGGAGGCGCTCCAGGCGCACGGTGCAGCCGGCCTCTTCCAGCACTTCGCGGCGGGTGGCGGCGGCCGGTGTCTCGGTTGGTTGTACCCCACCGCCCGGTAGCCCCCAGGGAAAGATACCACCGCGATGGCGAATAAGCAGCACATGGTTGTTTTGGACAACCAGCGCCAGCGTCCCAACGACGGTGGCACGGGTAGCAACGCGCAGCAGCGCGCGGGCAAGGTAGAGGGCCGTATAGATACGCGAGAGGGCGGTATCTTTGAGGAAGGTCGTTACACTGGCGGGTGGCTCTTTTTGCATAGTGGTATACTGACAGGTATTCAAAGTATGCTGGCTATCGGTATGGTGCTGGCTGAACTATGGTAGGTATTTTGTAGATGAGGAGCATGCAATTTATGAGTATGACCAGACGGGAACGATTGGCGGCGGCGGTTGCGGGAGCGGCGGTAGACAGGGTGCCCGTGGCGTTGTGGCGGCACTTTCCGGTGGATGATGTTTCTGCCGAAGAGTTGGCCGTAACGGCTGCCGCGTTCCAGCACCAGTATGATTGGGATTTTATCAAGTTGACGCCTTCTAGCCATTATTCGGTTGCTGATTGGGGGACAACGGCTTTTTATCGTGGCCATCCCCATGGCACAAGTGAGTATATCACGTATGCGGTAAAAACGCCAGAGGATTGGGGGCGCTTGCAACCGCTGGATGTGCAGGCGGGGATACTTGGCGATCAACTGACCTGTGTGCGTCGTCTGCGTGAACTGGTGGGGGACGAGGTGCCGATTATCGAGACGATATTTAGCCCGCTCGACCAGGTGCGCCATCTGGTGGGGCGCGGGAATGAGCTGGTCCATCTGCGGCGCTATCCGCAGGCGGTGCGGGCGGCGATAGAGGTTATTATGGAAACGACGCTGGCGTTTGTCCGTGCGGTGATTGCGGCGGGGGCCGATGGTATTTTTTATGCCACGCAGTATGCCCAGGCGGACCAGATGAGCCAGACGGAGTATGAAGAGGTATGCCGCCCGCTTGACTTGCGCGTGTTAGAGGCGGCGCAGGGGGGCACCTTCTCGCTGTTGCACGTGCATGGGGTACACACCTATTTTGATGTGTTTGTAGATTACCCGGTGCAGGCGATCAACTGGCACGACCGCGAGACGGGCCCCACACTGGCGGAGGGGGCACAGCGTTTTCCGGGCCTCGTCGTTGGCGGGGTAAGCCAGAAGGAGATTGTGGAGGGCAAGCCAGAGCAGATACGCGCAATTGCTCGCCAGGCTATCGCGGAGACGGGGGGACGGAGGATGGCTCTTTCGACGGGGTGTGTCTTACCGACTGTTGCGCCCTGGGGCAATATCCGCGCCCTGCGTGGGGTCGTAGACGAGTAGGCGGGCCGGGAGGAGGCGAGGCGGATGGGGGAGGCGGGAGGCGAGGGGGGAGGCGAGGCGTCCCCGCGTCCCCGCGTCCCCGCGTCTCCACGTCCCCGCCGCACCGCGCCGCTTGCTTTATCCAAAGAGCTCGTTTAGCCGCAAGAACTCTTCCGGAATAAGGTCGGGGTAGGCGGCAATCGTGCTGGCCAGCACAATATCCTCGCGTGTCAGGTGGTAGCGCTCAACCAGCGTTTGAACCAGCCAGCGCATCGCCTCTAGTTGCTGGTCGGAGTATTCTGGATCGGGCTTGGTTTCCAACGTTATGCCAATGCTGATTTTGTTGGTGTTGTACCACACTCCGCTAATGGTAGCCATACCAGAGTGCCAGGCCGCGTCTTTCTCTTCCACCAGTTGGTAGATTGAGCCACTGAGCGAGATGTAGTAGTGCGGGGCGTTGCGGGCCCCTATCGTGGTCATCCGTTCGAGCGCGTTCTGGGCGGGCTCTGCGTCGCTGTGGATGATAACCATGGTGATGGGGGAGCCATTGCGCGGGACAAAGGCCGGCGAGGCGGGGGCGTAGTGCTGTATCTGGTGGGGTGGGGTTGTGGGCGGCTCCCAGGAGCCGCTCACGGCTTCGGTTGCTACCGAGAAGGCCGGCATCGCAAACGAGGGCATCCCCTCGGTTCGGGCCAGGTCGCGCAGGCTCTTGACATCGCTCCAGTTGGGTACCAGGTTGTAGAGCGTGTCGAGCGCATAGGTTTGCAGCGAATAGGTGGCGCTGCCGATATTCAGCTTTTTGCTTTCGCTGATAGGCGTGCCAATGTTCATGGTCACGGCCTTCTGGTGGAAGGCCCAGTCGGCGTGGTAGGTGGCGCCGCCGGCTTTGTAGGTAACGGTGAGCAAGGCTTCGCGCAGGGGGGTGGCTTTCTTGATTTCGCTGAGCAGTTGAATATCCTGGGTTTTGCCGGCCGGGTTATAGGTGGTATCGGTGGCAAATACGTGGTACTCATATTCGGTACCTTCCGCGTTGACTTTGCCGCCCTGGCCAATGGGTGGCCCCAGTCTGGCGCTTATCGCGTAGAGGTGGGCGGGCCATTCGGGGTGAAAGGCTGTGCCGCCGGCTTTGAAAGTTTCTTCCAGCATGGTGCGTCCCAGGCCCGAGGGGGGGATGCTCCCGCTCAATAGGTCGTAGAGGGTATGTACTTCGCCCCATTTGGGAATTTCGCAGTAGAGCGTGTCGCGGGCGAAGGGTTGGAAGTTGTATTCTTTGCCGTCTATCTTGATGCGCTGGCTTTTGGCCAGGGGCATGCCCATGGTATGTTCGACGGCGTACTGGTGGAAGGCCCATTCGCTGGTATAGCCTTCGGCACGAGAGGAATAGCTCACATTGAGCAGACTTTCCAGCAGGGTTTCCTGTTCGGGGGTGGGGGTGCCAATCTTGCCGGGCGCGGGGGGTTTGGGCGCGGGGGCATTGTTGACATAGGCTTCGACTTCACCAAAGACCCAATCTTTGGTGACGGCCCAGCCGGGACAGCTTTTGCTTGAGAAATCGCGGTGAAAGTAAATCAGTTTGCGGGGGGCAATGTTTAGCCGTTTGGAAAGTTCGCCTATGACGGCGCGGGTGCCTTCCCAGACGGCGCCAGAGGGGCGTTGTTTGTCGTAGTTGCCAACCATCTCGATGCCGATGCTATAACTCCATTTGCCGTCCCAGGTGCCAGAGTTGCCGTTGCCGGCGTGGATACCAACTTCGCTCATGGGGGTGGCCAACCAGATGCCGTCGGGGGCGACGTAGAGGTGGGGGGCCGCGCTCCACCCTTTGCTGCGGTAGAAGGATTGCATCCCTTTCATGGAGGCCAGTCCGCGCCATTGGGCTACGGTCGGTTTCCAGGTATGGTGTAAAACGACGCGCGAGGGGGGGATTTTGCCAAAGTTGTAGCTTGCGACATACTGCTTCCATTCATCTATGCTCAATACTTCGTTGATAAATGGGGGTGAGCCTTTTGCCGTGAAGTTTTTCATAGGCTTCTTCTCCTATTTTTTTTTTGCGGGGGTGGCCTTTTCTGCTACGGTTGATTATACCATAAACGATGGGTGCTGGTAGGGGCGGCGGCGGAGAGTCGGTGGGGCGCTTTTTGCGCACAAAAGAATGAGGCCGAACACGCAGCGCGTTCGGCCTCACCACTCCCTCACACGGTTATTTCGTTGGAGCTATCGCCCCCACAGACCTACCCGCCTGCGGGAGCGTTCGCTGTTTCAAACTACTGGGTCGGACACACCGGGCCGGCAATCGAGTCAATAACGTTGCTGGTTGCGGCCTTGGTGTTCACGTCAACGGTACAAACGTCCAGGCCGGTGCCATCGTACGTGATGGTCACTTCGCCATCAACCTGGTAGTCGAACTTGATACCATTGATCGGGAACTGGGTCTTGGTCTGGCCAAAGTTGATTTCGGTGCTACCCGGGCCCGACCAGTCACCTGCGTTCGTACAACCCGTCGGCAAGCCGAAGATCAAGTGGCTCAAGTCGTGCGGGGCGCCATCTTCGGTAACGCGGTAGGTGAAGGTCTGCTTGCCACCCGACGTTTCGGTGCCCAGGTATTCGACCAGGAAGCCGTTGTCGGTGGTGGTGCTGGTCGGCGCACCTTCGCAGATGCCGCCGGTGTCGCCGGTGTCGCCGGTATCGCCGGTGTCGCCGGTATCACCGGTGTCGCCAGTGTCGCCGGTGTCGCCGCCATCGGTCGGTACTTCAATCGGCTGGCAGTCGTGCTGCGCGACTGCGCCAACCAGGTAGACCGAGTCACCCAGGCGACCGCCAGGATAGCTACCTGTTTCGGTGGGCGAGTAGAGATCGGCAACAACGTGGGTTGCGCCCGCCGGAACGTCGGCAATGGTGACGTTGATGATGTTGAGCTGGTAGGTACCATTGTCGGGCTCGTCAACCGTGATGTAGCCGGTGTCGGCGACGGCGTTGGATGGGCTACCGTTGGTGTAGTTACCCGCCGGGGCACCGTTGGTGGCGTAGGCGCGGACGCGAATTTCGCGCGGGTCGTTGCGGTCGTGTTCAATAACGGCTATCTTGACGTTGATGTCGGTGCTTTCGCGGGTCAGGTCTTGCGGCAGATCCAGCACAATCAAGGCGTGTGCATCGTCGCCACCCCAGGCGCCCAGGATGTCGGTCTTCAATGCGCCAGAGCGCGAGCCTTCAGCCAGCGGCATACCGTAGTAGGCCACCAGACCTTCGGTGGAGTGGACGTAGCTGTTGCCCTTCTTGGCTTCGTTGACGATGGTGTTGTTGCCCTGGGTCTTGATCTTGTAGGTCGAGCCCGACTTGCCCAGGATCTCGGTCACGTAGCCGTGCCAGTGGCTTGGCATACGGGTGTCCTTGCGCAGTTTGCCGCTCAGCTCGCTGCCGTCTTCCATGAAGATAGCATCGGGGTAGGCCGGGTTCTTGGCGTCGTAGGCGCGGCCACCAAGCTGGACAATAGACCATTCTGCGTTGGCCGGCACTGTGACCGACTGGTTCGCCAGGTCGTGATCGTGGCGCTTCATACCAGCGCCTGTGAAGTCCACTTCTTGACCGACACAGACGAATTCAACGCCGTCTTCGATGTCTTCAATGTCTTCTGGCAGCGTAATGGTCGGTTCCGGTGTGGGTTCTTCGTCGCCGGTGTCGTCGTCGCCGGTGCCTTCGGGCGGTTCTGTCGGCGGTTCTTCGCCAACTTCTTCGCCAATACACAGCGCGCTGGCTACCTGGAGGACGGGGGCTTCGTCGCCAATGGTCACGGCCACGTTGTCGGCATACTCGCCGCTGTCACCCAGACGCACCTGACCATAGGTTCGTTCGTAGCCATCTTCGCCAACGTGGGTCAACTGGATGCTCAGTTCGTACTCACCCGCGGCGATGTTGTCGGTCGGGAAGAGGATGCCTTTTTCATCTACGACCAGTTCAACCTCGGTTTCGTTGCCGTCGGCGTCTGCCAGTGTGACGGTACCCCAGGTGTTTTCGGTGGTCACTTCGTATGGGGTGGCCGGGTAGAGTTGGTCACAGCCGCCAGCGGCCCGCATAGCGATGGTGGTAAAGACGTCGGTCAATTCGGCTGCGGAGTGGGCGTTCCAGGCGCCGGTGGACATTGAGGTCAAGCCCAGTTCGGTGGCGTCGTCGCTACCAAAGGCCAGCGAGTAGAGTTCATAGTCGGACTTGATCATGTTGCCGGCTTCGATGACTTGCAGGATGGGCGGGCGGGTATTGAAGAGGTCGCCTTCGTCCATATTGCCTTCTGGTTTCTCGGCATTACAGGTTGTGTCGTTCGAGCCGCAGAGGCCATTGGTCTTGGTCCAGCTATTTTTGGTGTCCCAGTTGGTGCCCGCGCCCTTGTTGAGGTACACGTTGGAAGCACCATCGGTGGCCAGGATGACAACCGTCTTGTAGGGGTTGCCGTTGCTGTCGGTGGCACCCGCGATGTTGTCAGCCATTTGCTCGCCCTTCAGCAAGCCGTAGGCGGTGGGGGTGTACGAGCCATAGCCGCCGCTCACGGGGTTGTAGTATTGCGCTGCGCTCGGCGAGCCAAGCGACATAATGGCATTCTCAAGCGCGTCTTTGTCGCCCATCATGTTCGAAACTTGCACGCTGCGTTCCTTGTAGCCCACCAGTTGCATGCGGTCGTTGTCGTCCATGTAGTTGTTGACAAAGCTGACCAGGGCCCGCTTCATCACGGCAATACGGCGGTCTTCTTTGTCTTCGCCCGCACTGTCACCATAGTAATCGCCATAGGAACCAGAACCCTCAACGTTCATATAGAACATGGAGCCGCTCAAGTCCATCACGACCACGTACTGCACGTTTTCGGGTTCGCGGCAGGTGGTGCCTTCGCAGGCGGTGAAGGTGACGTTGGGTTGTTCGGGCATTTCGCAGTGGCCATACTCAAAGGCATAGTCCCAGACGGAGTAGTCGAGGCTGGCACAGCCATCTTCACACCCGTTCAGGTTGTCGTTCATTTCGGTGCCGCCAACGACTTCGCCATCGCCGGCTGCGCCTTCGTCCTTCACGCGCATGGTAATGCCGATGTGGTTTTCGAACGCGCCGGTGGGCACTTCTTCGACGCCCGGCCAGAAGACCCAGACGTTCTCGACGGTGCCGCTGCCGGTAAATTCATAGTCACCATTGCCAAGCGGCTGTGCGTGGCCAGCGCCCCACTGGTCGTAGAGGTTGGTCACGGTCTGGTCGGTGGCCGGGTTGTTGGCTACGTCGCCGGTCGGGGCCGGCAAGCCACTCGGTACCACGTGCCGCCAGGAAGCGGTCAGCTTGGCGACTTTGCCTTCGGGCACGTTGTACTTGACGGTCACCTGCTGCCAGTGCGGTTCTTGCCAGTTCTCGACGGTCTGGCAGTACATGGCGTCGTCGGCTTCAACGAAGTCGGCCCACGGGAGGTCTTCTTCGGTCTTCGGTTCTGCGGTGTTGGTCGGGGTCGGTTCCGGTGTATTGGTGGCGGTGGGTTCTTCGGTGTTGGTGGCCGTCGGTTCGTCCGTGGCGGTGGGTTCTTCGGTGGCCGTCGGTTCGTCCGTGGCGGTAGGTTCTTCGGTGGCCGTCGGTTCGTCCGTGGCGGTGGGTTCTTCGGTGTTGGTGGCCGTCGGCTCGTCCGTGGCGGTGGGTTCTTCGGTCGCCGTCGGTTCCTCAGTTTCCGTCGGTTCCTCAGTTTCCGTCGGTTCTTCGTCGCATGGTTCGTTGCTACCCGCGGTGAAGTTGTCGCCGGCTTCCAACGTGGTGTTCAACGTGTCCTCGAATTCGCTACCGTTCCACAGCCCCGTAAAGGTAGTGGCGTCGCCGTCCAGGGGGTCGTAGTTGAATGTGATGGTGATGTCGTAGTCTACGCCCGTCGGAGCGTCGGTGGAGAAGCTGATGAGGCCGCCGCTCACTTCGAGGTCGGCTGTGTAGAGGTTGTCACCTTTGCCCAACAGGACAACCGAACCGCTGGCATCGTCGCCGCCCTGCAACGTCTTGTAGACGTCGCCGCAGACGTCGTAGAAGACATCGTAGGTGCGTTCAATCGGCGGAGGCAAGTCGGTCGGGGTTGGGGTCGGGGTGCCTTCCTCTTCTTCCTCAGTGGCCGTCGGGGTTTCGTCGGTTTCTTCTTCTTCGGTCGCCGTCGGGGTTTCGTCGGTTTCCTCGGTGGCCGTCGGGGTTTCGTCGGTTTCCTCGGTGGCCGTCGGGGTTTCGTCGGTTTCCTCTTCGGTGGCCGTCGGGGTTTCGTCGGTTTCCTCTTCGGTGGCCGTCGGGGTTTCGTCGGTTTCTTCCGTCGGCGTTTCGGTATCCGTTTCCGGCGGAACGTCGGTGGCCGTCGGGGTTTCGGTTTCAATCACTGGCGTGGGAAGTTTGCCGGTGTCCGTACCCGCCGTGACGGTGGTACATTCGTCGGCTTCACGCAGCAATACCAGTTCGATTTCCCAGGTAACCCCAGTTTCGCCTTCGACTTGTTCTATAGCCAGAGGCAAGAACCAGCCAATGTTCTCCATGCGGTCGCCAGACATAATCGGCAGAGACATCAGCGTGCGGTTATCAATCAGCGCCTGGAAAGCGTCCTGGACGTTCTCAGGCACTTCATCTTCATAGGTCATAATGTGGTCGTTGTCATCCAGGCTGCCGGGGTTGTTGGGGTTGTCGTTGGCTTCTTCAAAGCCATCAGCCAGGTTGCCTTGACCCGTGAGCATGTCTACCAGGTCGCTGTCTTTTGTCCATTGCAAGAAGCGGAAGTCTTTGCCAAGTTGCAAGACCTTGGTTTCATGTTCTTCGCTCAAGTCCACTTTATCCAGGGGGATACCCGGAATTTCGGCGTCGTCGCCCGGCCATGCGATGGTACCACCATCGGCTACAAAGTCGCCCGCGGCCAGGTCGGCAATCACGGCTTTGTCAATACCAATGGGATAGACACCATCCACACAAGGCATGTGGACAACGCGGGAGGCCGACTGCACCGGCAGCGAGTCGGTGCCAACCACGGCGGCAAAGAAGGTGTTGACGCGCCCGCCCAGTTCAACAACGATGCTCTCGACGCTGCCTTCACCATTGATACGGATAGGCACGTCGTCATCACAGACGAACGATTCTTCACAAGCGTCATAGGGCTGACCATCAGCCTTCAAGTAATAGATGAATACAGCCCGCTTGGGCGGCTGCGGTTCGGCCCGGTTGGGGTCGTGCTGAATATCGTTAGCCGCCAGGCTATTCAAAACCACCTTTTGAATGTCACCATTGGTGGGGTTTGGATTGTCCAATACTTCATTCATCGCAGCCGTCGAGGCTGCGCTTGCAGCACGCACCACGGCACGCTGCTTGGCAAACGTGTTGTTCACGTCTACGGCCAGACCGACCATTGCCACCAGCACCAGAATAATCAGTGCTATCAATGGGAGGCTCTGACCACGTGTCATGTTTTTCAACATGTCCCTGTTCATAATTTCCTCCTTACGGAAACGATACGATGATCCTATTTTCATCGTGTAATCCTTAATACGTCCATTTAACGTCTTAATGTTGATTGTTCCTCTGGTACACCACTCCGGGGTGTACCGTTCCTACTACCTTCTAAAAACTCCTACGTCCATTTCTTCCAACTTCGGACAGTCCTACCAAAAATCGTATGCCTGTTGTTGTTCGAATATTTTGTCCCTCCTTCGAGATTGGTAGCGCAGATCTACCAACACTCGTCTATACTATTGTACCTTATCAAGCTAGGGAATGGAATACACCATTTCCACTGGATCTGACCACAGGAAGTAGGTACCGTCATCTTCCTGGGCGCGGGTGATGATACGATATTGTCCAGATGGTTCGCTCGGCCCCATGGTTGCACAGACGTTGCCGGTGTTGCCAAAGAGGCAGTAGGGCGGCGAGGTAAATTCTTTGTACACGGTTGTGCCATCTGGCTTCTGGATAATAGCGCGTACTTTGCGAACGTTGAGCCCATTATCATTGAAGAGGCTAATGCTGCTCTTTGGTGCGGCTTTGATTTCAATGTCGGTCAAGGTGGTGGGCGAGATTACGCCCACGTTACGCACGGTCAGGGTTGCGCTCATCACTCGTGGGTCAACGAAGGCGGCCCGTACCGAGCCTTCTTCCCAGGTAAAGGATTCTTGCTCTTCAACGGAGGTGTCATCGCCATAGATGCCCCACGCTTCGGCTTCGACGTAGTATCGCCCACTGACCATGTCTTCATCGAGGACGGAGGGGCGCCCATAGCAGCGGCTCTCGGCGGTGTTATAGCCAAACATACAGTAGGGCTCGCCGTCTACGTGGTCGTCTCCATCCGGGTCGGGGTCAATGGTCACGGTAATGGGATTGGTGTTTTCGACTTTCCACGGCCAGGGGTCTTCTCTGTCGTGGTCTGGCGCATACAGGCGGAATTCCACCCGATCTATGCCGTCGCCCGATTCGCGCCCGGCGCGTGGGTCATAGGCTATCACGCGATCCCAGGTATCTTCCAGAAATTCCAGGTGCAAGTCTTCCAGGTAAAACTGGCGTTCAATGACTTTGCCTGACCATTGATTGTTGGTATTTTTGACATTAGCGGTTATGAAATATTTGCCCCGTTCCATATTGAGAAATTCTTCTTCGGGATCGTCCGCATCAGCGAAGGCGGTTTCACACTGCGAGCCGCTGCGGTCGAAGGCACACATTGGATCGCCGCTGCCGTCCGTGTAGGGCAGATCGTCGTCGCCGTTTATTTCGCTCAAATCGTCTATCATATCGCCAGGGGTCTGGCGATAGCGGGTTGCATCTTTATCGTATGGGCCATACACGTCAAAGTCCAGACCGGTGATACCGCTACCGTGGCAGGCGTCGAAACATTCGTCCTCGTTCGGGTTGGCCTTGCACGTTTCTGGCAAGGTATCGCAGTAGCGCGGGTCGTAGGCCACTATTTCAAATTTGGTGGCGTCCAGGTCGCGTACGACTTTGTAGTCGTCGTCATAGTAATATTCGTCATCGTCTGCAAGGTCGTCTTTATCTGGCGCGTCGGGGTCGTTCGGGTCGGGGTCTACAAACTTCATGGCAATGGGCGGTATCTCAAAGTAGAATTCTTCCGGGCCTTCCCACCGCCCATCGCTGACCCCAGGCACTTCTTCCTGGGCTGTCACTTTTACATAATGTCGTCCAGAACGCAGTTGGGCAAACAGTTCCTCTGACATAGGGTTGCACGTATTGCCGGTGGCGTCAAAGGCACAGTAGGGGCGCGCCGAGTTGCCCGCATTGTCAAGTTTAAGAACAATCGGGTTATCGTTCATCGGATAGACAAACAGTTCAAACTGCACCTGGGCGATGCCACGGCCATTCTGGGTTACGCCCGGCTGATCGTTCTTATACGCATGCACGCGGAAGAGGTCGTCCAGGTCGTCAATGCTGGTGACGTAGCGCACCTGGCTATTGTCTACCGGCGTGCCGGTTTCGTCTACAAACTCAATCTCTATGGGCAGTTCGGGTATTTCAAAGGTGACCGACGGGGCCTTGTTCAGTGCGGGCACCCATTCGCTGCTGCCTTGCAGGCGCATCTGCACGGTCATCACATACTTGCCGCGTTCCAGCGAGTAGTAGTCTGGCATCGGGTTACACTTGTTGCCAGTTCGGCCAAAGACGCAGAATTTGGGTTCGTTGCCGGCCGGCGTTATCTCGTAGGTGTCCGAGGTATAGCCAAGCGCCATATCACTAGTACCCAGGATGGTGACGCGGATTTGTTCGATACCGGCGCCATTCTCTGGCGTGGCGGCGCCCAGATCCCAGGCCTCTACTTCAAACCGCGACTTCTCTTCTGTGTCTACCAAATCGTTGTTGTTCAGCTCCACGCGCCCACCGTCGGTGGTATAGAAGCGAGCGGCCACGCTGGCGCGAACAAAGTTCAGCGTTTTTTTGCTGGTTGTGCCATCTTGCGATTTGACAATGACCGTAACGTAGTAGTCCTGTTCCGGGGTCATCTCGTTATAGACCCCAACGTCGGGCATCATATTACATTCGCCGCCGCTTTCGCCAAACAGGCACATATGGGTCTGGGCAATCGGCGCGGCATGGGTCTGTTCATAGAGCGGTGTACCATCATCGGTTGGCACATCATTCACGCGGTACGTTATCTCTGCGATACCATCCCCAATGTCGGTACCATACTTCTCATCATAGGCTTCTATCTCAAAGCGCGTTTCGTCGCGGGTTTCCACCTCAATAGTATCGCCATCGCCTACCGGGCTACGGCCACGGCTGTTCCGTTCTGGATTGACAAATTCGACGTGCATATCGGGCAATTCAAACCGGCTGGTTGCGGGGCGGGTTTCGCCATTGTCCAGGGTAATGACAGCGCGTATGGTATAGACGCCACGTCTGCTCATCAACTTGTAGCGATCTTCGAGCGGCGGGTTGCAATCATTCGGGGCACTGGTACCGCCAAACACACAGCGCCAATCGTCACCCGGATCCCGGTCGCTGGTTGCGTCATCTTTCGAAAGGAAATATCGAACGCTGCTTACGTTAATGGAACCGCCACCGTCGTTCAAGACTTTCAACCGAAAGTCCATATCGTCACGGCTCGTCACCTGGAAAGGCTCTTTGTCGGGGTCGGGGTGTTCAAACACGGCGTCGAAGCCTTCCATATCCTTAAACTGGACACTCTGGAAGGTAACGCGGGCGGCGTCGTCATCGTTGGGGCTCGACGGCAGGTACTTGTTGCCCGAAGCCAGCGCCATTCCAAAGGTGGTCGTGTTTGCTGGTGCCAGGGCCGGTATCTGCAAGAAGGTGCTATCGCCAACCGTCTTGAGGTGCGTCCACTCGCCTTCGCCAGGCGGCGAGCCTGCACCGCTGCTGGTATTGAAGGAGGCGGCCACCGTATCTTCATAGCGCTCTAGCCGCAACCACACCCCGCTTGCGCCGCTCACATCGGTGGACGAACCGTAGATCTGGACATCGCCGGCCTCGCTCTCGCGGTATTCAAACGCGACGCGGCCATCGCGGAAGATAACCCCCGCAAAGGGCACACCTTCGGCGTTGGAGGGGGTTCGGCGTACCATCAGGCCCGCCCCGTCGTGATCGCCACTGCCGTTCACGGCCGGCTGCCAGTCGCCAAGCGGCAAGTAGGCAATGAATTGTACCTTGTTGCGGCTCGTTTCGTCATTCTTGTACACATAGTAGGCAAAGTCGCCCAGCTGTGCGCCCGGTTCCTGGATGCGCAGGCCAGCGCCACACATCTTGACCGAGCCGCCGCCAATATTTGCGCGGCCAATAACCTCGCTGCCACCGCCAATATAATCGTAGCTCCATTCGGGCAAGTCGGTCACGTTGCTGGTTACATCCGAGCAAATATCCACTTCGGGCGTCGCGGTTGGGGTAGCCGGCGTCAGCGGGGATGTGCCCGAAATGGTGGGTGTATTGGTTATCCTGATGGGCTCATTGTCCGCTGCACCACCCTCACTATAGCCTTGTTTGGACAAGGCTAAACTAAAGTGTGAGCGCAGATTCACCCATTCCTTGAAGGCCGGTGCGAGGGGGAAGAAAATCTTATAGCGGGCCCGTATGGATACATGGATATAGCATTGCTCGGTTGTGCGGTTGGGGTCACACTTGTACGAATCTTCGTCGTCATCGCGTGTTACCTTCACGTCTACATAGTGTTTTATGGTATTGAAATCATCGGTCACGCCATCCCCATCTAGGTCACGCAGACGGCTGCGCATGATGCCCCCAGACTGCCCGGCTTCGTAGACTGTGCGATAGCGCACGGCATTGACAAAACTGGGGTAGAGATCCCAATCTGGGTCTTCGGTCAACTCTTCCGGCGAGAGTACATAGGGGGAGGAGCGGAAGATGTCCTGATAGACAAAGCCATCGCCATCGGAGTCTTCTTCTTTGACGCCATCACATTCATCGGGGTTATATTTGCAGTGATACTCTTTGTTGTCTTCCCAATCCATCAGGCTGCCATATTGGGCCCCTTCGGTGGTCGCGTTGTGCAATCCTTGCAGGGTAAAGAAGATCAAGCCAAGGTCAACGGCCGCCGCCAGTAACAATGACAGCAGCAGCGCCGCAAAAGCAAACTCAATAATTGCCTGACCTGTTGTTCGTATTCGTTTTAACATCTTCAAACCCCCTCAGTCCATTGCACCAGTAATTCAAATCTTCAATAATCAATTCGTATCAGACAACACTTTTGTACAGCCGGTCGTACCTGGAATAATACCCCTTCCATAAATTGTACGGAACGAGGTCGCCTGGACGGTCATACGCCCATCGGAACCAAAGACGGGTATCATCTGGACAAGCGGCGTTAAGGGCTCTATCGTATAGGTGATAGCCACCTGTACCGCATTGCCCACCCGGCGCGGGTTCTCAGCGTTGGCCATCACCAGATTGTCGCGGCTACCATCCTGCGCCAACTCGCCGCTGTGGTAGGTAATGGTAAATTTGTCGCGGTTGGTTGCCAGGTCGCTCATGTCCATCATCACGGCCCCTTTTCGCACATTGGTCAAGATGTAGTCCACGCAGGGGTCGCTTTCTTCATATACCTGCGGGTTTTTTGGGGAGCCATCTTCTTCATAGCCAAGCATAGAGGGCCAGGGCGGAGCGTTCGACGCATTGTCGCTCCCATTACGGGCGGCCTGGTAGACGGTACCATAGTTATAGACGTACCACCCGATGTCGAGAATGCCAAAGAACATCAAAAACAGGAGCGGCAAGATAAGCGACATCTCAACGAGCGATTGCCCCGAAGTTGTTTCTTTTGTCTGTTGTTCTTTCATAAGACCCTACCTCAAATTTCCTTCGGCGCTACCCGCCTTGACCATAGGTATCATCACAACAATAGCTCTATTCCTAGAGTACTGCTTTGATTATAGCGCTTCGGGAAGACAGAAACAATAGGCTGAAAGTACTGTATCGCGCTTTATTATGGCAATTGCATGGACAGGGCGCGTGGGTTGTCAGTGGCTCGGTACGCCATTGTAATGCCCGAAAACGCGGTATTGGGCGCTGGCTGTGCGCCGCTCGCCGCGACGGGTGGGGCGCGGCCCCGTCCACGCAACCATGGCCCGGATGGGGCCCCACAACCCCTGGGAGCGCGAGTGTACGGCCCGCCCCGGAGCAAGCGAGACGCGCACGCTCCCAGGAGCGGAAAACGTTTTGCCACACCTACAACCCCTGCGGCGCTTGACAAGCGCCTATATCGTCTTTTATCATTAGCCTTGTTTTCCTGGTATGATGGGTGCGATAGCGGGTGTTGTTGCTGGTTTCCACAGATTTCTTGACCGGAAAATCGGTGAGATCACCGTTCTGGTTATCAACATATCCGTATATTTAATAGATATAAAAGAAGATGGTATGATGAGAATACAAGGGGTTCCTAAGCGTCTGCTGGTGGTCAGTCTGGTTGTGCTGCTGGTGGCGTTGGCAAGTTGTGGAGGGGGTAGCGGCAGCAGCGGCAGCAGCGGCAGCAGTGGCGGCAGTGGCGGTGGGTCGTCAATATTTGCTCCGTCCCCATCGGTCGAGCTTCTTGGCGCTGTTACCGACGCCTATAGCGAAGAGTCCGTCGAAGGGGCCGAGGTTGTCATAGGCAAAACGACGCTCACAACCGATGCAGCGGGCGAATTTCAAACTCAGGAATGGGAACGCGACGAGACGCTTACCGTGTCGGCGCCGGGCTACGAGCCGGTCGAGATGGTGCTGGATGATGCGGCGCTCGAGTCGTCGGGCGATGATGCGGAAACGGTGCGCGTAGAAACCGTGCTCCGGCCCAACACGCTCTCCGGGGTGGTGACAGATGCGTATAGCGATGCGCCGGTCGAAGGGGCGCAGGTCATGGTGCAATCACCCGACGCGGACGAGACAGAGGACAGCAACGCGGATGAGATTGGGGCAACAGCGGAGATGACCGGTACGATACAGGCCACGACAGACGCAGAGGGCACCTATACGCTAGAAGGGGTACCAGAGGCGTTTACGCTGGTGATAGAGGCCGACGAGTACAAACCAGTGGAAGAGACAATCCGGCAAGAAGTGGCGTACGATGCCAGCCTGATGCCCGATGTGCTGCGTGGCCGGGTGACCGACACCTACACCGACGAGCCCGTGCGGGGCGTCACCGTGCAACTTGGCGACGCAGAGGATACCACCGATTCCGACGGGGAGTATGTGCTGGAAGGGTTGCCGGAGCTTGCGGATACGGTCGAATTTTCGGCAACCGGCTACGCGCCGCACGCAGAGAATCTCCCATCTAGCTCGGTAGAACTGGATGTCGCGCTGCGGCCGGATGTGTTAGAAGCCACGCTCGTTGATGCAGAGACAGACGAGCCGGTGGATGATGCAACGATCATTGCGACTGAGGGCTTGACCGATACGGCTACTGCGTATGTACGCATTGACAATGTGGAGGATGGCCAGTTCCGGCTGGAAGGGTTGCCCGAAAGCGGGTATATCCAGGTATTGGCGCCGGGCTATCGCAAAGCGGTGCTCGAACTGGAGCCGGGCAAGGTGCCCGCCGAAATTGCGCTAGAGCCGTTCCATGCCAAAGCGCTCTATGTCAAGACCAGCACGGCCGCCTACATGCCAGAGCTGTTAGACGAATTTTTCGACGTGATTGATAGCACCGAACTCAACGCCATGGTGATTGACTTGAAATCGGACAATCTGGCCGACCTGGGGTTAGTTTACTACGAGTCGCAGGTGCCCATTATTCAAGAGTTGGGCACATCGGCGGATTTGATGGACATTCACGCAATACTCGCCGAGGCCCGCAAGCGCAACATCTACACCATTGCGCGTATCCATATCTTTGCCCACGACAATCTGCTTGCCGAGACCATGCCGGAGTGGGCGGCGCAAAATGCCAAAGGCTGTACCCCCAACGAGAACCGCAAATGTAACGGGGATGTATTCTATGCCGATTGGGATATTGCCTGGCTCGATCCGTGGAATCGCAACGTGTGGGATTATAATATTCAATTGGGGCAAGAAGCGGCCCAGATGGGCTTTGACGAAGTGCAGTTTGACTATATCCGCTTTCCCAACGACGCCGCCGATATAGAGCATATGGTGTTGTCGCAGCCCACCGATTACAAGAATAATCCGGGCCCAATGTACGCAAACATCGCCACGTTTATGGAGCAAGCCCACGAGGCTATGAATCGGGTCGGGGCCTTCTTTTCGGTAGATGTGTTTGGCTATGCCATCTGGTCGCCCCAACCGCAAATTGGCCAGGACGCCGCCGTCATGGCCCCCCACGCAGATTATATCTGCCCAATGGTCTACCCATCCCATTTCTACCTGCATGAACTGGGCTTTGATAATGTTGCCGAACATCCTTATGAAATTATCTATGCCAGTATGGAAGAGGGCTACCATATGGTAGAGGGCAAGCGGGCCCGGCTGCGTCCCTGGCTGCAAGACTTTACGTTGATATGGATGCCCGACCCGCTGATTGTAGAATATGACGAACCGGAAGTCCGCGCCCAGATCGAGGCCACCGAGGCCTTTACCTATACGGTGGGGTGGGCGTTGTGGAGCGCTGATAACGAATATACGTATGCAGCGCTCGATCCGGAATAAGACTCGTTGCTGGCTGGTTTCGCTGCTTAATCCTGGGAGAGAACTATGCAAGGTGCGCTGCTGCGGCTTTGGTGTGTGTTGGTTGTCGGCCTGTCCGGGCTAGGGATGGTTGCGTTGGTGTGGGGAGGGGCCGGTACCGGGGTCACACTGGCGCAGGGACACCAGGGCCCGCCAGTACAGCAGGAGCGCTGGAGCATTGACCGCGTAGTAGATTGGCAGGCCGGCGCGGGCGAGAATGTGCTGGTGAGCAACAACGCCGGGGGCGAACTGCGCCTGGATGTAGACGCGACATCGGGCATGTTTGTCTCGTGGCCCATGTCCGCCACTTTCCAACTCAACGCGGCCGGAGCCTACTGGCGGGCAGACGAGCCGGTGGGAACCCGGATGCGGTTACAATTGCGGGGGCGTTCGACACCACCCCCGGCAGAGGACGCGGCCACCACAACCGACGACGAGCCGACGGCCGATGATGCCGGGTGGGGCCCGTGGCAGGATCTCGTCGCCGCGGATGCCCGCTCGCGGGTGGAAGATGGGGCGCTGGCCATGCCCGACGTGCTAGAATTCCCCCCCGACACCCGCTACCTCCAATTCCGCGCCCTGTTCGAGAGCGATACCCCCAATGCCTCCCCGGTCTTGAACGAAATAACCGTCGTATATATGAATACCATGGCCGGCCCCACCGCCGCACCGGGGATGCCGCGGGTGCCCATCTTCTTTGGGCCAGACACGCTCACCCCGCGCCCTATGCTCATCATGCGTTCGGCCTGGAGCGCCCAACGGGTAGCCGCACAACCCGACTATGCCACGCCGCGCGGTATCGTGATACATGCAATAGCCGTACCGCCGGCCCCCGCCGAACGAAACCCGCTGGCGATGTTGCGGGCCCTGGCAACCTACCAGACCGACACCCTGGGATGGGACGATATGGCCTACCACTACCTGATTGATGAGCAGGGCACGCTATACGAGGGGCGACTGGGTGGGCCTGTGTCCAGGGTGCCACGTCTCGCGGCGGGTGACGACGCCGTACACGTGGCGCTGATAAGCAACCCCGACACCGAACTAACCGACGAGTCCCGCGGCACGCTGACCTATCTGCTGGCGTGGCTGTGCGAAGCGTACCATATTGATCCCCTGGGAGAGCATATGGTATTGGCCGATGGGGAACCCGTGGCCCGAGACAACATTGTCGGGCACGCAGAGATAGTCCCCGCCGCGCCCGACCCCGGCGAACCCTTGCGCGACATGTTGCCGGAGTTTCGCACCAGCGTAGACGAGTCGCTGGTACAGTCGCGCTGGTACTTTCCAGAAGGCAACGTGGCGGAGTATGAGCAACGCTTGATGTTCTTTAACCCCGGGCCGACAACCGCAATAGCCGATGTCACGCTGTTACAAGGGGAAGATGCGACGCCCTTGGTGCGGCCGGTCACTGTGCCCGCGGGGGGGCACGCCGACCTGGTGGTGAACGAGGTATTGAGCAGCACCATGAGCCTGTCGGCGATGGTAGACTCCAGCGAGCCCATTCTGGTTGAGCGTAGTATGGCGTTTGCCAGCGACATCAACGCCAACGCGGGCATTAACCGCCTCTCGCGCATCTGGTATTTTGCCGAAGGCTCTACCGACGGTAATTTTGAAACCTACCTGGTACTGCTCAATCCGCATGCGCTGCCCGTAGACGCCACTATCACCTATATGAAGGGCGACGGCATACCAGCGCAGCAACAGGCCCACATCGAACCGCGCCGCCGTCTGGTTGTAACGGTCAAGGATGCGTTACCGGGCGTGGGCTTTGGGGTACGTATTATTGCCAACCGCCCCATAGCCGCCGAACGGACGATGCGCTTTGGCCCCAACCGCGAGGGTATGCACATTGGCGCAGGCACCAGCAAACTGTCGCGTGCGTGGTATTTTGCCGAAGGCACAACCGACCCGCCCTTTGAAATGCGCTTCCTTATCTTGAACCCCAACGACCAGGGCAGCAACACCACCGTTACCTTTATGACCCCCGACGGTACATCGTTGACGCGGCGCTACGCCATTCCGCCCACCACGCGCCTGGTCGTAGATGTCAACGAGGTGGTGCCAGCGCTTGGCGTGGCCACCCGCGTAGAGTCCGACCGACCGCTGGCGGTTGAGCGCTCGCTCTACTTCTCGTCGGAGGGGTTGGCCAATGGCGATAACGAGGCAGATGCAGAAGACACAACCAGCGACACAGCACCAATCACCGAAACCGAGGAAATATCGCCGACGGATGTTATCGCCAACGCCGGGCCCGACGCGGGCACGGTGAGCTTTGGGGCCACCGAGCCGGCCTACCTGTGGCGCTTTGCCTATGGCCAGACGGTGGGAATGCGCTACTACGTGCTGCTCAGCAACCCGTCGCGGGGCCAGGCGCAGGTGACGATGGATGCGGTCTTGAGCGACGGCCGCACACGCACCCAGAATATCGTGATGCCGGGTGGCTCACGCTACACCGTCGCCGTGCATGAACTCTTCCCAGAAGAGGAGGCTATCTCGCTCACCGTGCGCTCAACGCAGCGCATTGTGGCCGAGCGGTCGTTGTTTGCGGTGGGGTCGGGCCGCGGCGGCTCAACATCGTTGGGCGTGCCGGGCGACTGAGCGGGGAAAGCGCGCCGCGGCGGAATCTTCCGGCACTGGTTCCCCATGCGCCAGCAGCGATTCAAGATAGGCGTCTATCGCCTCTTTGATATTTGTGAGGGCCTCATCGCGGGTTGCTCCCTGGCTGTGGCACCCCGGCAAACCTGGGCACGATACACCCCACCAACCATCTTCAATCGGATAGAGAATAACCTGGCGCATAACAATAGCTCCTTTCCATTCCCCCCATTGTAGCATACCCCCAGATCGGTGTGGATCGCCTCGATCCGGTTGGCCGCGCCGTCGTTCGCCGTCATCGCGCCGAGCATGGCGTCGGAATGGCCGACAATATATTTCGTGGCCGCCTGGATCGAGACGTCAAC
>DAOTUK010000186.1:0-34784 GCA_034437375.1 Chloroflexaceae bacterium | reverse complement strand
ACTTACTGTGGGTGTGTGTTGAGCGCGATGGAACCACGCTGCTCCATCCCGAACCAGGACGTGAAACGTCGCAGCGCCGATAGTACTGACGGTTTGCCGTTGGGAGGGTAGGTCCATGCACCCACACAGATGTATAATATAAAGCGAAGCGTCGCCATTGCAGAACCAACCAGCACCATACGCTCGCATACACAATACCAGGAGGCTGACGTAGCAGAACACGTCAGTCTTTTTGTATATTAGGATACAGCAACCCCTGGCAAACGATACGCACCGTGCAAAAGGAAAAGGTACCCCGATGAAACAGGACATAGTACACTTCTTACAAAACCACCCGCCCTTCAAATTTCTCACACTTGAAGACATACAACGCATTATTCCAGACATACAAACCCACCAGATCGCCGCAGGTCAGGACATTCTCACCTATGGAGGAACCCCCTCAGAACACCTCTACATCATCTGCCATGGCCGCGTTGACTTACTCCGCGAAGCAGACCAGAGCAACATTACCGTCTTCGACACCCTTGGCGAAGGCGACACCTTCGGGCACCTCTCCCTTATCCGCGGCAAAGCCCCGGAACTCACCGTCCGCAGCCACGAAGCAACCCTCCTCTACATGCTCCCCGCCGCCACCTTCTTTCGCCTGCGCTGTCACAACCTGGCCTTCTCCCAATTTGTAGACAACTCCGCCTTCGACCGACTCCTACTGCTCAGCCACACCCGCGACACCAGCGACTTTCCCGAATTTCGCGTCCGCCTGCGCGACATCCTCCAACGCTCGCTCGTCTGTGTCTCGCCAGACCTCAACGTCCGCGAAGCCGCCCGCCTCATGCACCGCAACAACGTCCGCTACATCATCATCGAAACAGACCCCCCCGGCATCGTCACCGACCACGACCTGCGCAACCGCGTCCTGGTCGAAGGCCGCAGCTATGATACCCCCGTCGGCGACATCATGACCTCGCCCATCCTCACCCTGCCAGCCGACAGCCTGGTCATTGAAGGCCTGATGGTCTTGCTCGAAACACGCATCCGCCACCTGCCTGTGACCGAAGATAACCGCGTCATCGGCGTGATAACCCATACCGACATTCTGCGCGAACAAAGCCACAACCCCCTCTTCCTCCCCCGCCGCCTGCTCCGCGCCCGTACCATCGAAGACCTGCGCCATTACGCCGAACAGGTAACCCATTCCGTTGGCGGATTGCTGCACACCGGCGCCCGCGTGCAAGACATTGGCCGCATGGTCGCCGTCTCACACAGCGCCTTGCTCGAGCACCTGCTGCGCCAGGCCGAACTAGCGCTTGGCCCCCCACCCTGCCCCTACGCCTGGATGGTGCTTGGCAGCGAAGGACGGTATGAACAAACCTTGCGCACCGACCAGGACAACGCGATCGTGTACCATGACGACGCCCCCCCCGAAGCCGAGCCCTACTTTGCCCAGATGGCCGAGCGCGTGGTAGAACAACTGGTCGCCTGTGGCTTCCCCCGCTGCCCCGGCGACATTATGGCTACCAACCCGCGCTGGCGGCAACCCTTACACGTCTGGAAACAATACTTTCAAGACTGGATCACCATCCCAGATGAAGAAGCGCTTATGCGTGTCTCCATCTTCTTCGACTATCGCCGAGTCCACGGCCCACTCAACGTCGAACAAGCACTCCGCCCCATCATCCAGAAAGCCAGCAAAAATAGCATCTTCCTCGCACGGCTCTGCAAAAACGCTCTGCGCCAATCGCCCCCCCTGGGTGGCTTCTTCCGTGGCCTCGTTGTTGAACACGATACCGAAGGGCGCGATGTTATAGACCTGAAAACGCGCGGTACCGCCCTGATAGTAGATCTTGCGCGGCTCTTTGCGCTCGAAGCCGCCTGCGCCGAAACCAACACCATTACCCGCCTGCGCCTCTCGGCCCCCCGCAGCGACTTGAGCGACACCGGCGCCAACCAGCTTGAAGCCGCCTTTGAATACATCAGCATGCTGCGCCTGCGCCACCAGTATGCCCAGTATGAACGCGGCGAAACCCCCACCAATCACCTGCAAATATCCAAGCTCAGTACTATAGAACGCCGCGAATTGAAGGAATCATTTCGGGCCATAGAGAGTATCCAACGTAGCGCCAACTCCCTCTTCGGTGCCGCATGGATGTCCTAGCAACCCGACGCGACGCCCCATCTTTCTCCTTACGCCCATATGTGGTAAAGTAGACATGGAAATAGCACACTGAAATAGAAAGCCATGCTAAAACAGATAACCTTTGAAAACTGGAAGAGTTTTCGCAATACAACCCTGCATATTGAACCATTAACCATGGTTATTGGCGCAAAGGGAAGCGGCAAAACCAACGCGCTCGAAGCGCTGGCCTTTCTGAGCCACACCGCGCAGGGAAAAAACGTCCGCGAGTCGCTCAAAGGCGACTCAACCCAGATACCCATTCGAGGCGGCATAGAAGCAGCAACCTTCAAATCTACCGAACAATTTATCTTGACCGTCTGGGTACAGCACGATACCGAACCAAACCTTGAATATCTCTACAGCGTGGTAGTAGAACCCGCCTCCTCGCTGGTGGTTGCCGAAAAATTGGTACGCACCGAGTACTCCGACCACAACCAGATGCCCCAGGAAACCACGCTGATAGATATAGACCTGGATCAGGATCAACACATTGTAGCCGACTACGACCTGCAAACCAGAGGGCTTATTGGCCGGCTCGACCGTATTGTCGGACTCTCCGGCCTCTTTACCGCGCTTGGCCGCCTGGAAGCGCGTCTGCCCGGCCCTATGATAACCGTTCTGGAAACCCTGCGCCATATTATGACCCTGGCCCCGCGGCCGGCCCCCATGCGGGCCGCCTCGCGCCTCTCGGCCCGACTCCGCAACGACGGTGCAAACCTGGCCGGCGTCATCGCCTATCGTCCGCCAGAAGAGCGGCGGATGGTTGAAGCCGTGCTTTCCTCCTGCCTCTCGCGCTTGCCCATTACCGACTTGCAACGGGTATGGGTTGAACCCGTGGGCGACAAACCGGAAAAAGCTATAATCTATGGCGAACCCTATACCCCGTCGGGCACAACCGCTCCCCGTCTAGACGCCGCCGCCATGTCAGATGTCGCCTTGCGCTGCCTGGCCATGCTAACCGCCGTCCTCACCGTGCCGCCCGGCAGCTTGCTGGCGCTCGAAGACGTAGATTTGCATATGGACACGGCCCAGGCCGCCCTGCTCATCCACATGCTGCGCGACCTGGCGCATCAACAATCGCTTGGCGTCATCGTCACGACCGATAATCCGGCCATCCTGACCCGCATGCCTTCGGAATCTATCCCCCTGGTCAACGTTGTGCAACGCAACTTCCCCGCTGGCGAAAGCCTGATGACGCTGCCAGAAGATATAGAAAGCATTCCCAAACTGATGGAGAATGAGAGCGAAACAATGGAGCGGAGCGCCGCCCGCAGCGCCATTCAGCGGAGCTTTGCCCGCATCAAAAAGGGGCGCGTCGCGGCCCGAGCAGCGATTGAACGCAGCCGCGTGCAATTGAAGAAGCGTAAACGGTCGTAACCCCTACGGTAGCGCGGCGGCCTTCTGCTGCCAGTAATCCGGGCGTTCATTCTGTACCACAATCGCCCCACGCTCTCGGGCCCGTACCAGCGCCTCAACACACACGGCATCAAACGACGTTCCCGACTCCTCCCGCAGTATCGAAATCGCCTTCCCAACCGTCATAGCCAGACGGTAGGGGCGATCGCTGGCCATCGCATCAAACGCATCGGCCACCGCCACAATGCGCCCGATCAGCGAAATACCTTCGGGGTTATCCTCATCCTCGGTATCCCACTCCTCATACGCTGGCTCGCGCCGGTGGCCCCGCAACCCCCGCGGATAGCCGCCCCCATCCAGACGCTCGTGATGCTCCTCAACCGCCTGAATTTCCCAGGGCAACAACCAGAGCAGATCAGACTCCTGAAGCAAGTTCATCCCATGGCTCGGATGCAACTTCATCTGCTGATACTCCTCTTCCGACAAATGATCCGGCTTTTTCAATATCTCATCCGGCACAGCTATCTTGCCAACATCGTGCAAAATGCCCCCAATACGAATATGATGGATCAGCTCTGCGCTCAGCCCCAACTCCTGCGCAATAGCAACGGAAAAGTCGGCCACCCGCTGGCTATGCCCCCGCGTGTAGGGGTCTTTGCGGTCAATAAAACTGGAAAATCCCTTGATAATACCCCAGAACATTTTGTTACTCTGGTAATAGAGCTTGGAAAGCTGGAGAATCGTCGCCGACTGGCCAGCCAGCATCTCAAACAGCGCCTGATCCTCTTCGGTAAAAGGCATCCCATTGCGCTTATTGAGCGCCTGCGCCCCCCCCACAATCATCTCTTGCAACTCGCCACGCTCGCCGCCAAGCTCAATCCGCGGCGCTTTCAACGGCACACACATAATAGCCCGCGTCGTAAAGCCGCTTTGCTGATCTATCGCACGGTAAAAGTGGGTATCTTGTCGCACATCGTTGACAATCACCGATTCCCCCGTGCTGACCACATTCCCAATAATCCCCTGGTCTGCTGGTATGCGCACCTCGCCCATATGGCGGCCCTTTTCCCCCGTCGCAATGTACAGCACCAGGTCGCCCGTCTGCTCGTCCCGTATCCAGATAGACGTTGCTTCTACTTCGAGCAACTCCTGCGTATAGTTCATCAAATCATCAAGCAACTGGTTGCGGTCAAGCGTGGTCGAAACGCTGGACATGATGGTGATGAGATCGGTCAAACGTTTCTCGCGGCGTTGGGTATACACCAGTTGGCGCACCCGCTCGACGTGCGGAGCAAGCAGCACCGCCAGCATATGCAGAAAGTCGCAGATGTCCGTTTCATCTGCAATCGTTGGCTGTGGATTGAAAACCTGAAGAATGCCCACCCGCCGCCGGGCCAGCATCAACGGCGCACAAGCCATACTACACACGGGCCCATCAGAACTATTCTCCTGGGGCCCTTTCCAACAGTCCGTCTGGGTCACATCGGGCACAAACACCGGATACTCGTTTAACACGTTCGGGTTCAATACCACACTGTCCAGCGTGTCGCGGCCGGCCGGCAATTGCAGGTTGCTAATCCCTTTGAGCGCATAGGGAATACAACGCTCCGTCTCCGCGTCGTTAAGATGGAGCACGCCGGCCTGGGCTTGCGTCTGGCCCAACACCAGATCGAGCACCTTTTGAAAAAAAAGCTCTGGTTCGTCCGTATCTGCAATGTGGTTGATCGCCTCAATCACCCCGGCATAGTGTTTGAAAAGAGTTTCTTCTTGTATCATCATACCGTTATTTCCTCTGATATAGCCCAGGAGCCAAACCGGGATTCCAACTGCTGCGCTGGTGGCATCTGTGCAAACAGAGCAACGAGTTCATCAGGATAGCCCGCTATCGTTACCGTCGCGCCTGTTTCCTGGGCTATGTGCTGTGGGCGCATATCGTCAAGCGTATGCAGCCCGGTATGGTCAAACATCGTGCGCGGCAAGATTACGTGATGGTAGCGGCCCTGCGGTAGCGCGGCAAGCACATCGTGCCCGGTGAGCAACCCGCTTACTGTCACCTGTTCGCCAAAAAACTGGTTGACCACCGCCACGACTTCGACAGACCACCCGCCCCGCGTTGCAAGATAGGCCGCGAGGGGCCGCAACACGGGGGCAATAAGCGTACCACAAACCAGCGCAATATGGGGCGAGGGGGCCGGGGAGGGCGGGAAGTTGTCCGCAACCCGCGCCCACGTATCCAGAAAATCTCGCGTCATCCCAATACCGTTAAAGTATTGCGGGGCCTCTTCGTAGAAGGGGGCCGCCGGTATTTCGCGCCCACACAGCAGAAAAAACTCATCTGCCGGATACACCAGCCGGCTTCCCAGGCGGTCGTGGTACCTTTCGCCATAGGCCAGCACCATGTCGAGCGTCGCGGCCGCTTCGGCGGGGGTATAGCAGCGCAAGGCGGTTGTCTCTATCTGTTGGGGCATAGTATGGTTGTAGCGGCAGCGCGTTACGCCCACCGGTACCACCCCGATAGATTGTACCACCGGGAAAAGGGCGGCCAGATCCTCTATGGTACGGGCCAGCACCGCGCCATCGTTTACACCGGGGCAGACCACCACCTGCGTATGCACATGAATACCCATATCGCCAAGCCGCGCTATCTGCGCCAGCACATCCGGCGACGTAGGCCGCCCCAGAAGGCGGGCCCGCACAACCGGGTCGGTCGCATGCACGCTGATATAGAGCGGGGAGAGGTGCTGCGTATGCAGGCGTTGCCAGTCGCTTTCGGACAGGTTGGTCAGGGTAATAAAGTTGGCATACAGAAAAGAAAGGCGGTAGTCATCATCTTTCACATAGAGCGTTTTGCGCATACCGCGTGGCATCTGTACCACAAAGCAGAAGGTACAGGCGTTATTACAGGTGCGGATACGGTCGAAGAGCGGATCATCAAAGAGGATACCCAGATCGTCGTCGGGGTCTTTCTCTATCTCATACAGCGTCTCGCCGTCGGCGGTACGTACCAGCAACGCCATGGACGACTCGGCTATCGCAAAGCGGTAATCAATCGTATCACGCAGGGGCACCCCATCAATGGCCAGCACCACATCGCCCGCGCACAATTCCAGTTCCTCGGCAATGCTGCCCGGCACCACCGCGCTAATGATACCGCCCTTCGGTTCTGGTTGTCGTCGTCCCACGCCCCCGACCTCCTACCACGGTTCAGATATGGTGATCACACCACCTACTACCGGGTATTATACGTGATATTGCATTGCTTGCCTAGATCAAGGGTAACGGGCCACGGTCAGAATACCCCCCGTTTTCTTCCCCCGTTCACCGCAGCAGCGTGGTATAATGCTTGCCGTGGGGAAATAATACGAACCCTTCGGCTATATCGCCTATGCTCACCATAATACGAGCCATTCGGGCCTTCCGTTCGCATCTAGATGTACGTACCCTGGTTGGGGCGCTGCTGGTGGTGCTCCTGTTGCGCGTCGGGTTGGGCCTGCTGGCGCTCCCGATAAGTGCCGCTTTTCCCCATACCCCCCTGGAAAAAGACGTGCGTGTCGTACCCGGTAACGCGCCCATGTCCGACTGGCTCCAGCGTGTCGTGGTGATGCCCTGGGTACGCTACGACGCCTGGAACTACCAGCGCATTGTAGACCACGGCTACCGGCTGGAGGAGGGCACAGCGGCCTTTCACCCGCTCTACCCCCTCGTCACAGTGCCAGTAGCGTTGCTGTTGGGCGGCAATATCTTTCTGGCCCTGCTGGTCGTCTCAACGCTGGCCTGTATCGCGCTCAGCGTATTGTTTGCCCGCTATGTCAAACAGGTGCATGGGGATAGCCTGGCCGCGCCGGCCACCTGGTTGCTGCTGCTTGCGCCCCCGGCGTTTATCGTGCTGGTACCCTATAACGAAGGATTGTTTATGGTGCTGGCGGTGGCCTGTTTGCTGGCGCTCCATAGCGAGCGCTGGTGGTGGGCCGGCGTGCTTGGCGGCCTGGCCGCGCTCACGCGCCAGCAGGGAGTCGCGCTGGTATTGCCGCTGGCGTGGGCGGTGGTGGTGGCGCTGCGCCAGGAGCGGGCCCGCTGGTGGCATATGGCGGCGGTGGCGCTGGTGCCGGGCGGCTATGCGCTCTTTGTGCTCTATCGGGCCGTGGCGCTTGGCGACCTGGAAGCGCTGGCCCATACCGAAGGGGTCGCCGACTTTTTGCGCACGCTGCTGGTGTCGCGCTCATCGGAGCAGGTCTTGACCGGGCAGCGCATTACCTGGCCCTGGGAATTGCTGATTGACCAGATCCACCGTATCGCCACTACCCCCCAAAGCTACGACCTGGTGATAGACATGGTGCTTGGGTGGGCCGGCGTGCTGGTTATCGTAGCCGGCTGGCGTATCCTGCACCCCTACGAGCGGCTCTATAGCCTGGCCATCATCGGCTTGTCGCTGTGTTACTACAACGGCGTCCGTTCGCCCTACCTGAGCCTGCCACGCCATATCTATATTGCCTTTCCGCTCTTCATTGTGCTGGCCGCCTGGGCCGCGAAGGGAGGGGGGCACCGGCTGCGCTGGATGGGCTATGCGCTCGCCCTGGGAAATATCTTCCTTGCGGGAGCCTTTGTGCGCCACGGATGGGTGCCATAGTGCAAGCATGGTTGGCAAAGTACAGATACGTGCTGATGGGGGCCGTGCTACTGCTCTCCGCGGTCGGGCTTATTGCCTCGGGCCGCACCCCAGAATCCGACTTCCTTCAGAATTACGTGTCGGCTTGCGGTTGGTGGCACGGCTATGACCCCAACGCCCCCATCCAGGCGATGCGCGACGTCTGCTTTCCCAATACGGAGATCTACTTTTCGTTTGAACGGTCGGCCCATCCCCCGCTTGCAACCCTCGTTACGGTACCCTTTGCGCTGCTCTCGTGGGATATTGCCCGGTATCTCTGGTTGCTGGTGGGGTGGGCCTGCATCGTCTGGGGGTGGTACCGCTCCCGCGCCACTATCTGGGTCTGCCTGGCAACGTTGGGGCTCTGGCTCTACGGGTTGCTGCTTGGGGCGCTAGAACCGCTGCTCTTTGCCCTGCTGGCGGGGGCCGTGGCGCTCAAGCCGCGCTCGTTGTTGCTGGCCGGTAGCCTGGTCGGAATTGCGGCCGCGTTAAAAGTGTATCCGGCCGTGCTGATTATCGGGCTCTGGCTGAGCGGCCACCGCCGTATGGCTATCGGGGCGCTGGTGGGCGGGGCGCTGAGCGCTCTCATAGCCGAATTAGTATTGGGGCACCAGGTTACTGCGGCATGGCTGGCCTACGCGCCGGTCAATGCGCAGATCCACGTAGACGCGGTAAGAAACCTGTCCCTGGTACGGGTGGTGCGTACTATCCTCCCAGACGCCGCCCCGATAGGGATAGCGTTGGTGGCGGGGGTAGCCTTGACGGCACCGCTCTGGAAGGCGCTCCGGCGTGGAATATGGCTCCCCACCATGCTGCCGGTGATGCTCTTGATTTCGCCGCTGTGCTGGTCGCACTACCTGGGGTTGCTTGCGCTAATAAAAATCAACCGGCCGGAGCAGATAGTGCTACTGCTCTGTGGCATGCTACAACTGCTCTTCTGGGTGCGGTTGATGCCCTTCTTGCCCGCGGAGAATATGGCCATTGTGGCCTATGGGCCGCTCTTGCTGGTCTTGCTGGTGCTGTGGTATCGGGCTACTGCTCTGGCACGGGCAGAACAAAGCTAAAGGTGCTACCCTCGTTCAACACACTTTCAACCCAGATGCGCCCGCCCAACAATTCAATGAGCGGCTTTACCAGCGACAACCCCAGACCGGTACCGCCCGCCTCTACCTTGAGTTGATTTTCGGTGCGGTAGAAGCGGTCGAAAATCAGGTCGAGCTCATGCGGGGCCACCCCGACGCCCGTATCGCTCACGTTCATCTGCACATAGCGGCGATTCTTCGAAAGCCCCTGGCGGACTTTCTCTGGTATCGTATCATAGGTCGCCTCGTGGGCCTCGATACCGATGTCGCCCCCCATCGGGGTATACTTCAGCGCGTTGGAGACGATGTTATACAAAATCTGGTGCAGGCGGCCATCATCGGCAACCACAAGCGGCAGGCCGGGGGGAATGCTCATAGAAACGGTGTGCTCGCGGTTCTGGGACAGGGTTTGCAATTCAGTCATCACCCCGCTAATCGCCTCGGCCAGGTGAATAGAGCGCAGCTCTAGATCAATGCTCCCGGTTTCTATCTTGGTAATATCCAGCACGTCGTTGATAATAGAAATCATCCGCTCGGCGTTGTTTTGAATGGTGGTCAAAAACTCGCGTTGGGTGTCGTTGACGGGGCCAAGCCCGCCCATAGCCAGCAATTGGGTAAAGCCTTTGATGGCGGTCATGGGGGTGCGCAGTTCGTGCGACATTGTGCCGATAAACTCGGTTTTGAGGCGGTCGGCTTCTACTTCGCGGGTAATGTCGTGCATCAACAGCAGCGCCCCGATTAGCTCGGAGCCATCTTTGAGCACGGGCCCCATGGTGAGGCTGATAACACGCATGCTCACTTCAACCGTGGTTTCAAAAATGCGCGGGTTCTGGTGGTTGTCCAGGGGATTCATCAGCAAGTCGTCCAGCGGCATTTCGGTCAACTGGCCCCCAAGCAAGTCGCGCATCATATCAAAGAGGGAAATATTGCCAAAGTAGAGCTCCTCAAGGTCGCGCTCCAGGATGCGCCCGGCGGCCGGGTTTGCCGAGAGGATACCGCCTTCGGTGTCGCACACCAGCACACCGTCTGAGAGACTTTGCAAAATGGCTTCCATCTTGCTCGTCTCCATATGCTGGCGCTGCAACAGCACACTATTGCGCTCCATCTCGCTGAAAATCGTGGTGTACATATTGGCATTGTTAATGCCTACCGCAATAGCGCCGGCGCTGGCCGTAAGCAGGCGCAGGTGGCCCTCGTTGAAAAAGCCTTTGTGCGAATGGGAGAGAATAAGCACCCCCCACACCTCGCCCTGGGCAATGAGCGGCACAGCCACCATAGACCCGTGGTATTTCAACTCGGTTTCACCAGTGGGGAGCGCTACCCACCGCTCATCCCCCTCAATATCATCAATCAGCGCCGGTTCCTTGTGTAGCGCCACCCACCCGGCAACCCCCTGTCCAATGGGAAAGCGCGTAAAGGTGTTCATCGTTTCGTGGCCCAGGACGGCGCGGTTGACCAGGTGGCCGGTATCGGGTTCTACCAGCATGATGGAGCCATATTCCACATGGGTGATACGAGCCAGGGCTTGTAGCGACGTATTCAGGAGCATATCCAGGTCAAGCGTGCTGCTGATTTCGGTAGATATTTTATGAATAGTCGCCAGACGCTCTTTTTCTTCCTGAAGTTCGCTGGTGCGCTGATCAACCAGTTCTTCAAGCTCGCTGTTAAATTTGCGTATCTGGGCATAGAGACGGGCATTTTCAATGGCGATGGCGGCCTGGTTGACCACCGCACGGCCCAGGTCTTGTTGCGAGCGCGAGAACTGGTCGTCGGGGTTGGGGTCTTGCAGCACCACGACGCCGGCCGCCCGTTCCTTGACTAGCAAGGGGAGCGCGATAACGGCACACCCCGGCTTGTACCAGGGGCCCTGGTGTTGAGGGTCGGGCTTCACGGTATAGATATTGGTGGCGCGGGTATACGCCTGTACCAGAATGTCCTGCTCAGAGGCCGTAGACAGAGTCATAGTCTGGTTTTCGTCCAGGTGATCATGTTCTCGATTGTAGACAGACAGCAGCACCACCGGGCAAAAATCGCTTTTATACATCTCGTTGCGGGTTTGCTCTTCGGGAAGCCAGATAGAGATATAGCAGACCCCCATCAGATCGTGCAAGGTCTTGCCTACCTGGTTAATAAGCGTCTGGGCATCTTCCAGGCTACTGGCCAGGTGTTGGGAGGCTTCGTTTAGTGAGGAGAGTTGCAGGGCGGTACGGTCGGCCTGTTCAATGGCGGCGGCCATACTCTCAGCAATAAACTCGGCTTGCTCAATGCGTTCGCTAATTTCGGTTTCGGTGGTTTGCTGCCAGAGGTGGGCCATCGTGTCAATGGTATACTCCAGCAGCGTTTCCAGATCGTGCAGCAACGCGAAGGTTGCGGCGGGGTCGTCCTGCTCTTGCTGAAAGACATCCCAGGCAATCTGTCGAAAATGGAAGGGCATTTTGAGCAGGTCTGGCAGGCGAATTTGTTGGTTGCCATTGACGGAGATAACCTGCTGCACATGGCTTTGCAGCGCGGCCTGGTCGCCTTGGGCCGCCAGGATAAGCCCATCGTAAATATTGGCAAGCATCTCGGCAACGTGGCTGTGTTGCGATTCGGCAAAGGGGCTTTCGACAAAATAGTTGTTTTTGGAAGCAGCAACCACGCCATCATGACCACCATTGACCGGTTCGACAACCGTGGTCAGGGAATCGATCCAACGCGAGAGTAACCTGTCTTTCTGTTCAGTTAGCCAGCGTTCCAAATGAACGTTCATAAGCCCTTTTTACATCAGGTATCGCGTAGGACAACCACGGTTGCATCATCACTGGTTTTACCATACATTTCGAGAATAGCGTTAGCCAGATCCTGGGGAGACAGGGTACTGTCGAGCTTTCCATCCAGACTAAAGCGCCCGGAGATGCCATCACTATAAAGAACGAAGGTATCGCCGGAATTGTAGGTATAGCTCAATTGGAGCAGGGTCGGCATGCGGTAGCCCAGAATACCATTTTTCGAAATAGGTTTGATTTGTTGCTGGCTATAGACCTGCACGCCAATATTGCCGACGCCAATATATTCGGCCTGGCGGTTGTCAAGGTACAATCGCAAAATGGCGATGACAGCCCCACGGGTGCTCCGCAAGGCGTTGTGCGATTGGCGGATAAGCTCTTCAAGCGGCAGGGCCGGGTATTTTTGCAATACATTGGCGGCAGAGGTGGCGGCCAGCGAGGCTTCCTCGCCACCGCCCAGGCCATCTATCACCGCAACAAGCACCTGGTTGGGGGCATATTCTTCTACCAGGTAGGTATCGCCGCTAATGCTTTGCCCCTGTTTGGGGCGGTTGACTGCTCCCCAAGTAATCATCGCTTTGCCTCTTTTTGGTGGGGTACCCATTTGATAGCCCGCACCGTTGTTCCAATACCGGGTGTTGATTCAATGAAGAATTCGTCCATCAAGCGTTTTACTCCTGGCAGACCGGCGCCGAGGGTGTGCACCGTGCTATAGCCGTCGCGCAGGGCCAGGTCAATATCGGGGATGCCGGGGCCGCGGTCACGCGCCTCTATAGCAATCCCTTGTCTTTGCTGGTCTATGAGCTGTTCAAGCACCAGATCGCCCCCACCACCATGCACCAGCAAATTGCGGGTCAATTCTAAAATGACAATTTCAATGCGTGTGCGATCTATCGGGCCAAACTGGAGGGCCGCGGCTAGTTCACGGCCACGCCCAATCGCTACGTAGACATCAACATCGCGTTGGATCGTACAGATAACTGGTTGCATAGCTGATTCTCACAGGTGCTGGCGACGCGGTTGTTTGAACGTGTCGCTATCAAGGATAATCGTAACGGGCCCATCGTTGACCAGCGCCACCTGCATCATCGCGCCAAACGTGCCGGTTGCGACCGATACCCCGGCCGAATGGATGGTATCGGCATAGGTTTGCACCAGCGGCGCGGCTATCTCTGGCGCGGCGGCAAGGTGAAAGCCGGGCCGCCGCCCTTTGCGGGTGTCGGCATAGAGCGTAAATTGTGATACCACCAGCGCTGCTCCGTCTGTGTCCAGTATTGATTTGTTGAAACGACCCTCCTCATCGGCAAAGATTCGGAGGGTCACAGTCTTTTCGGCCAGGAGTATCGCTTCTGCATCGCTGTCATCGGTTGTTACCCCAACCAGTATCAAGAGCCCCGGCCCAATGGCTCCGACAACTTCTTCCTGAACTGTCACCGATGCTGAGGAGACTCGTTGAAGCACTGCTCGCATAACTTTTGTTGTCTCTACTGAAGAGTGCAGCGTTTGCTGCCTGCCATACCAGTATATCATAAAATAGGCTTGCGCGTAACGGTTCGCCGGGGGGGGACACGGCGATTGCAAAGTCGCCAGGGCAACGAGCATACCTGGGGAGATTGAGGGGCTGTGCCCCTCAAAAACACCTTTTCTTGGGGGTGTGGCGCGGCTTCGCCGCGCCACACCCCCCATATTTCGCGCTGAAGGCGCAAACCAACGGTTGCGAATACGGAAAAGCTGTCGTCTGTCGTCGCCAGAGCGACGTTGCAATCGCCCTGCGGGGGGGGGGCAGAACGGTTTCCGCGCCTGGGAGCGCAAGCGTCTCGCTCACCCCGGAGCGGGTCGGATGTCCGCATTCCCAGAGATCTTCCCCCAGGTGTGAACCCGTACGGTGGGAGACGGTATTGTGCCAAAAAGTTTACATGGTATAATGAAGCGCAAGTTATCAGCAAGACGGAAAGTGCTCAGGGCATGGGAAATGATGGTATGGATCAACAGCGACAGGCGATGATACAAAATCAACTGGTGCAACGCGGTATCACCAATAGCGCCGTGCTCCAGGCGATGGCCACCGTCCCACGCCATCTCTTCTTACCAGAAGCATTGCAACCCCACGCCTATGAAGATCGAGCGCTCCCCATTGATGATGGGCAGACCATCTCCCAACCCTTCATTGTGGCCCTGATGGCCGAAACCATGCTGCTGCAAGGCACCGAGCGGGTGCTCGAAATTGGTACTGGCTCTGGCTATTCCGCCGCCATCCTGAGCATGTTGGCCGCCGAAGTCTACAGCATAGATCGGCTGGAAAGCCTGGCGCAGAGTGCCAACGAACGCCTGGAAAGTCTGGGCTACCAGAATGTGCATGTCATGGTGAGCGATGGAACGTCGGGGTTACCCGACTATGCCCCCTACGACGCTATCTGCGTTGCGGCGGCCTCGCCCTGGGTACCGCTGCCCCTGCGCCAACAACTGGCCCATGGGGGACGCCTGGTTATCCCCGTTGGCGGACGCAGCGAGCAACTTTTGCTGCGGCTTACCCGGCGACGCGACGCTATCCATACCGAACGATTTGGCGGGGTACGCTTTGTGCCCCTGCTTGGCGAACATTCGTGGAAAAACTAAGCGCAAAACAATAACAAACGGCCCAGGAGGTAAACGCTGGCTACCAGACCCCTTCCCAAAAATACCAATGATAATCTCGAACTCCTGAAAATATGGGGGGGTACCTCGCTGGCCTTCGCCATCGCTATGGCCGGCGGGCTCATCTCGTGGGCCCTGCTCATCTATATCATCATATCCGCGATTACCTGTGGTATCGGCATTGCGCTGCACGAACTGGCCCACCGCATTGTCGCCCGCGCCTATGGATCGGAAGCCCACGTCGTTTCAGACCACGTCTGGCTCATCCTCTCCATTGTTATCGCCTTTAGCGGCTGGTTTGTGGCCGCCCCCGGCGCCGTCTGGCACAGCGGCTATCTTACCCGCCAACAAAGCGGGCTTATCGCCCTGGCCGGCCCCGTCACAAACATGGTGCTGGCAGTCGTTTTTCTCCTACTCCATATCGTCGTGGGCGTCCAGGACTTTGGCGGCCTTATGGTAACCCAATTTGGTATTATCAATGTCTGGTTTGTAGGCTACCATATTAACGCCTGGCTTGGTCTTTTCAATATGATACCGGTTGGCCCGCTCGATGGGGCCAAAGTATTTTACTGGAACAAACTTGTCTTTGGCATCACGGCCGCCGTTGCGGTGGTCATGACCTTTCTTTTACCGGGTTTCTTTGGAATGTAAACAGAAATGAGAGGAAAGAACCTATGCGTACCCCCCTGCTTGCAGGAAACTGGAAGATGTACAAAACGGTTGGCGAAGCGGTTGAATTGGTCGAAGCGCTTGTGGCCGGGATAGATGGTGTGCAAGGGCGCGAAGTGCTGGTCTGCCCACCCTTCACGGCCCTGCAAACGGTGAGCCCCATTATAGATGGCACCCCCATTGCGCTTGGAGCGCAGAATATGTACTATGAAGCCCAGGGCGCGTTTACGGGTGAAGTTTCCCCGTCCATGTTGAAAGATATTGGGTGTACCTACGTCATCCTGGGACACAGCGAGCGCCGCCAGGTCTTTGGCGAAGATGACGCGCTGGTCAACCGCAAAATTCACGCCGCGCTGGAGCATGGGTTGCGGGCCATTATGTGTGTTGGCGAGAGCAAGCCCCAACGCGACGCCGGCCAGGCCGAAAGTATTGTCGTTGGTCAGGTACGGGCCGGGTTGAAGGACATCAGCGCCGCACAAATGGCTGAAGTTGTCATTGCTTACGAGCCGATATGGGCTATTGGCACGGGCGATACCGCCACCCCCGCCGACGCGCAGGCTATGCATACCGCCATCCGCAATACGCTGAACAACCTGTATGGCAACGATGTCGCCCAGAGCGTCCGTATCCAGTATGGCGGCAGCGTCAAACCCGACAACGTTGATGAATTGATGTCCCAGACGGATATAGATGGAGCGCTGGTCGGGGGAGCTTCGCTCAAAGCGGAAAACTTCCTGCGTATTGTCAAGTTTGTGGCCCAATAGCACACCGGCGATAGAGCGCAGCGCAACCGTGCTGCTGTGCTCTATCCCCCAACACCATCGAGAAAGGAATCATCTATGGCTGATGAAATCTCTCTGAAAACAACCCTCGCCCGACCATTTCTCGCGGCGACCAATACCCCACAGGTGGCCTATTTGCTGGTAGAATTGCTGCCCGCCCAGGTTATGGCCAATGTGCGTATGCCCATTAACGTCTCCTTTGTGCTCGACCGCAGCGGCTCGATGAAAGGCGATAAGATTGAGCGTGTGCGCCGCGCCACGGCGATGGCCGTAGACATGCTAGATCACCGCGACACGCTGTCGGTTATCATCTTTGACCACCGCAGCGAGGTGCTTATTCCGGCCCAGCCGGTGGATGTGCCCGAATCGCTCAAGCAAACTATCCAGCGTATCCGCGATGCCGGCGGTACCAAAATAGCCCCCGCGCTGGATAAGGCGCTGCAAGAAATTGGCAAGGTGGACACGGAAAAGATTCGCCGGCTGGTCTTGCTGACCGATGGGCAAACCGAGCATGAGAACGAGTGTCTGCTGCGCTCTGACGACGCGGGCCAGCGGGGTATCCCCATTACGGCTCTGGGAGTGGGCAACGATTGGAATGAGGATCTGCTGATAGATATGGCCAACCGCTCCGGGGGTTCAGCCGATTTTATAGATAAAGCTGACAAGATTGTTGACTATTTTCAACATACGGTGCAGCGGGCCCAGGCCGCGGTTATCCAGAATACTACATGCACCTTGCGTCTGGTACAGGGCGTATCGCCCCGGGCGCTCTGGAAGGTGATCCCCATTATAGACAACCTGGGCACGCAGTATGTGAGCGACCGCGATATAAGTATTCCGCTTGGCGAACTGGAGTCGGGCCAGGGGCAGACGTTGCTGATTGAGTTGCTGGTAGAACCCCGCGCAGCAGGGCAATATCGCGTGGGACAGGTAGAGGTAACCTACGATGTGCCAGCAATGGCGTTGCATAACCAGAAGGCCCGCGCCGATGTGCTACTCACCTTTACCGGCGACCCCGCCGAGCGCAACCAGGTGAACGCCCCGGTGATGAACATTGTAGAGAAGGTGAGCGCCTTCAAGTTGCAAACGCGCGCGCTGCAAGACCTTCAGACTGGCGACGTGAGCGGCGCAACGCAGAAATTGAAGAGCGCTGTCACGCGCTTGCTCAGTCAGGGGGAGACGGAATTAGCCGAAACGATGCAGCAGGAAGTGGCCAATCTTGAAAAGAGCGGGGCCTTAAGTAGCGAGGGGCAAAAAACGATCAAGTTTGGCACTCGCAAGACGGTGCGTCTCAGCGATCTGGACATACCGCCAACGTAAGGGCCGCGGTGCTGGCTGCGCCTCTGAACGCCATACGATGGGGGGCGCGGCTTTGCACCACGCCCCCCCATCTTTACAAGCCACAGACGATTATGATGTCAACTGCTTCTCACCAACGTTGACCGAAATGCGCCGCGGTTTTACTTCTTCCGCCTTGGGTATCTCAAGCCGCAACACGCCATGGTTCAACGCGGCCTGAATAGCGTCGGCTTTAACGGTGGTTGGCAAGGTAATGGAACGCTGGAACTTGCCATAGAAGCGCTCGCGGTGGTGGTAGTTCTGCTCGTTGGCGTCGTGCTCCTGCTTGATCTCGCCGCTGATGCTCAGCACATTGTTCTCAATGGTCACGTTGAGGTCTTCGGCTTTGAGGCCCGGTACCGCCGCTTCCACAATATAGGCGTCTGCTTGCTCGCTCACATCCAACGAGGGAACATATCCCCGCTCGCCACCCTGGAACCAGGGGGAACGAACAACGCTATCGGCAAACAGTTGATTCACCGCATCGCGCAGGGTTACTGCTTCCTCAAACGGATTGTGCCGTACCATGGTAAACATAAGCGTACCTCCTTCTTTTTCACTACACTTTATGGAATACAACCATCCCGATAGGGGTATCAGAACAGTGCTTGTTGTATTGTTCGAGATATAGTGTATCAACCAGGTGTTAGAACGACATAAGCGAACCATTAACACACTACAAAAAGAGTGTTAGAGCGACATAAACATCGGGCCGCGCTGCATTGCCCTTCACGACAGAGGATGGTACAATTTCTCCAGAAGCGATACAACAGACCGGAAGGAAAGAAAGAAAACCACGTATGTTTATCGTCCATGTATTTGTGCATGTAAAGCCAGATTGTGTTGAAGCCTTCAAGCAAGCCTCATGTGATAATGCCCGCAACAGTGTACAAGAGGCGGGTATAGCCCGATTTGATGTGATACAGCAGCACGATGACCCGACCCGCTTTGTGCTGGTAGAGGTGTACCGTACCGCCGACGATCCGGCCCGCCACAAAGAGACGGCCCACTATGCCCGCTGGCGCGATACCGTCGCCGAGATGATGGCCGAGCCACGCCGCAGCATCACCTATACCAGCGTCTTTCCCGACGAGAAAGGGTGGGATGTGACGCTATGAAAGCAGGGGTTGTCTCGTTTGAATTTGCTACCGCGACGCGCATTCTGTTTGGTGCGGGCAGCTTTCGCCAGGTGGGCGAACTGGCCGCGACGATGGGGCGGCGGGCGCTGGTGATTGGCGGCAATATGCTTGAACGCTCAACGCCACTGCTTGACATGCTGCAAGCGCAAGATATTGAAACGACGTTTTTTAGCGTTCCCAGCGAGCCAACAACCGATATGGCGTTGGATGGGGTACGACAGGCGCGGACGGGTGGGTGCGATATGGTTATCGGGATGGGCGGCGGCAGTGTGCTGGACACCGGTAAAGCCATTGCGGCGCTGCTCACCAATAGCGGCGACCTCTTCGACTACCTGGAAGTGATCGGGCGGGGACAACCCCTGACCCAACCGTCGGCCCCCTACATCGCTATTCCGACCACGGCCGGCACGGGAGCCGAAGTAACCCGCAACGCGGTGCTGACTTCGCTACAGCATCAGGTGAAAGTAAGTTTGCGTAGCCCTTTTATGCTGCCGCGCATTGCGTTGATAGATCCGGAGTTGACCTATAGTATGCCGCCGGCCATTACCGCCAGCACGGGCTTGGACGCGCTGACGCAATGTCTGGAACCCTTTGTCTCGTTACAAGCAAACCCGCTCACCGACGCCATTTGCCGCGAGGGGATGCAGCGTGCGGCGCATGCGCTGCGGCGGGCCTATCACCATGGCAACGATGCAACGGCCCGCGAGGATATGGCCGTTGCCAGTCTGTGCGGGGGGTTAGCCCTGGCCAACGCAAAACTGGGAGCCATCCACGGCTTTGCCGGCCCCCTGGGGGGAATGATACCTGTGCCGCATGGGGTCGTTTGTGCGCGTCTGTTACCCCTGGTGCTCGAAGCCAATGTGCAGGCCCTGCACACCCGTGCGCCCGACTCGCCGGCCCTGGCCCGCTATAACGAGGTGGCCCGTATCGTCACAGGTGACCCCAAGGCAACCGCAGACGATGCGATTGCCTGGGCCCAGGAGCTCTGCGACGAATTGGAGATACCCGCGCTTGGGGGCTTTGGCCTGGATGAGGCGGATATACCAGAGGCGATAAAGCGGGCGAAGCGGGCCAGCAGTATGCAGGGCAACCCGATCATCTTAACCGACCAGGAGCTTGCGGAGATATTGGAGCGGGCACGGTAGGGAGCGGGCCGGGTTGGTATAGATTCTGATGGTACGAGGCGGTGGAACGCATCCCACCGCCTCGTATGCTGCGACCGTATCGCCGCGCGGCTTAGTCCAGGTGTGCGCGGAGCATCCAGGCCGTCTTCTCATGCTGCTGCAACAGGCCGGTGAGAAAGTCGGTGGTACCCACATCATCAAACTGCGTTTCGCTGGTATTGACATTCTCGCGCAGGTAGCGAATACAAAGCTCGTGGTCATTCAACAGATTCGATACCATCGCCTGTTCGGTTGGGTAGACGCCGGGGTGCTCCTTGATGCTGGCTTGCGAAACAAACTCGCTCATCGTCCCCAGGGGGCGCTCCCCAAGCATCCGGATACGTTCGGCTACCTCGTCTATGGTTGCTTCGAGCTGGTTGTACTGCTCCTCAAACAAATCGTGCAACGTGCTAAAATGCATCCCGATCACGTTCCAGTGGTAGTTGCGGGTTTTGATGTAGAGTACCGATAGGTCGGCTAATACCTGGTTTAAGATGTCGCTTGAACCTTTGCGCTGCGTTTCGTTCATTCCAACATTGATAAGACCGGCTCGGTTTGTCATACCGTATCCTCCCTTTCTATACCTGGTTTCCAGTTCTTCTATCTGGGGAGGAATTATTGCAAGATGTGGGCCAGGGGGGTAGGCATGTATGCCACACGGCCGGCCCTGCGCTCACAACCGGCGCATAGCATAGGCGATACCCTCCTGCAAGGTGCTGCGCGTCACAAACATATCCAGACTGGTGCCCAGATGTACCAGCGTCTGGGCCATCTGGGGCCCAATGCCGGACAGGATCACAAGGGTACCCAGGAGGTGGGCCGCCTGCGCCGTCTCTACCAACGATTGGGCTACCTGCGTATCTACCATCTTAACCCCGGTCATATCCAGAATAGCCACCCTGGCCCGCTGTTGCGCTATGCCCTCTAGCAACGCTTCCATCATACGCTGCGCCCGGCTCTGATCAATCGTGCCAATAAGCGGCAGCACAATAACACCATCCGCTATGGGGAGCAGCGGCGTTCCAAGCTCCTGGATAGACGATTGTTGCGCTTCAATAATGTGCAATTGCATCAAAGCCCGTTCTTCATCTATGCGCAACTGCTCGGTCATATCGCGCAGAATACCGGCAATATAGCGGGGAATGCCGCTGGTATCGTCAATGCGCAACAGTGAGGCCTGCGTTTTCAAGGTCGTGCCGTCCTGCCGTTTGAATGTCAGCCACCCTTGCCAGTTGCCGTGGGACAGAACGTGCTGGATATGGCGTTGGAGCTCCTGGAATTGATTGTCCAGGAAGTCGAATATGGATTCCCCGACCAGGTTGTCGCCCCCACCCAGTATCGCCTGATTGGCCGGGTTCAGGTAAACAATAGTGCCATCGGGGGTGGTGATGCCAATACCATCCGGTGCGTTTTCCATCAGTAATTGGTAAATACGCAGCGTTTCCGCCTGGTGTTGATGCGCGGCGGTGACCTCGTGCAATTGTGCTTGTAGCTCGGAAAGGTGCTGGCGCAACTCTTCGTTCTCCCTCTGCAATCGTTCATTCTCTTCTCTATCACTCACAGCACGACCTCCTCACATGGATTTTGCTTCGTTCTTCAGTATAGCACTTTCAACGATTCTGGTTCGAGCGATTCAGGCGGCGCTGCTTCGCGGAGCGTCCACGCGGTCACGATACTGGCCAGGAGCAGCACCAGACCGCTGGCAAAAAAGACGCCGGAGAGATTGCCCCAGGTAGCGATAGCGGCCCCCAGGAGCGGTGCAGAACCCCGCGCCGCAGCGGACACCGACTGCTCAAAGCCGTACACCACGCCCTCGTCGCCGGCGCGGGTATAGCGCAGCAACAGCGCGTTGAGCGAGGGGCCCGTGCCGCCGATAGCCGCGCCGGTCACTATCTGCAACCCAAGCAGCACCCATATTTCGGCGGCAAACCCCTGGAGCGCATAGCAACACGCTGCAACAAAGCTACTCACGATCAAAATGCGCCGGTGGCCGTACTGGTCGCCCAGACGCCCCAGAAAAAAGGAACTGACCGTGCCCGCCGCATAGGCGCTCCCAACAATCAAGCCGGTGATGGTGCCCTGGTGGGAAGCGTCGGGCCGCAGCGACGAGACAAAGAGCGGTAGAAAGGGGAGTAGCAGCATCGGCGCAAAGCGGCTAAGAAAGCGCACCAGATAGGCCAGCATCACCCCCGGCATGTGCAAGACGTGCCGCCAGTTTTGTAACACGGCCCCCCGCGCCCTATCGCGCGGGGGGGGGACAAAGTGTTCGTGGACGCCAAGCGTCACCAGGATACCACCAACCATCAGCAGCACCGAAGTTATGGCAAAGGCACTGCGAAAGCCAAACATATCGGAGATGAAGCCGCCTATCAGCGGCCCGAGCGCGATACCCCCCAGAAAGCCGCCCTGGAGCAACCCCATTGCCGAGCCGCTCTGCTCGCGGGGGACAGCCGCCGCAACCAGCGAATTGGTGGCCAGCACGGTGCCGGTGATAAGCCCTTGCAGGGCCCGCAAGAGCGCCAGTTGCTCAGCCGAACGCGCAAAGCCCATAGCCAGCAGTATTAGCGCCCCCCCGAACATCGAGCGCATAACCATGAGCTTGCGGCCATAGCGGTCGGCAAGCGTGCCCCAGATGGGCGACGCGATAGCCATAGTGATGGCCATAGACGAAAAGACCATCCCCGACCAGAATTCGACACCCAGACTCGTATCTGTGCCAAGTTGTTCGACATAGAGGGGCAGAAAGGGGATAACAATGGAAAACCCTACCGCAGATACCATCTGGGCAAAGAAGGTAATATAGAGCGTTTGTTTCCAATTTTCCATACGGTTTTACCCAACCACGCATAGCATGTTCGGTTGATTACCGCTATCGCTTCGCGGCATCGTGTGCGTTCGCCTCACCTATCCTCGCCTCACGCATCACTCGTCACTGGTATCAAGGCCCCCACGGTACCCCGTTAAACAGTGAAGAGCACCCGCGCTATCGCTTCGTCGCTCAGGCCTTGCTCGCGCAGCGGCCGGCGTATATCGTGCTCTTCGTCGGGGATATAGGCCCGCAAAAGCCGCGTAGGTTGTTCCACAGGCGACAGCGTATAGTCTCCCAACATGGCCGGTACAATAATAGAGTCGCCCATTCCTAGCGCCAGGGAGCCGCCCTCCCACGCCATGACCACCGCGCCGCCCACCACGGTAAAGATGTCCATACTCTCCCGACGGGTCACCAGGCGACACGGTTGCGAGAGCCACCAGTGTTCGAGCGCAAAGTGGCGACAGGCCATCAGCAGCACGCGCTCCTCGTCGGATTCGAGCGCCACGGGCGACGAGAGGGCCGGCGGGGTACGATCCAGGCGTAGCACGGACATGGCTTTGTCCAGGTGCAACTCGCGCTGTTTGCCCGTGGCCGGGTCGCGCCGTCCATAGTCATACACACGGTAGGTCAGGTCTGATTTTTGCTGTATCTCAAAGAGCAGCAACCCCTCGTTGATAGCGTGGAGCGTACCGGGCGGGGTCACAACCACGTCGCCGGCCTGCACGGGAACATAGCGTACCTGGTCGTCCAATGTCTCAGCTTGTACCGCGGCAGTAAAACTGGCGCTATCCATCGTGTCTTTCAGCCCGTGGATAACCTCTGCACCCGGTTTCGCGTCGAGAATGTACCAGGACTCGGTTTTTCCGTGAAAGCCGGTGGCAGCCTCGTTCGCGTGGGCATAGCTATCGTCCGGGTGTACCTGTATCGAAAGTTTTTCATTGGCATCAATAAATTTTAATAACAAGGGAAAGTCGTTTCCATAGCGCTGGACAACCCGTGTTCCAACCAGGCAGGCTCCATAGCGCTCTGCGGCTTGTGATAGCGGTTGTCCCGCCATAGCCCCGTTGCGGATGGGGTTGGTATCGTAGACTTCCCAGGTTTCACCCACGTTGTTGGGGTGTGGCTCTGGCAAGCGCAACCATTCGGCAATGCGCCGCCCGCCCCACATGCGGTAGACAAACTTGCGTTCTACCAGCAGGGGATAACACGTCTCATCGGTCATGAACTCGGTTCCTTTCTCACACTGCACCTATCAATATGTGATACAATTCATTGGTATGGATAGGTCTATTTCCTCTATAAAAAGTAGATTATCACCGGCACGAACAACCACCCGCGTTGAGCCGCCATACCAGCAGATCCCACGGCGCAGGCGGGTGGTACCTGGTGTTGCCATGGTAACACTCTTATTCCTGCTTGTGGGGGGCCTTTTGTGGTGGAATACGAAACCACGCCTGCTAGACGAGCATACCGCCCCCGTCACAAGCCTGGCCACGTCGCCAGATGAGCGCTGGCTTGCTTCGGGGGCCGGCGATACTACTATTAACCTCTGGCAGGCGCAGCAGGGGACACTCGCGCGTACGCTCCGTGGGCATACCGACTGGGTGTTTGATGTCGCCTTTGCCCCGGACGGGCGCACGCTGGCCTCCGCCTCGTGGGACGGGACGGTACGCCTGTGGGATACTGATAGCGGCGCGGCGCTGGCCACGCTGCCCGACCACGATGCGCTGGTGTGGGGGGTGGCGTTCTCGCCCGATGGGGCGCTGCTGGCCTCCTCTGGGGCCGATGGTACGGTGCGGCTCTGGCGGGCCCGCGATGGTGTGCCCGTGCGCACACTGGATGTGTCCGCAAAGATGGTCTTTCGCGTAGCCTTCTCGCCCGATGGGGCCACACTTGCGGCCGGCTCCGCCGACCAGACGATTAGCCTCTGGCGTGTGCGCGATGGGGCCCGTTTGATGACCCTGACCCATAGCGGCAATATTTTGAGTGTCGCCTTTTCGCCCGACGGTTCGGTGCTCGCGTCGGGTGCAGAAAATGGTACAATAAAGTTGTGGCGTGTTCGTGATGGCTTGCTGATGCGAACGCTGGCCGAACACCAGGAGCGCGTCTTTAGCCTGGCCTTTTCGCCCGACGGAACGACGCTGGCTTCGGCGGGCGGCGATGGGAGCGTATTGCTGTGGCGGGTGCGTGATGGCCAGCGCCTGCGTACCTTGCGTACTGGCGACTGGGATTTTGCTAACTGCGACCAGGATCGGTGGGTACAGGAGCTTGCCGAATGTCGCTTGCACTGGCATGCACATTATGCCTACGCCGTTACCTTTACTCCCGATGGCCGTTCGCTGGCATTTGCCGACGGACGGCAGGTTGTGCTGCAATCCTATTGACAATCCTATTGAGAGGAGCGCGTTATGGCGGCCCATGGAGGGGAACAAACCTTTCATATTACGGGCATAGACTGTGCCAGTTGTGCCCATTCGCTTGAGGTTGCGCTTGGCCAGATAGACGGGGTGCAATCGTGTACGCTCAATGCCACCACGGCAACGCTGCGCGTGGTAGGCGATGTTCCCGCCGACGCCATCACCGAGCGGGTGCGGGCGCTTGGGTATGATGTCGCCGCCCCGCAGGATTGGGCCGCGCCACAACCGGCGCATAGTTCCTCCTTCCTGGCCTTTCTGTGGCAACGCCGCACCACGCGGTTGGCGCTGGTGGGGTTGGTACTTATCCTGCCCTGTATCATCCTGGGCGATATTATGGGGTTGCACCACCCGCTCCTGACGGTCGCGGCGCTTGGGGCGCTGGTTACGGCCGGCATCCCCATTGCCCGGAGTGGTATACGGACGCTGTGGATAAGCCGCCAGATGAGCATTAACCTGTTGATGACCATTGCCAGTATCGGAGCCGTGATTATTGGGGCCTATACCGAGGCCGGTATGGTTATGGTGCTGTTTGCTATTGGCGAAGCGCTGGAAGGCTATACCACCGACCGCGCCCGCAACGCTATCCGCAGTTTGATGGCGGTTATGCCCAACCACGCGCTGCTGTTGCGGCGAGCAGACGGGGAGCCAGCCGGCGGCTGTGACGAGGGGGGGTGCGGCTGTACAGATACGGCGTGTGCCAGCGGCCAACTCGTTGCGGTCGAGACGTTGCAGGTGGGCGATGTACTGCTGGTCAAGCCAGGCGAACGCATCCCCATGGATGGGCGCATTGTGGCCGGTAGCTCCTCGGTCAACCAGGCCCCCATTACCGGCGAAAGTCGCTTGATAGAAAAGGATAGCGGCTCCGAGGTGTTTGCCAGCAGCATCAACGGCGAAGGTACGCTGGAAGTGGAGGTTACCCGCCTGGCCGCCGATACCACCATGAGCCGCATTATTCAGATGGTGGAAGAAGCGCAGGAAAAACGCGCTCCAATGCAGCGCTTTATAGACCGCTTCGCCCATGGGTATACCCCCGCTGTTATTGCCCTGGCGCTGCTGCTGGCCACTGTACCGCCCCTCTTCCTGGGACAACCCTTCTGGAATCCCGACGCCAGCACGCATGGCTGGCTCTATCGGGCCCTGGCAACGCTGGTGGTGGCCTGTCCGTGTGCGCTGGTTATCAGTACCCCCGTGAGCATTATTAGCGCCATTAGCAATGCCGCCCGCCATGGAGTCCTCGTAAAGGGAGGAGTATACCTTGAAACGCTGAGTCGTGTCAATGCCATCGCCTTTGATAAAACCGGTACGCTCACCGAGGGCAAGCCGTCGGTTATTCGCGTGCGCTCCACAGCCTGTACCTTGCCGCCCCATATCGCTGCGCATGCCGCCGCGGCCCACGCGGCCCAATGGTGCGACCCGTGCAACGATATGCTGGCCCTGGCCAGCGCCATTGAACAACGCAGCGAGCACCCCCTGGCCCAGGCTATCGTCAATGAGTCGGTACGCTGTGGTGTCCAGCATCGCTACCCCGCCGCCGAATCAGTCCACGCGCTGGTGGGGCAGGGCGTCATGGGCTATGTGCAGGGAAAGCCCATTACGATAGGGAGCCACCGCTATTTTGACCAGGCCTTCCCCCACGCGCCCCACTATTGCGAAGAGGCCCGCCAGGATGCGGAACAGGGCTATACCCCCGTGATGGTCGGCAACGACCATACCTACCTGGGCACAATTACCCTGAGCGATACCGTACGCTCCCACAGCCAGCACGCTATTGCCCGCCTCAAGCAGATGGGCCTTGCCGCGCTGGTGATGGTCACGGGCGATACGGCCCAGACGGCCAGGGCTATTGGGCAGCAGGTGGGGATAGCGGATATACGGGCCGAATTGTTGCCCGCCGAAAAAGTTGCGACGGTTGAAGCGCTGCGCCGCGAGTATGGCACGGTCGCTATGGTCGGCGACGGTATTAACGATACGCCGGCGCTGGCCACCGCCGATGTGGGTATCGCAGTGGGGGGCGCGTCGGGGGGGACAGACCAGGCCATGGAAACCGCCGATATTACGCTTATGCGCGACGACCTGAGCCAGTTGCCCTTTGCGTTGCGCCTGAGCCGCACCACCATGCAGACCATCCGTACCAATATCATCTTGAGCCTGGCTATTAAACTGGGCTTTCTGCTGCTGGTGGTTATGGGTGTGGGTACGATGTGGATGGCGGTTATTGCCGATATGGGTACGTCGTTGCTGGTTACGGCCAATGGGATGCGCTTGCTGCGACAGCCCGGACAGGAAGAGAACCCGTGAGCGAAAACCGCTACATCTTGTTAGTTGAAGATAGCCCCAGTCAGGCTTTGCGTCTCAAGAGACTTATTCAGCACTATACCCAGTACCCCGTCGAGATAGCCCATACGGGCATTGAAGGCTGGAACAGGGCCCGTGCCCTCCACCCACTCCTGGTTCTGCTGGATATTAACTTGCCAACCCTGGACGGCTTTCAAATTCTGGACCGGCTGAAGCGCAACTATGCCACCGCGACTATTCCCGTAGTGATGCTCACCTCGTACGACCGGATTGGCGATGTGGAACGGGCTATTGAGCTTGGGGCGGATGGCTACCTGTTCAAGGAGGATTGCCTATTTACCTATTCGGATCAACTGCAAAATGCATTGGTGGACATTCTGAAAGATCTGTGATGGCAGAGAGGCGAGCGGCGAGCGGCGAGCGGCGAGAAGCGAGAGGCGAGAGGCGAGAAGCGAGAAGCGAGAGGCGAGAGGCGAGAGGCGAGAGGCGAGAGAGCGGGGGAGCGGCGAGCGGCGAGCGGCGAGCGAGCGGGGGAGCGAGGAGATAGGGAGACGGGAAACAACACAAAATCAGAAAGGATAGCAGAAAATGATTGGGCGTATGAAAGTGTTTTTCGCGTTGCTGGCGGCTCTAGCGCTGCTCATCGTGCCGGCCTGTGGCAACACCCCTGCCGCAAACCGGTCGGCGCCGCCGGCCCCGCAACAACCGGCGGCACAGCCGGTGTCAGCCTATGACCTCGCCACGGGGGGCGACCCGGCGATAGGGCGGGCTATCTTCCATGGCGAAAAGAAACTGGCCGGGGTACTCCCCTGCAACACGTGCCACTATGTCGAGAAGAAGCAGGGCGTTCTGGTGGGGCCAAATATGGATGGCCTGGGTGAGCGCGCCAGCGAACGGGTGGAAGGGCAGAGCGCAGAGGAGTATTTGTATGAATCTATCCGCGACCCGGACGCCTACGTGGTAGAGGGATTCCCGCCGGGCACGATGAACCAGGAGTATGGCGACCAGCTTTCGGACGAGAACATTAAACACGTTATCGCCTATTTGAAGTCGCTCTAGTCCGGCCCGCTATAGCGAGACAAGCCCGACCAGCAGGGTAAGCGTGATAATGCTGGCCAGCGTCGTGAAGAGAATCGTCGCGGTCACAAAACCGGGTAGCAGGTCATTCTCTGACGCGATGATAGCCGTAAGCACGGCGGCCGGCATCCCCGATTGAAGGATACCGGACCCCCGTTCCAACCCGCCAAGCCCAAAGGGGAGGGCCAGGATGATTGCCAGCAATGGCGATACGACCAGCCGTAGGAGGCCCGCCAGGGCCATATCCAGGCTAAAGCGCGGCATCCCCACCTCGGAGAGCTGTACCCCAAGCATCAGGAGCATGGTAGGAATAAGCGCATCGGAGAGCAGACCTACCGGGCGGTCTATCACGGGGGGCAATTCCAATTGCCACCAGTTGAGCAGCAACGCCGGCACCAGCACCACCAGGGCCGGCGTTTTCAAGACCGCCAGCACGGCCCCAAAACGGCTACCCTGGTTCCAGTTTGCGGCGGCTACCCCCACCACAAAGGCTACCACCATAATAGCCAGGTAGTAGATAGTAGCGGCGCTCAGGGCCGCCTCTCCGAGCGCAAAGACGACAATGGGCAGGCCAAAGTTGCCCACGTTGCCAAATATGGCGATGAGCACATAGGCGGCGACCATATCGGGGGAGCGGCGCAGGATGGGCTTTGCGACCACAAACGCCACCAGCGCACACACGATATGCACCACGATAATATAGGCGGTCATACGCAGCGCGATACCGGCCTGAATGCTGGCCGTGTACATCACGTCGAAGGTAAAAGCCGGGGCCAGAATGGTAAAGGAAAGCCGCGAGAGGGTGCGGGCCTGGAGCTCCAGGCGCGGGCCGGCCAGGTAGCCAAGCACGACTAGCGAAAAGACGGGGACAATTACATTGAAGAAAATAGAACCAAGTTCGATAACGACACCTCGTTAGAAACGAATAGTACCATAATTCGGGTGATTACTACTACATATTGCTCAACATCAAGCGCATACGTATCACGTATCCTCGCCTCACCCATCACCTGTCAATGGTATAATCTGTGCAAGCCGCGCCATATCCAGCGCCTGGCGCACTTCCGATGCCAGCCGGTCGTAGGCCGCGTCGCGTTCGAAGCGTACGCCCCCCTGCGCACGGGATAGTCCCTTGCGGGCCGCCAGATTGTGCAGCAGCGCGTGGCGCAGCGCGTCGTTGTCAAAGAGGCCGTGCAGATAGGTGCCGGCAATCCATCCCCCCGCCGCAACCGCGCCGTCACCATCATCAACCGCACCATCCCCGCGCGTGGTGATGTGCAGCAGCGGCGCAGCTCCCGCGTGCAACACCGTGCGCCCCATATGAATTTCGTACCCCCGGCCTACGCTACCCGCGAGCCCGGCAAACAATCCGCTCGTGGCCACAACCGTTCCACTGGCCCGAACGGTTTGCTTGGTGGCCGCAAAGGTCGTATCCACGGGCAACAGGTTCAGGCCGTTGACGTGGGGCACGTCCGATTCGACGGCGTGCGGGTCGTGGATGGTGCGGCCAAGCATCTGGTAGCCACCGCAAATACCAAGCACCGCCACCCCCGCCCCCGCCAGGGCCGCGATGCGTTCGGCCAGACCGCTCTGGCGCAGGTAGGCCAGGTCGGCAATGGTCGTTTTGGTGCCCGGCAAAATAATCAGGTCGGGGCGGTGCAGGTCGCTGGTGTGGGCTACAAAGCGCACAGTAACGCCCGGTTCGGCTCGGAGCGGGTCGAAATCGTCAAAGTTGCTGATGCGCGGCAGACGTATGACGGCAATGTCCAACGGGTCGGTCCCATCGTTGGTGGGGGGCGGCGCAGTGACCGGGCGCGTCTCGAGCGCGACCGAATCTTCGTCGGCTATGCCCAGGTTGGGGATAAAGGGAACTACCCCAAGCACGGGCACCCCGCCGCGCTCTTCCAGGATGCCAACCCCGTCGGTAAAGAGCGTGCGATCGCCCCGAAAGCGGTTCACTATCAGACCGCGTACCAGCGCCCGCTCCGCTGCATCAAACAGCATCAGCGTGCCAAGCAACTGGGCAAAAATGCCGCCGCGGTCTATGTCGCCGGCCAGCAGCACCGGGGCGCTGGCGTGGCGGGCAATGGCCATATTGACCATATCGCCGCGCTTGAGATTGAGTTCTACCGGGCTACCGGCTCCCTCGATAATCACCAGGTCGTGCTGCTGGCGCAGCCGTTCCAGGGCCGCCGTCACGACGGGCCAGAGTTCGGAGCGGCGGCGGTAGTAGGAGCGAGCCGCCAACCGATCCCACGCTTCGCCAAGCACCACCACCTGCGAGAAAGAGTCGGCCTCTGGCTTGATAAGCACCGGGTTCATATCAACCGTAACATCTACCCCCGCCGCTTCCGCCTGCATCGCCTGGGCCCGCCCCACCTCGCGCCCATCGCGGGTCGCAAACGAGTTAAGGGCCATATTCTGCGCTTTGAAGGGCGCTACGTGCCACCCATCCTGGCGGAAGATACGGCACAGCGCGGCTACGAGCAAGCTCTTGCCCACCGAGGACATGGTACCCTGCACCATCAGCACCCGCCCGCTCATAGCGCCTCCCGACACGCTACCAGCGCCGCAACCAGACGCGCATTTTCCGCGGGGGTGCGGGTTGCAATGCGCAGATAATCTGGCAACCCAAAGGAGGTCGCGTCACGCACGAGGACACCTTGCTGCCGCAAGTGGCGGGCCCACGCCGTCGCCTGGCCGTCCCCCACCGGCAGCAGGAAGAAGTGTAGCGCGGAAGGGAGCGGGGCAAACCCCTGCTGCGCCAGGTCGTCCAGTAAACGGGCCTTTGCGTCGTTGAGCGCGGCCAGCGAATGCTGCATATGCGCTTCGTCATCCAGGGCTACCAGCGCCGCGGCCTGGGCCAGCGCGTTGACGCTCCATGGCGGTTGGACGCTTTCCAGCGCGGCTATCACCGGCGGGGGGGCCAGCGCATAGCCCACACGCAGGCCGGTGAGGGCGTAATCTTTGGTAAGCGAACGCAGCAGGAGCACATTGCCGCCCGCGAGCAAGGCCGTACTTCTGCCCATATCCGCGCCGCGCACAAAGCGTATGAACGCCTCATCCAGCACCACAAGCGTATGGGGGGCAATGGCGGCTACCTGTTCGACCAGATAGGCAACCCTCTCGTGCGGAAGGTAGGTACCGGTGGGATTGTTGGGGTTGCAGAGAAAGAACAAGCGTGGTTGGGCCTGCTGCACCTCGCGCAGGAGCGCGTGACTATCCAGGGTAACATCGGGCCCCGGCCACAGGGGGTAATACACTACCGCGGCCCCCATCATAGCCGCGGCTCTGGCATATTCGCCAAAGGTGGGCGACGCAATCAGCACGCGGTCGGCGGGGCGCAGGTAGGCGATAGCCAGCGCATAGAGCAATTCTATTGAGCCGTTGCCCACCAGTACGTGCTCTGCTGCTACCCCCGCTCGTTGGGCCAGGGCGTGGCGCAGAGGCGTGGCGCGGGGGTCGGGGTGCTGCGCTATGTCCACCTGTCGCAGAGCCGCCCACACCCGCGGCGAGGGGCCGCCGGGGTTGACATTGGCGCTAAAGTCAAGCATATCGCCAGCCGGGAGGGTGCTCTGGTAGCCGCCGTGGGGGACGGCGGGGAGGTGTTGGAGTTCCGGGCGTGGGTTCACGGTGTATCGTCTCCGCGGGGAGAGCGGGAGGCGAAGAGGTGAAGAGGTGGGGAGGCGAAGAGACGAAGAGGCGGGGCGACGGGGCGACGATACCGCGCTACTGCCGCGATACCACCCACCACCCCGGCCAGGGCCAGCGATACCACCCACGAGGCGCGGCGGATGTCGGCGGCACACGGTTGGCGGGCCGTTGCGTTCAACCAGTAGTGTCCCACCTTTTCCAGGCTCACCTCTAGCGCACCGGCGATAGCGCTCATGGGATAGCCAGCGTTGGGGCTTTCGGTCAACATATGGTCGCGCTGGACAATACGCCACACGCGGCGGGGGGCGTTGCCGTTGGCCAGCGCCGCGGCTGTAATGGCCAGCGCCGTGAGACGGGCGGGGATAAGATTGGCCATATCGTCAAGACGGGCCGCCACTTTGCCCAGGTGTTCATAGCGCCCATGGTAGCCAAGCATCGCGTCCAGGGTATTGATAGCGCGATAGGCACAGGCGCCCGACAACCCGAACAGCGCATAGTAGAAGAGCGGCGCGACCACCGAGTCACTGGCATTTTCGGCCAGCGATTCAATCACCGAGGCGGCTATGAGCGGCTCATCCAGGGTCGTGGTATCGCGGCTCACAAGCCAGCGCAACGCCTCGCGGGCCTGCTCAAGCTCGCCCGCTTCCAGGTGGTCATACACGCGGATGCTGGCCTGGAGCAGTGTTCGCCAGGCAAAGCTCGACTTGAGCAGCGCGGCGGAGAGCAGCAGCAAGGGGAGTGAATCGCGCCGCTTGCTGGACACCCGCTCTAGCAGGAGGGCGGGGAGCAACGCACTGCCCACCCCGGCCGCCGTCATAGCCGCTCCGTAGAGCAGTTCGGCCGGGGGGTTGTCGCGGGGGGCGTGGCGCTCCATTGCGCCGATAAACTGCCCAAGCCAGACAACCGGATGCAATGGCGCGGGTGGCTCGCCCAGGAGCCAGTCAAACGCAAGCGCAAGCGCAAGCGCAAGGGGATTTTTCAAGCGCGTATCCCTTCTGTTTCAAACGTGGCCTGGTTAGCGTGGGCCGTACCGACAGACGACAAGAGCAGGTTGGAGACGAGCCGCCCTTTACTGGTAACTGTTCACAACTAACCGGCTGCTTCCTGGGAGTGCGGGCATCCGGCCCGCCCCGGAGCGAGCGAGACGCTCGTGCCCCCAGGGTTGCCCCCCCCAACGATAAACATGTACCGACTTTAGCGCGGCAGCACCTGTCGGACAGCCGAAAACAGCTTTCCTTTGACCTTCTGAAGTACCTTGCGGGGCACCGTCCGATAGAGGAAGGTATGCCGTATCAGACGAACTGTTTCACGCTGCATTGCCTGCGCCCTATCGTGCTCGCCAAAGCGTTGCGCATAGGCGAAACTGACATCTAGCGCAAAGGCGTATTGGCCATCAACTAGCGCAAACACCCACAACAACTCGTAGGCGCGTCTGGGGAGCGCGTGCTGCTCCAACCAGTCCAGGCGTCTGAGATAGCGAGCCTCGCACCATCCGGGGCTTATACGTACCCCTTTGTCTACCATCGAAAAGGTGAGCTTGCCCCGATTGTGGGCCAGGACTTGTTGCAGGTTGGCCGTGTTCGAGCGTATGATGCCCCGCACATCTACATGCGACATCCAGAAGCCATGCTGTACCAGATAGGTATGCACGTCTACAAACAAGTCTTCACCCTTATAAGCATCTATCAACCCCGGCTCAATATCAATAGCCAGCACCGCAGCGCGGAGATCGTCCGGCATACTCGTGAACAGGCGCAGGTCTGTGCCTTGCGAATCGGTCTTGATCCAATCTATGCCGCTGAGCGAAAGTTGCTGGACAACCTGGTGCAGCGTCGTAGCCGGAACGGTGACATTGCCAACCACGCTAAAGAAATCGGCAAATACATAGTCGGCCAGCGCGTCCGAGTCGGGCGGCAGAGTGCTGGAACAGTGGGGGTATTTCGTCAGGTAAAAGTCTATGTCGGTGCGGGCCGGGTCATCGGTCACAGCTTTGTTGATGATGTAGCCTTTGTGAAAGCGGCCGTCGCTCAATTCGCGCAAGTCGCGCAGGTCGGGGTCGAAGCCAATGTAAATAGCGTGGTGGGCCAGGTCTTCCCAGATGGTGGGGGCTCCGGCTGAGGCTCCAATGTCTACCAGAACCGGGTGGATGTCCTGGTGCGCCAGGGTGTTCTGGATAATTTGCCGTTGGTGTTTCATCGCGTCTTTCTTCCTTTCTCTGCTTGCGGTTGTCTGGTGCGGAGCCGAAACTGCGCTATCACCTCGGCGTAGAGGGCCTGGTAGCGCTGTGCCTGGAGCGCCAGCGGCCACTCCTGTTCGGCTTTCTCGCGGGCGCGGTGGCACAGGCGCTCGTGCCGGGCCGCATCCTGCAACACCCACGCAATGCCGTGCGCCAGTTCCTCCGTCTTGAAAGGTGGGGCAATATACCCATTCTGCTCATGCTCTATCATATCCGGCATACCACCAATGTCAAATGCCACCGCGGGCGTACCACAGGCCAGCGATTCTAGCACCGTATTGGGCAGATTGTCCTGCACCGAGGGGGCAACAAACACATCTGCGGCCGCGTAGATCAAGGCCAGGCTCACATCGTCGTGGAGCCGCCCGGTGTAATGGGTGGGCAATCCCAGGTCGGGGTCGTGTTCGGGGCGCGCGGCCCCAAAGATAACCGCCTCGGCTTGTGTGCCCCACCCTTGCGCGGCCAGGCCGTGCAGGGCCGGCTGGAGGTATTGAAAGCCTTTGCGCTGGTCGCTGGTGCTGCTCATTGCGCCAAACAGGATCAG
>DAOTUK010000185.1:0-3656 GCA_034437375.1 Chloroflexaceae bacterium | reverse complement strand
GTAGCGATAGCCGTAGAAGAAGGGGTGATCGGGCGGCAGGAACTCCTGCACGACCGGGGTTTCCAGTAATTCGGTGGCGCTGGTATAGGTTGTGGGAGTAGTGGTCATCGGGTGTCCTCCTGTTCTGCGTCTGCACAACCCGCCTATGCCTGGGGGCGATAGCGCGGGTAGCTTCCAAATATTTTGAATATACCCACCTCTGGTTTCTGGGCAATCCGCTCAAGCGTTGCAGCAATGCGCGGCTCCTGGTGGTGGCCCTCAAGATCAACCAGGAAGATATACTGTCCCAGTACTTCGCGTGAGGGGCGCGACTCCAGTTTAGTCATGTTAATCTGGGCGTCGGCCAGTTCTTGCAGCGTACCCACCAGCACCCCGGCATGATCCCTCTTGAAGCCGAAGCAGAAGCTGGTTTTGTCGTCGCCGGTGGGCGGCGCATCCTGCTGCGAGAGCGCAATAAAGCGCGTCACATTGTCGCGGTGGTCGGCAATATCGCGCGCCAGAATAGTGGCCCCGGTTAATTCGGCCGCCCGCATGGTGCTGATAGCCGCGGCCGGGCGCTCGTCGGCCATTGCTTCGGCCGGCGCGGCGCTGTTGCTGAGCGACGCGACCGTATCCACCCCCGGCAGACAGCGCTCCACAAAGCGGCGGCATTGCCCAAGCGACTGGGGATGGGCATACAACACCCGAATGTCTTGCAAGCGTAGCTCTGGCCGCGCCACAAGATACTGGCGTATTGGTATGACCGTCTCCCCGGCAATATGCAAATCAGTTTCGTGAATAAGCAGGTCAAGCGTAAACGTCACGCTGCCCTCAAGCATATTTTCAATGGGCAATATTCCCACCGTCGCGGCGTCGGTTTCAATGGCCGTGACGACCGCGGCGATGCTGGAGAGCGGCAGGCAAGTTGTGCCGGGGCTATTGCCGGCATACGCCATGGCCGCTTCTTCGCTAAAGGTGCCCTGGGGCCCCAGGTAGGCAATTGTTGACATAGCTTTCTTCCATACACAAAGCCTCACGCAAAGGAGCAAAGGCGCAGGCAAACACGGGTTTCTCTGGTGCGTCTCTGCGCCTTTGCGCGAGCAACTCGACGGATACTGTTACCCTCTATTATAGCCCTACTGCTGCTCTTCGGATACCCCCACATTCTTGGCAAATACATCGGTTGCGTAGGTGGGCGACTCCTTGTCATAGCCGGCCGCGTAGGCGGCTTGTTCCGCTTTGATGCGCTCATCGCGGGCGGCTATCATCTTGTTGAGCGCGGCCAGATAGGCCTGCGCCGACGCGACCAGAATGTCGGTATTGGCGCTATAGCCGTTGTAGGTGGGCGGGCCACGCCGTTTGCGGTAGTTCTCGTTGTCGCCATTCCCTTCGGTGGGGGCGCCCTGTTCGCGGATACGCACCGTTACTTCGGCTACGGCGTCCAACCCCTCGGTGACGGCGTTGATGGAAAACTCGGTCAACTCATTGGGGCGTTGCACCAGGCGGTTGATAGCCTTGTACACCGAATCCACCGGCCCCGTGCCGTGGGCGCTATCCAGATGCACCGTATCATCCGGTCCGCGCAGTTGCACCGTCGCCACCGGCACGACCCCCGTACCGCTCGATACCTGTACATGCTCCAGTTTGTATATCTCTGGTGTGCGCTGCGCTTCGCCCGCGATAATCACCTCTATATCGCGGTCGTCTACAAATTTCTTTTTATCGCACAATTCCTTGAAGCGCGTAAAGACCTGGCCCATCTCCTCGTCGGTCAGGGTATAGCCCATCTGCTCCACATGGTCGCGGAAGGCGTGGCGTCCGCTGTGCTTACCCAGAACCAGCTCATTACTATCGAGCCCCACCGTTTCGGCGCTCATAATCTCATAGGTCATCCGGTGCTTCAGCACGCCATCCTGGTGGATACCCGATTCGTGGGCAAAGGCGTTGGCCCCGACAACCGCTTTGTTGGGCGGCACGGGCATACCGGTAAACGAGCTAACCAGCCGGCTGCTGCGGGTCAATTCGCGGGTGTTAATCTGCGTATTCACCCCAAACGACTGATGCCGCGTGTGCAGGGCCATGACCACCTCTTCCAGCGAGGCGTTGCCGGCCCGTTCGCCAATGCCGTTAATGGTACACTCGATTTGTCGCGCCCCGGCCCGCACACCGGCCAGACTGTTGGCGACGGCCAACCCCAGGTCATCGTGGCAATGGGTAGACAGAATGACGTTCTCAATGCCGGGCACATTCTCGCGGATGCCGGCGATCATGGCGCTATACTCTTCTGGCGTGGCGTAGCCAACGGTATCGGGGATATTGAGCGTGGTTGCGCCCTCTTCCACCGCCACGGCCAGCACTTGATACATAAACTCCGGCTCGGATCGGCTGGCATCCATGGGGGAAAATTCGACATCATCACACAGCGAACGGGCATAGCGCACCATCTCCCGCGCTCGTTCCAGCACCACCGCGCGGGTAGAGCGCAACTGATGCTCAATATGAATATCGGACGTGGAAATAAAGGTGTGGATACGCTTCTTTGCCGCGGGTTGAATGGATGTCCAGGCCTTGTCTATATCGTCTTTGACGGCGCGGGCCAGGGCGGCAATCACGGGGCCATCGGGGGAACCAACTTCCTGGGCTATCTGGTGAACGGCCGCCCAGTCGCCGGGCGAGGCCGCGGGGAAACCGGCTTCGATAATGTCTACCTTGAGCCGGGCCAGTTGGCGGGCAACCTCCAGCTTCTCCTCCAGGATCATCGTACAGCCGGGGGCCTGCTCTCCATCACGCAATGTGGTATCAAAAATACGTACATGGTCTTCCATAGGTGTGCTCCCTTCTTCATAACCAGAACTCCTTATCTTTCATTCCAAATATCATCAACCGAAATAGCCAGACCAGCCAACACATGCGACACTATCGGCGTCGCCCCCCGATAGACCCCATCCAGCACATACGCTTCGCCTTCCAGCCGGTACACCTCGATCACCTGCGGGTCGGGGTGTACCATCCAGTACTCTGGGATGCCGGCGGCGGCATACTCGACCACCTTTTCGGAGCGGTCGGTTTTTGCCGTGCCCGGCGACAGTACTTCGACCACGAGATCGGGTTGCTCCCAGTACTGGTTGCCGATGCGCTCCGCGTGTTTGCGCAACATCACCATCACGTCCGGCTCGCGTACCTTCCCCTCCCAGAGCCGCAGTGGTAGGGGGGATAGCCCCACTTTCCCTAGATTGTGGGCCCGGACAAAGGCCCGTACCAGAATGTAAATGGCACCCACTATATCTTGATGTTCGGTGGTTGGCATAGGCGGTAGTATTAACTCCCCTTCTGATAGCTCAATAATACGGTTATGTTCAGCCAACGGCCAATAGTCCGTCTCTGTCCACTGCCCCCGCGGCGGGAAGAGTTCCGCCACCTCGTAGGTTAGCGAACGGGGACAGATGGCGGTATTTGCTTGTATCGTGTCCATATCCTCACCTGCCTTTCGTGCGGTTATGGGTATTCCTCCCAACGCCTCGCTACTTTGCAGTCCTCGCGTCCTCGCCTCTCGCGTCCTCGCCTCTCGCTGCCCCTTATCACTTGCTCCATATCGCGTCAACCGAAATCTGTAACCCGGCCAACACATGCGACACTATCGGCGTCGCGCCCCGATAGACCCCATCCAGGACATACGC
>DAOTUK010000184.1:0-9233 GCA_034437375.1 Chloroflexaceae bacterium | reverse complement strand
GGGGAAGGCACCCACGAGCGAGAACTCACTGCCGGTGAAGGTTGCGGCTCCCAGGGTCAGATTAGCCGTGCCGGTATTGCTGATGGTGAAAGTCTGGACAATGGGGGTACCGGTGGTGGTGGTGCCCATGGCGTGGGTGCTACCGTTGGGAATGTCGGCGGTTTGCTCCACCGCAATTTCGGGCGAAGCAACAATTGCATTGATTTGTACGCTCGCGCTATCATTACTCGTAACGGGGTCGGTCTGGTCAAGGCTCTGTACCTTTGCCTCATTGGTGATGCTTGTGTCGGTATCTACCCGCGCCCTGATCCGCAATACCTCGCTGGCACCATTTGCCAGACTGTTAATTGTCCACTCCCCGTTGCCGCTCGTATACTTCCCACCGCCGTCATTATCCCAGGTGTAGGTTAATCCCGTCGGCAGTTTGTCGGCAATCACTATATTTGTGGCCGCGTCGGGCCCCTTGTTTTCGACGGTAATGGTAAAGACCACCTCGTCTCCGACAAGCGGGGCCGCGTTGTCCACCGTCTTGGACACTGCCAGATCAGCACTACCCGTCGGGGTCGCCGCCGCATTCACCGTCACACTGGCGCTATCGTTCGAGCTTTTCGTATCGGGTTGGTCAACCGCGCTTACCCCCGCGACATTCGTATGGCCGCCCGCCGCATCCACCTGCGCCGTTATCTGCAACGACGTGCTATCCCCATTGGTCAGGGTGCCGACCGTCCACACTCCCGTGCCGCTGACATACGCGCCGCCGCCATCGTCCGACACATAGGACAAATCGGCGGGGAGTTGATCCCGAACCTTAACCCCCGTTGCATTGTCGGGCCCATTGTTCTTGACCGTAATGGTAAAGACTACCTGGTCGCCCACGTCGGGGGCGTTGTTATCCACCGACTTGGTGACCTGAAGATCAACCCCAGGAACATTGGTAATAGTAATACGCACCACAGCCGCATTTTGTGCGTACGTTGTGCCATCGTTCCCATTCCACCCGAAACTGGTATTCCCGCTCCAGTTGGTATCCGGGGTAAAGCGCAGATTGCCCAGATTGGCGGCCGCAATCGTATCGCCCGCCGACACCGGCGATCCGCCGAGCTTGAGCGTGCCATTGGACGGTAGCGAGGTCACCCGGATGCGTTCCAGATTATCCCCGTCCTTATCATCAAAATGATTTCGGAAATCGGTCTGGGTAAAGAGAATATCCTTATTCTCTTCGCCCGATACTGCCAGGTCTGAAACCTCCGGCGCATCATTCACTGGCGCAATCGTGAGCTTGAAAATACGGCACGTCGTATCCTCTCCATCGCTCACGCATACCTCAATGGAAACTGTCCCGTGTGCGTCGGGCTCTGGCGCAATCGTCAACGTGCGGTTGGTTCCCGACCCACCCGTCGTTATCTTGCTATCCTTCACCAGCGACTGATCGGAGGACGTTACCGTGATAGTCAGTTTCCCGGCGTCGGTTTCAGCATCCCCCACCGCGAAGGTAATCGGGCCCTTTGTCGTGTCCTCGTCTGTTTTCTGGTCTGGAATCAGCGAAATGGTTGGCGGCGTATTGGCAGGAATGACCGTTGGCGAAGGCGTTGGCGAAGGCGTTGGCGAAGGCGTTGGCGTCGCGGTGGGTGGGTTGTCTGTCGGGGTAGGCGTCTGGGTGCTGGTTGCGTCATCCTGCGTCGGGGTAGGCGTATTGCCGGGATTCGGGTTATCCGTCGTGTCGTCGTCGGTAATCGTCAACACCGCCCGGTCGCGCTCGCCTATGCGCGTCCCCTCCGGCTGTGGATTGCTCAACAACATCGTTACCTGTTCATCCCCTTCGCTAACGCTATCATCAATAATGGGTACGGTAAACGACGCAAGCGTCTCGCCAACCGCAAAAACAAGCGTCCCTCTGGTTGCGCGATAATCCTTACCCGCTTTCGCGCTCCCATCAATCACATAATACTCAACCAGGACATCCTGGCTATAGCTCCCGCTCAATTCCACCTCAATGGTAGCCGCTCCGCCAGATTCCGCCACGGTATATTTGGCGATGCGGAACTGCACCGATACCGGCGTCGGGGTGCGCGTTGGGCGCGGCGTTGGGCTATTGGTGGGCGTGTTGGTGGGCGTGTCGGTGGGGGTACGGGTGGGCGTGTTGGTATGGGTGTTGGTGGGCGTGTTGGTGGGGGTGTTGGTCGGTTTCCTGGTCGGTGTATCCGTGCGCGTGGGGGTATCCGTGCGCGTGGGGGTATCCGTGCGCGTGGGTCTGGGGGTCTTGGTATGGGTGTTGGTGGGCGTGTTGGTCGGCGTATCGGTGGGTTCGGGCGTGTTGGTCGGCGTGTTGGTGGGTTCGGGCGTGTTGGTCGGCGTATCGGTGGGTTCGGGCGTGCTGGTGGGTTCGTCGGATGCTGCCGTCGGAGTAGGGGTATCGTCCCCTCCTACCTGGCCGCCTCCCACCTTCGGCGTGGGCGTGGCGGTTTGGGCGCGGGCTACTCTTATAGGCGTCGGAGTTGTTGCCACATTTGCTATGCCTCCGCTCGGTACCAGCGTCGGGGTGGCTGTCGCTTGCGCTCCGCCCGGTGTATCCGCGCCGGGTTGTGGCGTACCAATCACCAGAATAGGATCAATCGGAATACCTACGGTTGAGATACCCGGCGGCACCCGCGACAATTGCTCCTTCGTCCAGGGGGCATCTTCGCCAGGTTCGTCTGCATTCACCCGTTGCATTTCCGCAATCGCCTGATCTTCAAGCGGCCCGATGCCCGGATTGTCGCTACTATCCCAGGGGCTATAGTCGGCTCGTTGCCCGGCGTAGAGTTTCCCCGTATAGGGCACACCGTTGGGTGCTACAATGCGTAGTACGATGTCGCTCAAGAAGCCAATTCCAAACAACGACAAGAGCATGGCCAGGATGACAAGCCATGACATCAGACGAGATTTTTGTTGTGGAGGATCTTGCTTAAACCATCTGGTACGTTGCATGATCACACCTCCTTGTCGCTTGAACAGTTGGTTTATACCAGGCTACGCCGCTTCTGAAACAGCCTCCTGATCTGGCTCCTCTACCGTTGGAGCATATGGGAGCGTAAAACTAAACATGCTTCCCTCTCCCAACGTACTCGATACCCACACCTGGCCGTGGTGCAACTCAATCAACTGCTGCACAATGGCCAGACCCAGGCCAATACCGCGGTCTGGTCTGTCGTTCGAGCCTTCGCCACGCACAAAGCGCTCAAAGACCTTATCAAGTAACTCTGGATCAATACCACAACCAGTATCAATCACATCAACCCGCACATGGGCTATCTCGCGCACCGCCTGCACCGTAATACTCCCCTCGTCAGTATACACCCGCGCATTATCAATCAACTGCTGCATCACTGTGCGAAGCTGAATACGGTCTGCATTGACCTCTATATCGGTTGGAAGGTCAATGTTTAACGTCAACTTTTTCGCTTTCAACGCCTTGCGCATAGGCCAGAGCGATTCCTCAATCACCCGCTTCAACGAGACCGGCTCTGGTTCCACCTTGAGCGACCCAGATTCCAGACCCGCAATCACAATCATATTGTTAATCAACCGCGTCATATTATTGGTCTGCTGGCTCATTGTCTCCAACATTTGCTTCTGCTCATCATTGATCGGCCCCGCCAACCCATGCATCAGCATATCGGAATTGCCCCGCAAGGACGTGAGCGGTGTCCGCATCTCGTGCGAAATCGTGGCAATAAAGTTGGTTTTGGCGCGGTCCATATTGACTTCTGCGGTCATGTCCTGCAACACGTACACGTTGCCCAGACAATGCCCCTGGGCCGTAATCACCGGAGCCACCGATACCCGCACAATATAGTTGCCAAGCATATACAAATCGTTTGTGGTAGCCCCAAACACCGACTCGGTCAACAGTACCAGCGGCAAATCGCTAAACCGCCCCGGCAACCGTTCCCGATCATCAAGCTCTAGCCCAAGCAAGGTATACATCGCCCGGTTGACAAGCTGTACCTCACCCTCGTTATTACACACGATAATACCATCGGTAATACTTTCCACAATAGCCTGGCGCTCACCCGACTGCGCCTGCACTTTGCGAATAAGTTGGGTCAGATACTCGGTCATCTGGTTGAATGCAGAGGCGAGCATCCCAATTTCATGCTCGGCGGTTACCTGGCTGCGGCGGCTAAAGTCTCCATGGGTCACGGCGCGGGCCGTCGCTACCAGTTCATCGAGCGGGTGTGTAATGCGTCTGGCCATCACAAACCCGATACCAATAATGCCAAGCATCGAAGCAATAGTTACGCCAATCAAGGGAATACGTATCATCGCCCATGAATTCATATCCGCCCGCGATAGGGCCGCCCCTAAGATGCCCACCGGCTCACCCCGAATCGTCAGGCGACTATAGGAGAATTGATACTCTTCACCATTGATGGTTCGCACATCCATAATTGCTTCATGGTCTACATCCTGCTCAACGAGGTTTTGAATACGCGGCACCAGATCGTCCCCGATATTGAGCTCGGCCAGGCCCTCATCTGGCACCTTGCTACTCACCCACGCTGTCCCGGAGGTATCGTAAAACGTGATAATATCGGCATTGGCATTGGTCTGGAGCGTTTGTGATAAATTGTCAATATCCATAGCCACAATAATGCCTCCAACCACATCGTCCGATACTTTCACGGGGGCCACCGTCGCAAAATAATTTTTGTCTCCCCCCGTTGCACTGGGCAAAGTCACAAACCCGGCATATTTATCGCGTACCAGATCGCTATTTTCAAACGTTTCGACCGCTCCACTCAGTATGTCGGGTACAAACCGGATAGAAGTCACATCCAGCACCGTATTGGTGACATAGCGCGTATCGGTAATGACCGTCGTGGGCACTGCATCCTCCGCCATACCCTCGATTGTATACGGCACATGCTCAAAATCAGCGAGCGAGTATCCGCGCCGATCAAAGGCGATCATCCGATCCATGTTTACCACCGAGCGGGTGAGCCCGCGCCGGAAGTAGGGGTTGAGCGCCAGGCGGAGGCCTTCGACCGCGCCAGGTTGCAAACTTTCCTTGAGCGCTTCAGAAACCGCCGGGGCATCGGTGGTCGGGTTGGCTGGCGCGAACACCACTTCAATCAAAAATTGCAGGTTGGTCTTTTCCTGATCCAGCAACGAATGCTTGGCAATACGGGTGGACTCGGCCAGTTGATTGTCAAACGTTTCTTGCGATGAATTGGCCAGAACAAAGAAAATGATCGCATAGCCGACCAGCGCCACAAACAGCGTCAGGATCAAAAAGGGTAAGATAATATGGTAACGCAACCGCGTCCGTAGCTCTTGCCATATCGCCGGCATAGTCCCCCCTGCCCGTGTCAAAACCAGGCACGCCTTGTCTACTCTATTATAGAGGACGGGAAGTCACAAATCAAGCATCGAAAGGACAGAAAATGGTTACATTTTCATAAAAGAAGGGAGAGAGCATTGTTTGACGCAACGCATTACAATAGAAAAGAAATGTTTTTCCTCTCCCGCAAACTGACAGAGAAAGAAAACTATGCATTGTAGGGGGTTTAAATCCGGTTAGAAATCGCCCCAAAAAGCGATAAAGAATTGTGAATGTCTGAACAAATATCCCTTTCTGTACAATTTCTACCCAAATTTAAACGCTTCCTGCGCTAAATTGTGCTTGCATTGCTGCAATTTTCCATGGTATGATCTGGTAAGCAGCACAAATAGCAACCGAACATCGCTCGTCCATCGCTACCTGGGAACGCGGGCATCGGGCCCGCAGGCGTGCGAGATGCATGTACTCCCAGGGGTTACCACGTAATGACGGTTGCTAAAGTTATGAGAGGAACCAGATGGTATCAAATATCACCCAAAAACTCGCTGCCCGTATTCTTGTTGTCGAAGACGATGTGCATATTGGCCGATTGATCGGGCTGACCATGCCGACCCTGGGACTCCCCTACGAGTTCGCCAGCGTCGAGAGTGCGACCGAGGCCTTGAACCTGTGTCGGCAAGCGCCCTGCGATCTCCTGCTCACCGACTATCACCTGCCGGATATGAATGGTATCCACTTGATACGCGAGATGCGGAAGCGGGGGCTCTATACCCCAACCATCCTTTTTACGGCCTACGATGTCGAAGCAGAGGCCCGGGATCTTGGGGTGTCAGCCTATATGCTCAAGCCATTTGATATAGATGAACTGCTCAATACCATACGCACCCTTCTGGACGGTTCGTCTCCATCGCCGCAACCAATCAGCACCTTGACCGCGACGATATACCAGAGCTAGGCAGCGTGCTTTGTGGCCCCAGAGCGCACAAAGAAAAGAAACGACGCACAGACCTGTGCGTCGTCCTGGCCACCCCGTTACCCCTGAAATCTGCCCTACTGCTTCGCTTTCCCCTGGCTTGCAACCGCTTGCATCGCCTTTTCTACCTCTTCTGGATCGCCAATATAATAATTCTTGAGTGGTTTCAAATTATCGTCCAGTTCGTAGATCAGCGGCATACCGGTTGGAATGTTCAACCCGACAATATCGTCATCCGAGATATTGTCCAGGTACTTGACCAGGGCCCGCAAGCTGTTGCCGTGTGCGGCAATAATGACGCGCTTGCCCGATGCTACAACTGGCGCTATCGTCTCTTCCCAATAGGGTACAAAACGAGCGACGGTATCTTTCAAGCACTCGGTCAAGGGTAAATCTTTCGGATCAAGATCCTGGTAGCGTGGGTCGTTGCCGGGGTAGCGCGGGTCGCTGGTTTCCAGATCCGGCGGTGGGGTATCGTAGCTGCGCCGCCACACCAGGACCTGGTCGTCGCCATACTGGGCGGCCGTTTCGGCTTTGTTCAACCCCTGCAATCCCCCATAATGCCGCTCGTTCAAGCGCCACGAACGATGAACCGGTATCCACATCAAATCCATCTCATCCAGGGTAATCCACAGCGTCCGTATGGCGCGCTTCAATACCGACGTAAAGGCTATATCAAAGGTGTATCCCTGTTCCTTTAAGACCTGTCCGGCCTTCTTTGCCTCCGCCAACCCTCGCTCAGAGAGATCTACATCTGTCCACCCGGTAAATCTATTTTCCTTATTCCAGACACTCTCCCCATGCCTGAGTAGCACCAGTTTTTTCATAATGGCAACCTCCCTCTACCTACAGCTATCAACTTCGACAGGTGCAACCAAGTATAAACGACAAAAGATGAATTTACAACCGGTTCAAAAGCGCCGCCCCGCCGCCCCGCCGCACTGCTGGCCCCTACGGCTTGATTTTATACTCGCGCCAGCGCCGCGTGACCATATCCACTACATCCTCTGCCATGCGAATATCTTGCGGCCACTCGCGGGGGAAGCGGTCAAGGCGCGGATCTTTGCGGGTGGCGTCAAGCCCCATCTTGCTGCCATAGGCGAAGTGGTCGGCGGCGTGGTCAAGCGCATCAAGCGGCCCCTCGGCAAAGACCGTATCGCGTTGGGGGTCGGTATTGCTCGTTACATGGAAGAGCACTTCATCCATATTATGCACGTTGACGTCCTCATCCACTACCCAGATATACTTGGTGAGCGAGAGCAGCATCAAGCCCCACATCCCATACATGACCTTGCGGGCCTGGCCGGGGTAGCGCTTCTTGATGCTCACCACCACCAGATTGTGAAAGACGCCCGGCCCGGGCATCGTATAGTCTACCACCTCTGGCAAAATAAGCTGGATAAGCGGCAGGAAAAGGCGTTCGGTGGCTTTGCCAAGCCACAAATCCTCCTGGGGAGGAATACCAACAATCGTGGTGGGGTAGACGGCCTTCTGGCGCATGGTGATGGCCTGTACGTGCATCACGGGGTACATGTCGGCCAGCGAGTAGTAGCCGGTGTGGTCGCCAAAGGGGCCCTCTCGCCGCTGTTCGGCCGGGTCTACCCACCCCTCCAGCACAATCTCCGCGTGGGCCGGCACTTCCAGGTCAACCGTCTGGCATTTCACCATCTCTACCCGCTCGTGGCGCAGCCAGCCGGCAAACATAATCTCGTCTACACCGGGCGGCAGGGGCGCGCTGGCCGCGTAGATACTGGCCGGGTCGCAACCAATTGCTACCGCCACCTCAATGCGCTCTTGTCCGCGCTCCAACGCCACGCGCTGGTGTTCGGCCCCGCCTTTGTGAATTTGCCAATGCATGCCAATGGTCTGCTTGTCGTACACCTGAAGGCGGTACATTCCGACGTTGCGGGCCCCGCTCTTCGGGTCGCGGCTTATCACCATAGGCAACGTAATATAGGGCCCGCCGTCGTGCGGCCAGCAGGTGAGCACCGGCAGGCGGCCCAGGTCTACCTCGCTCTCGCGCAGCACAATCTCCTGGCAGGGGCCGCTCTCGACTGTCTTGGGACGGTAGCGCACCACTTCCGAAAGCTGGCCCAATTTGCTCATAGTCGCCAGAAAGCCGTGGGGCAATTCGGGGCGCACCAGGCTTTCCATACGCTCGCGCAATTCTTCCAGGTCGTGCAGTCCCAGGGCCCAGGCCATCCGCTGTGCCGACCCCATAGCGTTAATGAGCAGGGGCATATCGGAGCCGCGCACGTTCTCGAAGAGCAGCGCATAGTTGCTGTCGCGGCTCTTGCTGACGCGGTCGGTTATCTCGGTAATTTCCAGGTAGGGCGAAACGGGCGCCCGGACGCGCCGCAGGTCGCCGCGCTTATCGAGAAAGGCGATAAACTCGCCCAGATTCTTATAGGCGGTGGGTACTTTTGGCATATGGTATTTCTCTTATGGGCGCGGAATGGTGGCGCTCCAACGCGCATTGACGATTGTGTCGCCCAGGTTTTCCACGGTGAGGGTGAGCGTGTGGGCGTCCGACGCGAAGGCCGGGGCGCTCTGCGAGTAGGTGTCGCAGGCGCGGTGTTGCGGGTCGTAGCGGTAAAATTTCCACTCCCATGCTATGCTTTCGCCGGCCGCTATCTCAAGCGGGCCTTTGGTATTCCAGACCGTATTATACCACCCGCTCCCCCGGATGCTACACGGGGCAAAGGTATCGCCCGCGTCGGAGGTGATGCGGAACTGGTCGGTGCTGAAGGCGGGAAAGCGGACATCGCGGTCGGTGCGGTTTTCGAGCGTAAAGTGGATGGTGTGGAAGGTTTCATAGGTAAAGTTGGAGACGCTGAGGGCCCATCCGTCGCTTACCCAGGGTTCGCCATTGTCCAGGGGCGGGCGATGGGCGCTGGCGGGAATGGCGGTGGGGGTGGGGCGCGGCGTGAGCGTGGG